>DAOUDY010000057.1:0-7379 GCA_034430755.1 Dehalococcoidales bacterium
CGGCCAGCAATTTAATCTGGTTACCAATATCCGCCGTGCCGACCTTTCCGAAGATGAGGGCTGGATTGTGCTCGAGCTTGAGGGTGACGAAAAGGGCATCGAACAGGGCATTGCCTGGGTCACCAGCAAGGGGGTACGCGTCGACCCCATAGAATAGCCCTATAGAATAGATGGTAGAAACGAGGGAAGTTAATATGAGGAGAATCTATCTTGACTATGCCGCCACCACACCCACCCACCCTGACGTCGTCAGGTCCATGCTTCCCTACTTTACCGAGTCTTTCGGCAACCCTTCCAGTATTTACGGCTGCGGCCAGGATGCGAAAGAGGCCGTTGAAGAAGCCAGGGCCAGCGTGGCGGCGCTCATCGGCGCCCGGGATGAGGAAATAGTCTTCACCAGCGGCGGTACCGAGGCCGATAACACCGCGCTGAAAGGCATAGCTCATGTCAATAAGGATAAGGGCAATCACATCATCACCTCGTCCATTGAGCACCACGCCATCCTGGAAACCGGCCACTTTCTGGAAACGCAGGGGTTCGAGGTAACCTTTCTGCCGGTGGACAAGTACGGCATGGTCGACCCCGATGACGTCCGCCGGGCGATTACAGATAAAACTATCATCGTCTCCATTATGCACGCCAACAACGAGATTGGCACCGTTCAGCCGATTGCCGAAATCGCCAAAATAGCCAGAGACGCCGGCGTCTATCTGCACACCGATGCCGTGCAGACGGTGGGGCATGTCCCTTTCAGTGTGGATGAACTCGGCGTTGACCTGCTCTCACTGTCCGCCCATAAGCTGTACGGCCCCAAGGGAGTGGGGGTTCTCTACGTGAGAAAAGGCACCAGGATTGTCCCTTTCATGCACGGTGGCGACCAGGAGTTCGGGCGGAGGGCCAGCACCCACAATGTCCCCGGCATTGTCGGCCTGGGAAAGGCGGCGCAGATTGCGCAGCAGGAGATGGATGAAGAAGCGGAAAGGGTAACCCGCCTCCGCGATAAATTAATCGATGGCATCCTGGAGAAAATCGACCATACCCACCTCAACGGTCATCCACAGGTCAGGCTGCCCAATAACGTCAACGTGAGCATCGCCTATGCTGAGGGCGAGGCGATGTGCCTGAACCTTGACGGGGAAGGCATCTGCTGTTCAACGGGCTCGGCCTGCAGTTCGGCTGAAGAAACACCATCCCACGTCTTGCTTGCTCTCGGTCTCTCGCCGCTTGAAGCGCACTGTTCCCTGAGATTCAGCCTGGGCAAGTGGACCACCGGGGAGGAAATCGACCGGGTGCTGGAGGTATTGCCCCGCATTGTGGCCAAGCTGAGAGCCATGTCGCCACTGCTGAAGAGCAATGGCTGATTTTTAAACATTCACCACTGCAAAGGAGGGAATATGTTACCGGAGATAGGCAAAGTAGACAAAGCAACGTTTGACCGGGTTATCTTCCCCCACCTCGGTAAAGCGGACCCCTCGGTGCTGATTGGCCCCAGACACGGCGTTGATGCCGGCGTGGTCGAGCTGCCCGGCGGCGAGGTCATGGTGGTGGCGGAAGACCCGACCTTTGGCATGCCAGTGCTCATGCCGCACTTCGGCTGGGCAATCGTCCATATCTGCGCCAGCGATGTCGCCGTGCTCGGCGTGCCGCCCAAGTACATGACCATCTGCCTGCTGCTGCCACCGGGCACGGAGGAGAGCGTTCTGGAGCATATATGGCTGGAGGTTCATCAGGAATGCGAGAAGCTGGGCATCGCCATCATCGGCGGGCACACCGGCGTCGTTCCCGGCATCGGCTATCCACTGAACGGAGGCTGCACCATGTTCGGCATCGGGAAAAAGGAGCAGCTTACCCCGCCATCCAACGCCAAGGTTGGCGACCGCGTCATCATGACCAAAGGCCCGGCGGTGGAGGCGGCCGGCATCCTGGCTTTCCAGGCGGAGAAGGCATTAACGGAGAAGTTCGGACGGGACATCGTGGAGAAGGCCAAAGCCCTCTTCATGGCGATGAGCGTGGTGCCAGATGCGCTTATCGCCGGCCCCAATGCCCATGCCATGCATGACGCCACCGAAGGCGGCCTGCTGAACGGCATATACGAGATAGTCGAAGCCTCCAATACGGGTGTAACCATCTACGAGGACAAGATAGTCATCCCGGAGGAGATAGACGCTGTCTGCCAGCACTTCAATATCGACCCGCTCATCTCCATCGGCGAGGGCACGCTGGTGATCGCCGCCACCGCGGAAAACACGCCCAAAATCATCAACGACCTGAAACAAAAGGGCATCGCTGCCTGGGAAATCGGCGAGGTGACGGAAAAAGATAGAGTTTTCGTCCGCAAAGACGGAAAAAAAGAATCGCTTATGCCGGTCAAGGTGGACCCGTTCTGGGCAGCCTATTTCAGCACGCTGGGAGGATAAGCTTTGAGCACAAATCAGCAAGAGGATATGATACTGGGCAACCTGGCCCGGGCCACGGCCATGCTCCAGGAGAGCGCCGAATTCGCGCTGCTCATGCCCGAAGTAAGAGTAAACCTGGTCTACGCCCTGCCCGATGCCAGGACAGGCAAAGATGTGGCCGCCATTGACGGGAGGATAACGGTGGTGCGGGGATTCCCCTATGCTTCCGGCCTGCCAACGTGGGGAGGCTCGGACCATATGGCCCGCCTTATAATCGAGGCGAGAAAGTATGACCCCGGCATAAACGCCGGCATAAATTTTAAATGCGACGCTGATGTGATTGAGGTGATGAAGCAGTACTGCTCGGAGAAGAAGTTTCTCTTTGGCTGGATTGACCGGACAAATGAGCCGGCGGAGGTGATGGCCAGGGACCGGAGCTCCATGCCCTGGAAGATAAAGCAGCTGGTGGACAGTTCCGGCGGCGTGCCCAAGCTATTCTACGAGGGCGAGGGCTGGGGCAAGGAGCCGCTCTCCGTGGCCCTGGGCGGGACTGCGGTCGAAGTGGCCAGCATTGCCATTGAAATCGCGCGGCGCTGCCGGCAAAAGTCGAGCTAATCCGAAATTGCCGACCATTCCACTCCATAAACCTCTTTTCGGACTGTTTTTATCGGGTAGAAAGCTATGGGAAAAGTAGCCGTTGCCATGAGCGGCGGGGTCGATTCCTCCGTGGCCGCCGCCCTGCTCAAAGAAAGAGGCTATCCGGTTATGGGCGTCACCATGCGACTGCGTCCCGGAGGTGAGGCAAATTCACCCGACTTCGTGAACGATGCCCGCCGTGTCGCCGATGTCCTCGGCATTCCCCACTACGTTATTGATTTGAGAGACGTTTTCCAGGAGAAAGTGCTCGCCAACTTCTGCCAGGAATACCGTACGGGGAGGACACCGAATCCCTGCGTGCGCTGCAACCGGTACATCAAGTTTGACGCCCTTCTCAATAAAGCCAGAGCGCTGGGAGCACATTATATTGCTACCGGGCACCACGCCAGAGTAACAAAGGATAGCAATTCAGGCAGGGCGCTCCTCTGGAAAGGGCTGGACAGGGGAAAGGACCAGTCCTACTTTCTCTACGCGCTGACACAGGAACAGTTATCTAACGCCATGTTTCCCATCGGGCATCTGACCAAAGAGGAGGCGAAGGCGGTTGCCAGAGAGAAAAAGCTCCCGGCAAGCAGAAGGTCGGAGAGCCAGGACATCTGCTTTATTCCGGGCAATGACTATGCCGAATTCCTTAAGGACTTTATCCCGCAGGCGGCACAGCCGGGGCCGATACTGGATGAGCAGGGCAATACCCTCGGCAGCCATCAGGGAATCATGAACTACACCATCGGCCAGCGCAAGGGACTGGGCATTGCCGCCAGCGAGCCGCGGTACGTAATCGCCATCGAGCCGGAAAACAACGCGGTTATCGTTGGTGGCAGAGAAAGAGCATTCGGTGACGAGCTTGTGGCCACTCAGATGAACTGGGTCGCCATTGACCGTCTGACAGAGACAATCACCGCTAAAGCCAGGATAAGATACCGCCATTCGGAAGCAGAGGTCACCATAACTCCATTTGATGGAGATAATGTTTATGTAAAGTTCAAGAAACCGCAGCTGGCCATCGCGCCGGGCCAGGCCATCGTGTTCTATGATGGCGATAAGGTCCTCGGTGGTGGTACAATAAAATCAAGCCATTAAAACAGAGGAAGTATCGATTGGAGAACGGCAATGACCGACACCAATGCAGTGTTAGTGGGAAAAATCCTGAAGCTGAAGAAGGAGAGAAACGCCGTTATCCTCGTCCACAACTACCAGCTCGGTGAGGTCCAGGACATCGCCGACTTCGCGGGCGATTCCCTCGGTCTGAGCCAGAATGCGGCCAAAACGGAGGCCAATGTCATCGTGTTCTGCGGCGTCCACTTCATGGCGGAGACGGCGGCCATCCTCTGCCCCCAGATGACCGTTCTCCTGCCGGACCGGCACGCCGGCTGCCCGATGGCCAATATGATTACCGCGGAACAACTGCGGCAGAAGAAAAAGGAACTGCCCGGTGCCACCGTGGTCTGCTATATCAACTCAACGGCGGCGGTAAAGGCCGAGTCTGATATCTGCTGCACCTCGGCCAATGCCGTCAAGGTGGTGGCGAGCCTGGATAACGACGAGGTGCTGTTCGTGCCCGACCAGTATCTGGGGCACTACGTTTCCACCAAGGTAAACAAAAAGTTTCACCTCTGGCCGGGCTACTGCCCGACGCACGCCCGCATCCAGCCCCAGGATATCATGCAGCTCAAACGGGAAAATCCCCGGGCAAAGGTCGTTGTTCACCCCGAGTGCCGCCCCGATGTAATCGCCGTGGCGGATGAGGTCGCCAGCACCGGAGGCATGATAAGGTATGCGCAAAGAGATGACGTCAAGGAGTTGATTGTCGGCACGGAGATTGGCGTCATCCACCGGCTGAAAAAGGAAAACCCGGGCAAGAAATTCATCCCGGTATCGGAACAGGCGGTCTGCCCCGATATGAAGCTCATCACGCTGGAGAAAGTCCTCTGGTCGCTCGAGGAGATGCGACCGGAGGTAAAGGTGCCGGAGGCCACACGACTCAAAGCCAGGGCAGCGGTGGACAAAATGCTGGCCATCGTCTGAGGCGAGAAGGCGGCAACTACTTCACAAAGCGCACCGTCACTGAGCCGAGGCGGTCAAAGGTGGCATGGTAGCTGCACGGACCTTCAACGAAGATAGCGGCATGAAGTGAACCGGAGATGATGAACTCTCCCTTGCCGATGCTCATGCCGTAGTCGGCCAGCTTGTTGGCCAGGCTGGCGACCGCCTGGGCCGGATTTCCCAGCACCGCCGCGCCCGCACCAGTGGCGACCACCTCACCGTCCTTTTCCAGCACCATGCCGATGAGCCGCAGGTCGATGCCCTGAACCGGTGTCAGCTGACCGCCGAGCACCACCATACAGGCCCCGGAACCATCTGATATCAGGTCCGGCGCCTTCTTTCTCTGCTCTTTATAGCGGTTCCCCGCGATTTCAAAAGCAGGCAGCACGCCGGCGGTGGCGGCGAGCACCTTGGCCACGTCCACGCCCGGGCCTTTCACCTCCTCCTTCATGACAAAACAGATTTCACTCTCAACTACCGGCTTTGCCAGCTTGCTCAGCGAGACCGGCTCACCCTCGGGAACAACCATGGTATTGAAGATGTGCCCGTAGATGGGCTCGTCAACGCCGAACATGAGCTGATTGGCTTTGGCGCAGAGCCCGATTTTGCGGCCCACAATCATCTCACCGCTCTTCAGCCTCTCCTGAACCAGTTTCATCTGAATGGCATAGGCTTCGGCAACGGTGACATCAGGAAACCGGTCGGTAAGATTGGTGATTGGCTTCGCCGTCCTCTGCGCCTGGAGAATCTCCCTGGCCATCCCTTCCACCTGCTTTTCGTCTAAAGGCATCATTAACCTCCTTCCGTTAATAGGGTTTTCGGTGTCAAGCAGCTATTACGGCCTATATTAAGGCGGTGCATTTCCGCTGTCAAGTTCACGCCCTTTTGATTTCAGCCACTTCTGCTTCTGGCTGACCCGTGTTTTTTCATCCGTGGGCCGGTAGCGCGATAAGAATTCCCGGCTAAAGCCAGCAAAGGTGCCATCCATTACGGCATCCCTTGCCTTCTCCACCAGGTCATGAATGAAATACAGGTTGTGAATCGTCGCCAGCCGGTACGATAACAGCTCCTCGCCTTTGAAAAGATGGTGCAGGTAGGCCGCGGAAAAATTGCGGCAGGTATAGCAGCCACAGCCAGCAACGATGGGCTGGCCCATACCGCTGAAAGCGGCATTTCTGATATTGCGACGGCCCTCCCAGGTGAAAAGGGCGCCGTTGCGGGCCACGCGTGTGGGCAGGGCGCTGTCGAAAATATCTATGCCCCGCGCCACCCCCTCTATTATGTCCTCAGGAGAGCCCACGCCCATCAGATACCTCGGTTTAGCTTCCGGCAGGAGCGCCACGGTCTGCTCCACTATTTCGAAAGTCGCTTTTTTGGGCTCGCCGACGCTCAGGCCGCCGAGGGCGTAGCCGTCAAAGTCCATTGCCGTGAGGTACTCCGCCGACCGCCGTCTGAGTTCAGGAAAGACCCCACCCTGCACGATGGCGTACAGCGCCTGTTTTTGATTTTGGTGCGCTTTATGACATCTTTCCGCCCAGCGGTGGGTGAGTTCCATCGCCCGCTGCACCCTCTCAAAGCTGTCGCCGTAAGCCGAGCACACGTCCAGAACCATGGTGATGTCGGCGCCCAGCTTCTCCTGATGCTCAACGGCCAGTTCGGGGGTGAATAGGTGCTCGCTGCCGTCAATGTGGGAGCGGAATTTCACCCCTTCTTCACTGATTTTGCAGAGCGGGGCCAAACTGAATATCTGGTAGCCCCCGCTGTCGGTCAGTATGGCGCCATCCCAGGCCATGAATTTATGTAAACCACCCAGCCCCTCCACCACATCAATGCCCGGCCTGAGGTAAAGATGATAGGTATTGGCCAGTATCATGTTATAGCCAATATCTCTGACTTCTTCCGGGGTCAGTGTCTTGACCGTGCCCTGGCTGCCCACCGGCAGAAAGACAGGTGTCGGCACTATACCATGGGGAGTTATAAGTTCCCCTGCCCGGGCATTTTTACAGGTTTTAATTAAATGGAAGTCGTTTTTCATTTATTAACTCAGTCGTAGTATAGCCCAAGAAACGGTGATTTGTCTTGGTGGCCGAATAAAGCTAATATTAGAATAATAATGAAAGAAAGATTAAAGCAGATTCTATCCCAAAGAGAAAAGCAGCACATCGTTGACCCGAAACGGACTCCCGCCGCCGTGCTGGTGCCCATCTACGAGAGAGACGGGCAGTATCACATCCTGTTCATCAAGCGCACGGAGTGGGTGGAAAAGCACAAGGGAGAGATATC
>DAOUDY010000058.1:0-7187 GCA_034430755.1 Dehalococcoidales bacterium
AGAGCAGCGCCACGACATGCTGCGATAGACGCTCCACCTCCTGCTGGAGCTGCCGGATTGGCGCAAGGTCTCCGCGGCTGCCCACGCTGAGCCCTGCCTGCTGGACATCGCCGTTGCGAGCGGCAACGGCCGCGATGCGCAGGGTGACATCCGCCCTTTCCTGCTCGATATGGCTGCCCAGCGAGCTCAGGAAAACGGTCTGTTTACGGCTGTCACTGTAGCCAATGGTAGAGGTCTGTATCTCCGGCTGCCGCCAGATAATCTCGTTGTACCCGTCCAGAATCCGCTTCTTTTCCGCGAGAGGTATGGCCACGGGGTCTGCCTCCACTCCAGCCGGTACTCTGTCAACGGCCGGCGCCACCGCTGCCAGCCGGCTCTTCTCGCGGCCGACCAGCCTGGCCTGCCTTACGGCCATCTCCACCCTGCCCCGCAGGTCATCCAGACTGTTGAAGCTGACAAAACCCCAGCCCCCCTTGACCATCGCCCGCACGTTGCCGCCGATAGACTCTGTCCTGCCAATCGACTCCAGCTCCCTGCCCCGATACACGATATGGCTGCTCTGGCTCTCCTCAAGATGCGCCTCAATATAATCGGCCTCGCCCTGCCTGACCAGCTCAGCCAGCCCCTGGGCAACTTTTTTCAATGACATGGTGTACTACTCCCGACGGAAAAATACTGACCGGTTAATGCTTGGACGAAGTCAGTTTACAAAAGTAGTGAAAGCGATGTCAATTGCAACACGGCGCTCACGCTTGCTTTTTTCTATCCGGCTACTGTTGACATAGTATGAAACGCGTTTTATACTTCAGTTACGCTCACATCAGGTAACGGGTGAAATGACAGACGAGGCCAAAGATATGGGGAATACCACACTTAAAGTAATACTATACGTCTTCTTCATCTCCGCTTTCTTAACCATCATCGTGTTTATGATTGGGCAGGGCTGGTTTAACGTCTTTATCGAGCGGCTCAACTGGCCCTACGAGACCCTCGAGATGGTGAGAGATATTCTGGTGAAAGTCTTTACCGGCTCCGCCGTTGCCTCTTTCATCAGCTCCATTACCGCCGTTGTTCTTCTAATCTTCCGAAGTTAGCCACCAAGCCTCTCCCGGAAATAACTTGCCCGGAAAAAAACGGGTATGATATACTACGACCGTGAATTTTCCTTTGCGAGGCGGGTAATTGCTCACGAACTATGGCTACATCGGGCTGTTTCTCATCGCAGCTATTCTTTTCACTCTTCTCATGGTAATTATCCCCATCGCCCTCAGGTTCCTCAAAATCGTTCCCCATAATCCCAACCCCATCAAGAACTCCATCTTTGAATGCGGCATGGAAACCATCGGCAGGACATGGGTGCAGTTCAACTTCCACTACTACTTCTATGCCCTGATATTTCTGGCCCTCGATGTCCTAGTGGTATTTCTATATCCCTGGGCGGTCAATCTGCGAGCGCTGGGCATGGCCAGCTTCATCGCCATATTGATACTGGTGGCCATTATTCTGGTCGGCTATCTTTATGCCTGGAAAAAGAGGGTCCTGGAATGGAAATAAAACCTCCCGGGAAATATATCTATCCGGATATCGAGCTGGACCGGGAAGAGGGTCAGGTTATCGAAGACCTGAAGGCGAACAGCCAGGAACCGATTCCCGACCCTGACCGGTGGCTTGACGAGGAGCTGGAGCAGAATATTTTTCTGACCACCGTGGATGCTTTGATTAACTGGGGGCGGCGCTCCTCGCTCTGGCCGGCCATCTGCTTTCCCGCCTGCTGCGCCTTCGAATTAATCGCCGCCAACGGCCCGCGCTTTGACCTGGCGCGTTTCGGCATGGAAATAATGCGCGCCTCGCCCCGCCAGGCTGACCTGATGATTACCGCCGGCACCCTGACCTGGAAGATGGCACCGAACGTGAGGCGCATCTATAACCAGATGGCGGAGCCAAAATGGGTCATCGCTATGGGCGCCTGCGCCATCAGCGGCGGCATTTTCGCCTCGGCGGAGTATGCCGTGGTGCCGGGATATAACCGTATTATCCCGGTAGACGTGTATGTTCCGGGATGCCCGCCCCGCCCCGAAGCCCTTATTTACGGAATACAGATGCTGCAGAAAAAGATTGCCCGACGAAAAAACATCGATGTGAGAAAGCGGCTCGAAAGATGACGATTACCCTTTCAGCGAAGGAAGTCGCCAGTAAAATAGAAGAGAATTTCCCCGGCAGCGTGGTTGAATCCAGCCGGGATAACCTGGTGGTGAGGGGCGACTCGCTGCTCGGCGTCGCCCGTTTTCTCAAAGACACCGAGGGCCTGGACCTGGATTTTCTCAATTTCATCACCGCCGCCGATTACTACGACCACTTTGAGGTCGTTTATTTACTCAGCTCCCTGGAGCACAACCACTGCCTGACCGTTAAGACCCGCTGCCACGACCGCGAAAACCCGGCTGTGCCCTCGGTAATAAGTCTGTGGCAGGGGGCTGACTTTCAGGAGAGAGAGATTTACGACCTTTTTGGCATCAAGTTCGAAGGGCACCCCAACATGAAGCGCATCTTCCTCTGGAAGGGCTTTGAGGGGTATCCACTGCGGAAGGACTTTATATAAATGGCGCTGCGAACCGAACCTTTTGTGCTCAATATGGGCCCGGTGCATCCCAGCACACACGGGGTGTTCCGCATGCGGGCGACGCTCGACGGTGAGGTGGTGGTCGACATCGAGCCGGTGTTTGGCTACCTGCACCGCGGCATAGAGAAACTCGCCGAGCAGAGGACCTACACCGGCACCATACCGCTCACCGACCGGCTCGACTATATCTCGTCGATGAGCAACAACTTCGCCTACTGCCTAGCGGTGGAGAAGCTGGCGGGGATTAAAGTGCCGGAGCGCGCCGAGTACATACGGGTTATCATGGCGGAGCTCCAGCGCATCGCGTCCCTCCTGATTGCCGTTGGCTCCTTTTTGAATGACTGCGGTGCCTATTTCACCCCCTTCCTCTACATGTTCCGGGAACGGGAGAGAATCGTTGACCTCTTTGAGATGGTCAGCGGCCAGCGGCTCACCTATAACTACATGCGGGTGGGCGGCGTCAGCCAGGACCTGCCCAAAGAATTCATGCCCGCCCTGCACAAGTTCATGAACCTGATGCCGCGCTTTCTTGACGAGTACGACCGCCTTTTGATGCAGAACGAGATACTGATTGCCCGTGCCAAGGGGGTCGGCATTTTAACCAGAGAACAGGCGATAAACAGCTCCGCCAGCGGGCCGGTGCTCCGCGCCAGCGGCGTGAAGTGGGACATCCGCAAGGCTGACCCGTATTCGGTATACGACCGCTTTGATTTCGATATCCCAGCACAGGAATCAGGCGACTGCTACGACCGCTACCGCCAGAGGGTCGAAGAGATGCGGCAGAGCCTGCGCATTATTCAGCAGGCAATGGAGCAGCTCCCGCCTGGTCCCGTTCGGACCGAAGTGCCCCACCTTATCCGACCGCCTGCTGGTGAAGCATATGCCCGGATAGAATGCCCCAAGGGCGAACTCGGTTTCTATCTGGTGTCCGATAACTCAATAGCTCCCTACCGCTGCCATATCCGCCCGCCGAGCCTGCTCAACCTGACGGCGCTGCACGATATGGTGCGCGGCTGGAAGGTGGCTGATTTAATCATTATTTTTGGCAGCATCGATATCACCGTGGGTGAGATTGATAGATAATGGCAACAGCAGAGCTTGATATTTACCATTTAGTGAAGCTACAGGCCGTCCCTCCGGACTGGCCGGGCGGCTTCTGGTGGCACTGGCTCTTCTTCACCGTGGTCATCATCGGCTTCGTCCTGACCATGGTGATGGGCGTCATCTACATCGAGCGGCGGGGGATGGGCCGTATGCAGTCGCGCCTGGGGCCCAATCGTACCGGACCTTTTGGCCTTCTCCAGCCCGTGGCCGACGCCATCAAGGTGCTGCTCAAAGAGAATATCGTGCCCACCGCCGCCGACAAGCTCGTCCACTGGCTGGCGCCGGTGGTTGCCTTTGCGCCCGCCCTGATGCTCTTCGCCGTGATACCGTTTCAGAATGGGGCCCTGCTGGCTGACCTCAATATCGGTATCCTCTACGTGGTGGCCATCAGCTCCGTTTCCACCATGGGCATTTTCATGGCGGGGTGGGGCTCCAGCAACAAGTACTCCCTGCTGGGCGCCATGCGCAACGTGGCCGCCGTAGTCAGCTACGAGATACCGCTGGTGCTGGCCATCGTCGGCGTGGTATTGATTTCCGGGTCTTTATCGCTGAACCAGATGGTGGTGGCGCAGGACATCCCGTTCATCCTGCTCCAGCCGCTGGGCTTCCTGCTCTTCTTCGCCGCCGGCTGCGCCGAGATAAACCGCAGCCCGTTCGACCTCATGGAAGCCGATTCCGAAATCGTCGCCGGCTTCCACACCGAGTACTCGGGCATGAAGTTCGCCATGTTCTATCTGGTGGAGTACGCCGAGGCGGTGGCCATCTCCGCCGTCATCACCACCCTCTTCCTGGGCGGCTGGAGAGGCCCGCTGCTGCCGCCGTGGCTCTGGTTTGTCGTCAAGGTGCTCCTCGTCTTCTTCGCCATGGTCTGGACGCGCACCACACTGCCCAGAATCAGAATCGACCAGCTGATGGCCTTCGCCTGGAAGTTCCTCTTCCCCATGGCGCTGCTCAACCTGTTTATCACCGCCCTGCAGGTGCTGGCCGACTGGCCGGCCGAACTGGCCTGGGCAATGATTATCGTCAACATCGCCGTGATGGCGATTATTATTCTCATATGGTCAAAATTCTTCTTCCGACTAGGAGGGGGCAGAATTGAAGTTTGAACGCTACGGAATCGGCATCGCCAAGGGCCTGACGGTGACCATCAGGCACCTGCTCCGCCACCCGACGGTTAATCAATATCCGGAGCAGCGGCTCAATATATCGCGGCGGTTCCGGGGCAATGAGCTCGTCTGGAACCAGGAAAAGTGCACCGGCTGCGGCACCTGCGCCAAGACCTGCCCGCAGGGCGCCATCGAAATCGTCACCTCGACGGATATGACGGAAAATAAATATGTGGTGGAGAAGTACGAAGTCGATACCGGCTACTGCATCAACTGCGGCCTCTGCGTTGAATCCTGCCCGTATGAAGCGCTTTACTTCAGCCACGCCTTTGAGTGCGCCAGATACCGCCGCGGCGAGCTGGTGCAGGGCAAAGAGGACATGCTGGAAACGCCGGAGCGAAAAGTCAGCGGCTATTTCTACCCGGATAAAGCGGCAAAACTGCCCAAACAGACATTGCTCGTGGAGAAGATAACGGAGAAAAGATAATGGGACTGGCTATCTCTTTCTGGTTCATGGCCGCCGTGGCCATCATGGCCGCGCTGGGCGTGGTGCTGCTGCGCAACGTCTTCCGCGCGGCGCTATCGCTGATACTGTGCTTTTTAATGGTGGCCGGGTTATATATCACCCTAAGTGCCGATTTCCTGGCCGCCGTCCAGATTCTGGTCTACGTGGGCGCCATATCGGTGCTGATTATCCTGGCCATCATGATGACCCGGGAAGTACAGCGGGGCAGCCCCAACAGCCGTTTCCAGATTCCTGCTTTTATCGTGGCCATCCTGTTTCTGGAAGTGCTCGTCCTGACTCTAATCAATACGCCGTGGCCGGTATCAAGCCTGCCGCCGACGGCACCGACCACCTCCGCCCTGGCCAGCAGCCTCTTCGGCGAGGGTGGCTATCTCCTGCCGGTGGAAATCTCCGCGGTATTGCTGCTCTCAGCTATTATAGGAGCGATTGTCCTGGCCAGGGAGAAGTGAGCAAGTAATGATAGGACTGCAGCATTATTTAATATTGTCCGCCATACTGTTCTCCATCGGACTTTATGGCGTGCTGGCCAAGCGCAACGCCGTCATCATCCTGATGTGCATCGAGCTGATGCTCAACGCGGTCAACATCACGCTGGTGGCGTTCTCGCGCTACGTGGTGCCGGCCATGCTAACCGGCCAGGTCTTCGCCATTTTCGTCATCGTCGTGGCGGCCGCCGAGGTGGCCGTGGGACTGGCCATTATCTTCGCCATCTACCGCGGCCTTGAGGATATAGACGTAAGCAAAATAGATATATTGAAGTGGTAAAAGATGTGGGTTGAAGTCAAGAAAGCCAGAAGCCTGATGGTCGCCGAGATGTGGAAGGAGCTCTTCGAGGGAGAGGGAGTTCCCGCCCGCATCATGCCGGTCTCAGGCCTGCCCGCCGGCCAGGAGTTCGCCGAATATTCTGTCCTGGTGCCCAGAGATAAAGAGCACGTGATAAGGGACGTGCTGAGGAAGCTGTAATGCCGCACCAGTTTATCTGGCTGATATTCCTGCTCCCGCTCTTCTCGTTTATCGCCATCGGCTTTTTCGTCCGTCCCTTCGTCAGGGCAGAGTCGAGGGTGGCCGGCTATATCACCATCGGCGCTATCGGCGGCTCTCTGGCCCTGTCCGTCTGGGCGCTGTTCGCTTTGATGGCGGCGCCGCACCACGATATACCCGTCCCCGATATTACCTGGGCCGTAATCGAAGGCGGCGTGACCATCCACCTCGGCCTGCTCATGGACTCGCTGACGGCGGTAATGCTGATAGTCGTTACCGTGGTCAGCCTGATGGTGCAGATTTACTCGCAGGGCTACATGCAGGGCGACCCCGGCTACCACCGCTACTACGCCTGGATGTCGCTCTTTACCGCCTCGATGATAGGTCTGGTGATGGCCGATAACCTACTCTTCCTGTTCGTCTTCTGGGAAATGGTGGGCCTTTGCTCTTATCTGCTCATCGGCTTCTGGTTCCACAAGCCGTCTGCGGCCGATGCCGCCAAGAAGGCGTTCATCGTCACCCGCTTCGGCGACTTCGGCTTTCTGGCCGGCATACTGCTGCTCTACCTGAACACGGGCACTTTCGATATTCACCAGCTCCACGAGCTGGCCATCGCCGGCACGCTCGCCGGCACCACGCTCACCTGGGCGGCCATCGGCATCTTCGCCGGCGCGGTGGGCAAGTCGGCGCAGTTCCCGCTCCACGTCTGGCTGCCCGACGCCATGGAAGGCCCGACGCCGGTCAGCGCCCTCATCCATGCGGCCACCATGGTCGCCGCCGGCGTCTTTCTGGTGGCCCGCATGTTCCCCCTCTTCGAGCACTCGGCAGAGGCGCTGACCACGGTGGCCAT
>DAOUDY010000059.1:0-4904 GCA_034430755.1 Dehalococcoidales bacterium
CATTTGTTTTTGTTACATTTGAAGCCATAGACTCTCCTCCAAATTTTTTCATAGTACCAGCAAAATGCGTAGCTGAAATTAGCGAATGGGAAAGACAAACTTTCATAGAAGCTCACCCAAATGCTAAAAAAGAACAGCCTAGAATGATAAGCATCAGCAATGTCCTTGAGTTCAAAGATGTCTGGAAAAATCTGGGACTAGATTAGGGAGTCCAAGAGGGGCGAAGCCCCTCTTCCCAATATCTCCCCCTCCCTAATCATAGGGAGGGGGACAAAGGGGGAGGGTTACATTATAAAGCATTACGGTGAAAAGAAATGATAGTTGAAATGGAGCGGGGCGTCGATGTCCAGCAGGTCGACGGCGTGGTGCAGCGCGCCAAGTCACTCGGCTTTCAGGTGCAGTTGAACCTGGGCACGGACAAGATAGTCATCGCCATCCTGGGCGGCAACACCGGACAGTTACCGACGGACACCTTCGCCGTTCTCCCCGGTGTGGAGAGCGTCACCCGCATCATGAAGCCGTACAAGCTGGCCTCCCGTGAGTTCAAGAGTGAGGACAGCCTGGTGGATGTAGGCGGTATAGAAATCGGCGGGAAACGCTTTGTGGTCATGGCCGGCCCCTGTGCCGTGGAGAATGAAAAACAGATTATGGAAGTGGCCAAAGCAGTCAAGGAAGTGGGGGCGGTGGTGCTGCGTGGCGGCGCTTACAAGCCGCGTACCTCACCGTTCAGCTTTCAGGGACTGGAGGAGGCGGGGCTGGAACTGCTGGCCAAAGCCAGAAAAGCCTTCAGCATACCGGTGATAACCGAGGTCGTTGACCCGCACGATGTTGAGCTGGTAGCTAAGTCGGCGGATATCCTTCAGGTCGGTGCCCGCAACATGCAGAACTTCGCCCTGCTGACCGAGGTGGGGAAGAGCAAGCGCCCGGTTCTGCTGAAGCGCGGCTTTTCCAGCACCGTCACCGAGTGGCTGACCGCCGCCGACTATCTGCTGGCCGAGGGGAATAACCAGGTCATTCTCTGTGAGCGCGGCATCCGGACGTTTGAGGACAGCATTCGCTTTTCCCTGGATATTTCCTCTGTCCCGGTGATAAAGAGGTTCAGCCACCTGCCGTTGGTTGTCGACCCGAGCCATGCTGCCGGGCACTACTCGCTGGTGCCGGCCATCGCCAGAGCCGCAGTGGCGGCCGGTGCTGACGGAATCCTCATTGAAGTCCACCCCAACCCGAAGGAAGCGCTGGTGGACGGCCTGCAAGCGCTGACCATATCCGACTTCACCAGGCTGATGGCAGAATTGAAGGCAATCGCCAAATCGGTGGGTAGATATATTTAATCTGGCCTGTTTTGATAATGGAAAAAGTCATCGTATCCTGGAGCGGCGGCAAAGACAGCGCCCTCAGCCTTTATGAAATCGAGCGAAGCGGCGGCTATCAGGCCGTGTCTTTGCTTGCCTCGATAAGTGAGCCTTATGATAGGGTGAGCATGCATGGCGTGCGCCGCACGCTGCTGGAACGGCAGGCACAGGCGCTGGGACTGCCCCTGATAAAGATACCGCTACCCGGGGACTGCTCGGAAGAGGAATATGAATCCCGTTTGATGGATACTCTGGTCAAGGCGAAATCAGATGGCATCAATCGCGTGGTTTTCGGTGACATCTTTCTGGAGTGGATTAAAGAGTACCGTGAGAAGAACCTGGCCAGGGTGGGGATGGCGCCTGTTTTACCCATCTGGGGACGCGAAACTGCCGAGCTCGCCCGTTCCTTTATCTCCCTCGGTTTTAAAGCGGTTATCACCTGTGTCAATACCAGAGTAATGCCCAGGAGCTTCCTGGGCAGAGTGCTTGACGAGCACTTCTTGGCTGAGCTTCCGCCCGGCATTGACCCCGGTGGTGAGAACGGTGAGTTCCACTCCTTCGTTTTCGCCGGGCCGATATTCAGTGAGAGCATACCGTATACTCTGGGCAGGACTGTCACCAGGGACTCTTACTATTTCCGTGACCTTTTGCCTGTGGAAGGGGGTGCTGATGGAAAACGTGATTAAATTCGGTACCGATGGCTGGCGGGGCATTATCGCCAAGGACTTTACCTTTGACAATGTGCGGGCCTGTGCGCAGGGGGTGGCTGACTATCTGAAAAAGGCGGGGATGACCGCACAGGGGTTAATCATTGGCTACGATACCCGTTTTGCCTCCGAGGATTTCGCTGCCGCCGCCGCCGAGGTAACGGCGGCAAATGGAATCAGGACCTATCTGTGCGATAAGGCGACGCCAACCCCTGTGGTCAGCTACGGCGTGCTCGCCCGGAAGGCCGCCGGCGCCATCATCATCACGGCCAGCCACAACCCGGGCGCCTGGAACGGATTTAAATATAAGAATCAGCACGGGGCCAGCGCGCCCGATGACATCACCGCGGAAATAGTGAAGTCCATCAAACGGACACTGTCTGAAGGACCGCCAGTGCAGGTGCCGCTGGAAGAGGCTTCGGGGCAGGGACTGGTGGAGAGAATTGACCTGGCGCCGGTTTATCTTGAGCAGGTAGCCAGGCTCGTTGACCTGGACTCAATACGGAAAGCAGAATTTAACATAATAATAGACTCCATGTACGGTGCCGGGATGGGTTATCTGAAAGGATTACTGCAGGGCGGCCGCGCCAAAGTAACCGAGCTAAACGGCGAGCGGAACCCGCTTTTTCCCGGCATGGTGCGCCCCGAGCCAATCGCACTTAATTTAAAAAGGCTCTCGGCGCTGGTGAAAGGGCAGGGGGCCAGCGTTGGCCTGGCGACAGACGGTGATGCCGACCGCGTGGGCATAATCGACGAAAAGGGCAACTTTCTTACCCAGCTACAGGTATTCGCCCTGCTCTGCCTTTACGTTCTGGAGGTGCGTGGGGAAAAAGGGCCGCTGGTGAAGACTATCACCAGCTCCAGCATGATTGACCGGCTGGGCGAGTTATATAAGGTGCCGGTTTTTGAGACGACGGTGGGCTTCAAGTACGTGGCCCCCATCATGCTCAGGGAAGACGCGGTGATTGGCGGGGAGGAGAGCGGCGGGTACGGCTTCCGCGGCCACGTTGCCGAGCGTGACGGCATCCTGGCCGGTCTCTATTTTCTCGATTTCATGCTGAGGTCGGGGAAAAAGCCATCGGAGCTTCTGGCCTATCTCTACAGCAAGGTGGGGCCGCACTATTACCAGCGTATAGATGCCGAGTTTCCGGAAGCGGAACGCCAGACGATTAT
Organism: Dehalococcoidales bacterium; assembly: GCA_034430755.1. Classification (GTDB taxonomy): domain Bacteria; phylum Chloroflexota; class Dehalococcoidia; order Dehalococcoidales; family RBG-16-60-22; genus E44-bin89. Next base: position 3,233 of record DAOUDY010000059.1, read on the forward strand.
CAACCGGCTGCGCGATAACCCGCCGGAATCGATTGAAGATATTAAAGTAAAAGAAGTAGATACCGCCGATGGCTTCCGGTATATCCTGGCGGATAAGAGCTGGCTGCTGGTCAGGTTTTCCGGCACGGAGCCGGTGCTGCGCATCTACGCAGAGAGCAGCTCTGACGCCGAAGTGAAAAAGCTGCTTGAGTCCGGAAAGAAACTGGCGGGGGTGTAGGTTGCTAAACAGCCTTAAAATCAAAAGCAACGGCTACCACAGGAGATAAACCGTTGCTTTTCCCTCTTAATCTGAATCTTTAACGCTTGGTATATTGCGGTGCTTTGCGTGCCCGCCTGAGGCCAGGTTTCTTTCGCTCTTTAACCCGCGAGTCGCGGGTGAGCAGGCCGTTCAGGCGCAGGATGGGCTTGAGGTTTCCATCCGCCGCCACCAGAGCGCGGGCGATGCCGTGCGAGATGGCACCGCTCTGGCCGGTGACGCCGCCGCCGTTTACCTTGACCATGGCATTGTATTTGCTCAGGCTTTCCGTGACCAGGAGGGGCTGCAGTATGGTGCGGCGGTGTTCCAGACTGGGAAATAGCTCCTCATAGGGCACACCATTGATGATTATGGCGCCGTTGCCGGGCATAATTCTCACCTGAGCCACCGATGTCTTTCTCCGTCCGGTACCGTGAAAATAGGATTGCTTTGCTGCCATTTAACCTGTCCCCTGTTCTGCTGTCTTTGGCTCCGCACCTGATGACTGTGTAACCTGTGCCAGATGCGGGTGCGAATCACCAACATAAACCCTGAGCTTCTTCAGCATCTGGTTACCCAGTCGTGTACGCGGGAGCATACCCTTGATGGCGTGTTCAATGACCTGTGTCGGGTTGTCCTGCATCTTCTTTCCCAGGGATATTGCCTTGAATCCTCCGGGATAGCCGGAATGCCGGTAGTAGTGCTTCTGCTTCAGCTTATTGCCCGTAACCTGTACTTTTGCGGCATTGATTACGATAACGTAGTCGCCGGTATCAAGATTGGGGCTGAAAATCGGCCGGTGTTTGCCCATGAGCAGGCGGGCGGCTTCTGTGGCCAGCTTGCCCAGCGTCTTACCTGAAGCATCAATCACATGCCACTTTCTCTCAACGTCTTTGGCTCTGGCGCTGTAGGTTTTCAATTGCGTATTTCCTCCCAGGGATGCGGATAGTTCACCTGCATCAGGTACAGTCCGTGGGCGGGAGCCGTTGGCCCGGCCAGACCGGGCTTCCTCGCCTCTACTATACTACGAAATTCGTCGGCTGTCATCTTTCCCAGGCCAACCCTGATGAGCGCCCCGACCGTATTCCGTACCTGATGGTGCAGGAACGAGTTGGCGATGATGCGGAAAGTAACCAGGTCGCCCTCTTTTATCACGTCAGCCTGGTAGACACGGCGCACCGTGCTCTTTATCCGGCTTTCCAGAGCCGTGGCCAGCGAGGCGAAATCATGCTCGCCAACGAGGTGCTGGCAGGCTTCATTCATTGCTGTCACGTCCAGCCTGCCCGGAACATGATGGGCAAAGCGGTGATGGATGGGGGAGCGGGTGGTCCGATTCAATATGAGATAGCGGTACTCCCGGCTCACCGCGTTGCGACGGACGTTGAAAGCATCGCTGACTCTGAAGGCGTCTCTCACGGCGATATCGGCGGGCAGGTA
>DAOUDY010000060.1:0-10996 GCA_034430755.1 Dehalococcoidales bacterium
AAGGGTTCAGCTTTCCCGGCTCATTGCCCAGCGTGGCGATAAGCTCCTCATTGACGATTTTCACCACCTGCTGCCCGGGGGTCAGGCTCTGCTGGACTTCCGCGCCGATGGCCCTCTCCCTCACCCGCCCGATAAAGTCCTTGACCACCTTGAAGTTGACGTCGGCTTCCAGAAGGGCCAGGCGCACCTGACGCAGACCCTCGTCAATGTCCTTCTCCGTCAGCCGGCCCTTGCTGCCCAGGAGACGGAATACCCTGCCTAATTTTTCGCTCAGAATCTCAAACATCTGTACAATTTATTCTAGTTGGGGCTTTATCTGGCCGTCAAGCAAAGCAACTCAATAGAAAACTAATATTATTGGATAATTAAAAAATTACCTGCATGATTATGCTAAAATAATTAACGAATGAAATTTTCTGGAGCTTGCCCATGATTCCCTTTAACCTCAAACTGCGCAATTTCATGTGCTACCGCGACAACGTGCCGCCGCTTTCCTTTGAGGGCATTCATACCGCCTGCCTTGCCGGCGAGAATGGCAACGGCAAGTCAGCGCTCATCGACGCCATGACCTGGGCGCTCTGGGGAAAGGCCAGGGCCAGGAGCGACGATGACCTGGTGCATACCACGGAGAAGGAGATGGAGGTGGAGTTTGACTTTGCCGTCGGGGGGCAGCCGTACCGCGTTATCCGCAAGCGCGCCAAACCCAGGCGCTCCAGCGGCGCCGGCCAGTCGGTACTGGAATTCCAGATGGCCACCGACGGCGCTTACAAGTCGATAAGCGGCAACAGCATCGCCCAGACGCAGCAGAAAATCACCGACACGCTGCACATGGACTATGATACCTTCATCAACAGCGCCTTCTTACGCCAGGGCCATGCCGATGAATTCACCACCAAACGCCCCACCGAGCGTAAAGAGGTACTGGCCAGCATACTGGGGCTTGACTACTACGACCAGCTTGAGGACAAAGCCAGAGAGCTTGCCCGGCAGCAGGAACTTGAGAAGACGCAGCTGGAAAGCACGCTGCGGGACATCAGCGATGAGCTGGCCCTCAAGCCTGACTATGAGGCCGAGCTGGAAAAAGCGCAGCACACTCTCTCACAGGTTGAAGAGATAACCAGAGAAAAAGAGGCGAAACTCGATGAGCTGCGCCGGCAGAGAGAGACTCTGGAGAAGAAGAAGGTACAGTTCGACCAGCTGGAAGCCGCTATTCGCGACCGGACGAGAAGCCTGGAACTGCTGGAGGCGCAGGTCAGCCAGCTTCAATCACGCATCAACGAGTATGAGGCGCTCATCGCCCGGCGCGATGCCATAGAATCAGGCTACAAACAGTACAACGAGACCAGAAAACGCTTTGATGAGCTCGACCATAAGTTCCGCCAGTCGGTGAACCTGGAAAAGCGGAAAGTTGAACTGGAAAGCAGAATCAAGGAGGCCAGCCAGAGGTTGCTCACGGAACACGCTCTGGCACAGGAACGGCTTAAAGAATTAGAGAACAGGATAGCCGAATTCGCTGGGAAGCAGGGGCAGATTCAGCAGCTTCAGGCACAGCTGGGCCGGCTGACGGAGAACGAGGAAGCATTGCGCCAGAAGAAACAGCTTGGCCAGGAATTACAGACGGAGGTCAATTATCTGGAATCAAACATGAGCCAGCTGGAACGGGAGATGAAAGAGCTTGAGGAGAAAATCGACCTTCTGGCCACGCAGACGGAAGCCAGATGCCCTCTCTGCGAGACGGAACTTGGTGCCGAAGGCCTGAAGCTCATTGCCTCCAAATATACCGCCGAGAAGCAAAATAAAACCGATGCGCTGAAATCGAATCAGGCCGAGCTTGACCGGAAAAGAAACGAGCTTGAGTCACTGAGCCGGGAGGTCTCTCTTCTGGAGACAAAGCTGAACCAGGAGAAAGTCTCGCTGCAGAGCCAGGCCAGCGTTCTCAACCGGGAAGCCAATGAAGCTGCCGAGGCGAAAAAGCAGTTATCCGCGGAGAGAGAGCGACTGTCCGGGATTGAAGAGCAACTGGCGAAAAAGGAATTTGCCGGTCAGGAGCAGACGGTACTGGAAGAGGTTGAAGGGCAACTGGCCAGCCTGGACTATGACGCCGCGCAGCACGAACAGCTAAGGCAACAACTGCAGGAACTGGAGCAGTACGAAAGCCCGATGAGGAAACTGGAAGAAGCTGTCCGGCTCATCGACCAGGAGAAAGAGTCGATGGCGCAGGCGGAGACCCACACCCAGGAATTGCAAAAGAGCGTGGAAGCCGATAGCCAGAAAAGGGGGGAGCTGGCCAGAGAGCTCGAAGTCCTGCCCCGGTGCAACGCCGAGATAGCTGATGCCGAAAACGAGTACCGGGAGCTGGAGCAGCAGCAAAAAGGGGCGCAGGAAGCACTGTGGAACGTCAAAGCCAGGCTGCAGCACTGCGATGAACTGGAAAAGAGGAAAAAAGAGAGGGAAAAAGCACTATCAAGGTCGTCAAAAGAGGAGGGCATTTACAAAGAACTGGCCAGAGCCTTTGGCAAGGGCGGCATACAGGCTCTGCTTATTGAAATGGCGCTTCCAGAGATTGAAGTTGAGGCCAACCGGCTCCTCGGGCGGATGACGGACAACCGGATGCACGTTAAGTTCGAGCCGCAGCGGGAGACGAAAAAGGGCGATGTGGTGGAAACTCTTGATATCACCATCTCCGATGAACTCGGAATCCCCCGAAATTATGAGATGTTCAGCGGCGGCGAGGCTTTCCGCATCAACTTCGCCATTCGCATCGCGCTGTCCCGCCTGCTGGCCAGACGGGCCGGGGCACCGCTGCCCACGCTGATTATCGATGAAGGTTTCGGCACACAGGACAGCGCCGGCATCGAGAAACTGAAAGAAGCGATAAACTCCATACAGGATGACTTTGAAAGGATACTGGTCATTACCCATATTGAGGACCTGAGAGATGCCTTCCCCACCCGCATTGACGTGGTCAAAACGGGCGAAGGCTCAACGTTCTCGGTAAACTAGCCGCTACAGGCCCAGGTCCTCCGCAATCCCCTTCATTGCCTCCAGCCCCAGGCCAATGAACTCGTCGAGTTCCATCCCGATGTCAACGCAGCGGGCCATCTGTTCCCGGCTGGCCCCGGCGGCGAAGCTCTTTTCCTTGAACTTCTTTTTTATCGAGCTCAGTTCCAGTCCGGCCAGCTTCTTATCGGGGCGAACCAGAGTCGCGGCCACGATAAGACCGGTAAGCGGGTCGGTGCAGAACAGCGCCTTATCAAGCGTTGTCTCCAGAGGGGCGCCATGCCGTTGATTGTGAGCCAGAATGGCGTGGGCCATGGCTTCGCTGGCGCCCAGCTCTCGCGCCAGGTCGGCACCGAGCTTGCTGTGACTGTTCATATCATTATTGGTCAGCTCCACATCGATATCGTGCAGCAGCCCGGTGAGACCCCACTCCACCTCATCCTCACCGAAGTGCCTGGCAAGCGCTCGCATAATCGCCTCGGTCGCCAGCATATGCTTGATCAGGTTTCCATTCTCCACATTGGCCCTGATGGAATCAAGCGCTTCTTCCCGTTCCATGCGTCACCTCCTTTCCATACTTAATAATACTAGTTCAGGCCTCAAATCATCAATAGCAATCTGGCAACAGGCTATCTCTCTTTACGGCCCGGGACCGGTTTCAAGGTCAAGGCCACGGTTAAGCCGATGATGCTCAGCGCCAGCAGTATCCAGAAAGCGATTTGATAGCTCTGCGTCAGGTCAAATATATGTCCGGCAAGCAACGGCCCGGCCGCGCCTCCGAGCGTGCCAACACAATAGACTATGCCGAAAATAACGCCGTGCGCTCTGGTGCCGAATAGCTCGGCAACCATCGGCGAAGTCACGACAAAGAAGCCACCGTGAGCAAAGCCATAGACTACAGCAAAAAGGTAGAACATCCACAGTTCCCGGGCAACCTGCAGCCAGAGAAAACTGGCTATTAAAATGATAAAACAGATAATCCACGCCCGTTTGCAGCCAATTCTATCGCTGGCGATACCTATGGTGAACCGGCCGGCCATACTCACGCCGCCGATGGTGGACAGGACGCCGGCGGCTCCGGTGGCTGATATACCAACATCAGTGACATGCGGCACGATATGCACGATGATAGTGAGCAGACAGTAAATCACCGAGAAATAGGCGGGGCAGATGGTCCAGAACTGTCTTGTCCGGATTGTTTCACGCAGGGATAAGCCCTGTTCCGCCGAATCAGACGGTGCTGACACGGCGCTTTCCGCGCCATAGGGCAGCAGGCCCATCTGCTGCGGGTTACGTCGAAACAGCTGGGCAATCAAAACGAACAGGACGAGAGCGGCGGCACCGATAACAAGATAGGAAGTACGCCAGCCATGGGCGGCGAGCAGTGCCGTGGCAATCAGCGGCACCGCCAGCTGTCCGGCGCCAGTACCCACTTTGACAATGCCGGTCATCATACCGCGCTTGCGGACAAACCAGCGGGCAACCGTCGATAAAGTGACGACATCGTGACTGGCCATGCCCGTGCCGACAATGACCCCGTAGAGCAGGTAGAGCTGCCATGGCGCCTGGAGCAGCGACAGCAACAGATAACCACCGCCGAGGAAAAGGCCGGAAACCACCATGATTATTCTCGGCCCGAACCGGTCATTGAGCCGGCCAGCAAGTATGCCCATGAAGCCAAGACAGAGAAAAGCAAGCGATGAGGCGCCGGAAATCGTTGCCCTTGACCAGCCGAATTCGTTAAGCAGGGGCTTGAAGAAAATGCCGTAGGTAAACATCGTGCCCACGCAGACCAGCTGTATGGCGAAGCTGGCCGCCACGATGACATGTCCATAGAAAAATTTTGGTTTCTTTTCCGTACTCATACTCATCAATGCCCCTGACCGAAAACCCAGCCGGTGCTACCATGCAGAATGTATCGGCACCGGTTTCAGACGTGAAACGAGAATAAGTCCGATAACACCGATTATGGCATACAGCAGAAACGCCGACTGATAGCTGCCGGTGATGTCAAATATATGGCCGGCCAGAAGCGGGCCGATGGCCATCCCTCCGGTGCCGCCAAACATGACTACCGTCCCCATGATAACGCCGTGGGAACCGAGCCCGAAAAGCTCCACGACGATTGGCGATATCAAAGCCGATAAGCCCCCATACCCGAACCCATAGATGACGGCAAACAGGTAAAGCATCCACAGCTCCCTGGATATCAACAGCATAAATAATGACACATCGATAAAAACAAAGCCAATCAAATACGCATTCTTATTGCCGATTTTATCACCAGTTATACCCGTCAGGATTCGCCCCGGTATGCTGACCAAACCGATAATCGGTATGATGAGTGCCGCATTATCAGCGGAGATGCCAAGCCCGATGGCATGTGACACAATGTGCACCAGCACCGTCCCTTCACCCATGGTGAAGCAGAGCAGTGCCATGACCATTATCCAGAACTGCCAGGTGCGCAGAGCTCCCCGGAGAGAAAATCCTCTGTCGGAAGGATTCATTCTGGTCTCCACCCCCACTTCACCCTCGCCATAAGGCTGCTGCCCCTTCTGCCCGGGGTCACGCCGCAAAAACTGCGCCGACAGCATCATCAGTATAAGCGCAATTGAGCCCACCATTATGTATGAGAGGCGCCAGCCATAATGGGAGATGAGCTGGTGGGCAATCGGCGGTACGATGACCATGCCCATGCCAATGCCGGAAATAATGATTCCAGTCATGACGCTCCTTCGCCTGACAAACCACCTCGCCACCGTGGACTGCAGGGGCGCTACGGAGGCAGCCATGCCCAGGGCGACCACTATTCCATAAAAGAAATATAGCTGCCAGACGGTGGTTGTCTGCGAGACCAGTATGTAGCCAAGGCCTAAAAAGAAGCCGCAGACCGTCATCACCACACGGGGACCGAATCGGTCAGTCAGCCTTCCCGCCAGAACTCCGAGGGTGCCGGTGAGGAAAAAGGAAAGAGAAAAGGCACCGGAGGTCATGGCCTTAGTCCAGCCAAACTGGGCGAGCAACGGCTCGAAAAAGATGCCAAAGCTGTAGTACGCTCCCCACATGATAAGCATGAGGAGAAAAGCCACCGCCACAATCACGTAGCCATAAAAAAAAGGAGGCCGTTTACGCTCTACCATGCTTATATCTTATACTTTTTACTTTCGAGCCGGAAAAGAGTTCACCCGGTCAGGGCCGGCGCGACACCCTGGCGAAGCACTCTGCCCAGATACTGCCCGGTGGCCGAGCCCTTTACCTGTGTTATCTCCTCCGGAGTTCCGGTGGCGACCACGTATCCACCCAGGTCCCCGGCGCCGGGGCCAAGGTCTATGATATGATCAGCGTTCTTGATTACATCCAGATGGTGCTCGATGACCACCACCGTATTGCCCGCCTCGACGAGCCGCTGCAGCACGCTCAACAGAGCAGCGACATCTTCAAAAGAGAGGCCAGTGGTCGGCTCATCGAGGATATAGAGCGTTCTTCCGGTGGCCCGCCGTGATAGCTCGGTGGCCAGCTTCACCCGCTGCGCCTCACCGCCGGAAAGCGTCGGCGCCGGCTGACCGAGATGGATATAACCAAGCCCGACGTCCCGCAATGTCTGGAGTTTGTTTCTCACCTTGGGGAAATGGGTGAAGAAAGCCAGCGCCTGCTCCACCGTCATATCGAGGACCTCGGCGATGTTCTTGTCCTTGAACCGTATCTCCAGCGCCTCCCGGTTGTAGCGCTGTCCCTTGCACACCTCACAGGGGACGGTGACATCGGGCAGGAACTGCATCTCAATCTGAATAAACCCATCCCCGCGGCAGGCCTCGCAGCGTCCCCCCTTCACATTGAAGGAGAAGCGACCGGGCGCATAACCTCTCATCCGGGCCTCGGGCACGGTGGCAAAAAACTCGCGAATCGGCGTGAAGGTGCCGGTATAGGTGGCCGGATTGCTCCGCGGCGTGCGCCCAATCGGCGACTGGTCTATGTTGACCACCTTATCGATATTCTCCATACCGATGATTTCATCACAGTCGCCGGCCCTCTCCCTCGACCGGTAGAAAACCTGGGCCAGCTTCCGGTACAGAATCTCGTCGATAAGGGTGCTTTTGCCGCTGCCGGAGACGCCGGTAATGCAGACAAATTTGCCCAGCGGGATATGAACCTCTATGTCCTTCAGGTTGTTCTGCCGTGCCCCCCGGACCGTGATTTCACCACCGTTGCCGGGGCGCCGCTGGCCGGGCAGCGGAATCTGCCTGGTGCCGCTGAGGTACTGGCCGGTGACCGATTCTTGGCTGGCCATAATATCGGCCAGTGTGCCCGTGGTCACAATATGACCGCCGTGCTCCCCCGCCCCCGGCCCCATATCAATGATGTGGTCGGCGGCACGCATCATGGCTTCATCGTGCTCCACCACCAGAATCGTATTGCCCAGGTCTCGCAATCGTTTCAGCGTATTTATCAGGCGGGCATCATCCGCCGGATGCAGCCCCACGGTGGGCTCATCGCAGATGTAGAGCACGCCCATGAGCCCGCTGCCGATCTGCGTGGCCAGCCGTATCCGCTGCGCCTCACCACCGCTCAACGTAGCCGAGGCGCGGTCAACGGTCAGGTATTCCAAACCCACATCTTTCAGGAAGCCGAGCCTCGACTGAATCTCCTTCAGAATCTCCCGGGCGATCATCTTTTCCCGCTCGCTGAGTATCTTGTCGCCAATCTCGCCTATCCACTCCAGCTCGTGCACCACCGACATCTCGCCGATGTCCATGATATTCCGGCCGCCGATGGTCACCGCCAGCGATTCCAGCTTCAGCCGCTTGCCCTGACAGACGGGACAGGGCGTGGAGACCATGTAGCGTTCGATATCCGCCCGCGAGTTTTCCGACTCGGTGTCACGGTAGAGGCGCTCCATCCTAGGAATCACCCCCTCGAAGCCGGAAAAAGACTCCCTGACACGTCCGAAGCGGCTGCGGTAACGGTACCACTCCCCCTCCTCCCCATAGAGCAATAGCTTGAGCTGTTTCTCGGTGAAATCTTTTACCGGTGTATTCAAAGAGAAGTCGTAGCGCCTCGCCAGAGAATCAAGCTGATAGTAGTACCAGGACTGGAACTGCCAGAGGCGGATTGCCCCCTCGGCAATGGATAATTCTTTGTTGGGGATGACCAGGTCCGGGTCGATTTCCAGCTTGACGCCGAGGCCGGTACATTCGGGGCAGGCACCGTGTGGGCTGTTGAAGCTGAAAGTGCGGGGCGTTATCTCACCGAGGCTTATGCCGTCGTAGACGCAGGCAAAATGCTCGGAGAAGAGCAATTCCTCACCATCTATAATGGAAACAAGCACCACTCCCGCGCCGAGCTTGAGGGCCGTCTCCACCGAATCGGCAATCCGCTGCCTCTCCCCCTGCCCGACGACCAGCCGGTCGACCACCACCTCAATCGAGTGCTTTTTGTTCTTATCCAGCTGGAACTCCTCGGAGAGGTCATGGATCTCGCCGTCAATCCTCACCCGGACATAGCCCGCCCTGCGCAGGTCCATAAAAACCTGCTGGTACTCCCCTTTGCGGTCGCGGATGAGCGGGGCCATGACCATAATGCGTTTGCCCTCGGGGAGGCCCTGCACGGCGTCCACAATCTGCTGCACCGTCTGGGTGGTGATTTCCCGCCCGCACTTGGGGCAGTGGGGATGGCCGACCCGGGCGAAGAGCAGTCTCAGGTAATCGTAGACCTCGGTCACCGTGCCCACCGTGGAACGGGGGTTCTTGCCCGGGCCTCTCTGGTCTATGGAAATCGCCGGGCTCAGGCCCTCGATGTAGTCAACGTCGGGCTTCTCCATCCGGCCCAGGAACTGGCGGGCATACGCCGAGAGCGACTCCACATACCGGCGCTGCCCCTCGGCGTAGATGGTGTCGAAGGCCAGCGAGCTTTTGCCACTGCCGGAGACGCCGGTGATGACCACCAGCTTATCGCGGGGTATAGTCACGTCTATATTTTTCAGGTTGTGCTCGCGGGCACCCTTAACGATGATGAAATCCTGCGGCATTTTGCAAATCCTTTTGCTACAGTCCAGAATTTATTCTATCACTGAAGCGGCAGCCCTCACAAGGACGAGCCTTCGTGTTTGTTTCTGGCGGCGTGTGGTGCTACAATCAAGGCGCGGGTTGCGATGCACAGATACGACTATCAGGATAGGAAGACTGCGGTTCCGGACGAGCTCCGCCTCCGCCAGCTCACGGTTGACGAAGCGCTGTTGAAGCTCGAGCAGTACCTCAATGACGCTTTCATGGCCGGCCTTTATCAGGTCAGGATAGTACACGGCAAGGGAACAGGGACGCTGCGCCAGGCCATTCAGGAACGACTAAATGAGCATTCGCTGGTCAAGTCATACCGCATCGGCGAGTACGGCGAAGGGGGCGCCGGGGTTACCATCGTCCAGCTCGCCGATAAGTAGCCAGCCGAACACGACACACACTTCAATTTGAAAGCACCGTCGTTTTTCAGCTATAATAGCCTTGGTCTGTGGTGAGTGTAGCCGAGAGGTTTAAGGCGCCAGGTTGTGGCCCTGGAGATCGAGGGTTCGAATCCCTCCACTCACCCCATTTTTTTATTTCTTATCTCTCCTCTTCTCCGCCTCCTCTTTCTTCACCCTGACGTAGGTATCCCAGTCCACACCGATGGCAATCGGCACGGTGATACCGCCGTCCACTTCCAAATTGACTCCGGTAATCATCCGGGCACGGTCGGAGGCAAGAAAAACCGCCGCATCAGCTATGTCTTCCGGCGTCGGCATGTCACGCAATGGATACCATTTCTTCATTGCTTCCAGACGCTCTGGAGTGGTGCCAGCTTTGAGCATCGGTGTGATGACGTTGCCCGGAGAAATACCGTTGACCGTAATCTGGTGCGGGCCAAGCTCAAAGGATAGCTGGCGGGTCAGCCCCCATATGCCTGATTTGGACGAGGTATAAGAAACGCCGCCGATCATCGTTATGTGTTCCCCGGAATAAGAAACGATATTGATTATCCGGCCACCGCCTCTCTGCCTCATCGATGGAACCACCGCCTTGCTGCAATTGAAGGCGCCGCTCAAATTGACGGAAAGGACACGCTGCCACTCCTCGAATTCTGTATCTTCAATGAGAAGGTGGTTGGTAACCCCGGCGTTATTCACCAGTATATCAATGCCTCCCCACTCCGCCACTATCTTGTCCACCATCTTTCTGACTTCAGCCTCGTCGGCCACACTGGCCATCACCGCCATGGCACGACCGCCCATTTTCCCTATCTCAGCCACCGTGCCCTCGGCGTTCTGCTGGTTCACGTCATTGACCGCAATGTTCACGCCTTCTCTGGCCAACCCAAGCGCTATCGCCTTCCCGATGCCGCCCCCGCTTCCGGTAACCAGCGCGTTTTTTCCTTTCAGATTTGTCTCCATATGTACTTACCTCCAATTGATTAGAGCAGGATGCCAGACAAACTGTCAAGCCAGTCAGAGCGGGAAATCATTGCCGCCGCCATGCTCATCAGTTATAATTGGTACGTGCGCCTATAGCTCAGCGGACAGAGCATCGGTCTTCGGAACCGAGGGTCGTGGGTTCGAATCCCTCTAGGCGCGTATCTGAATCACCCTCTTTTGCCGACATTTTGCCGACATCCTCACCACCTAACCACGGTTTGAGTAGTTTATCAAAACGCTCGGCCGCCGTCTTCCCCATACCGGGTAGAAGATGGCTATAAGTGTCAAGTGTGATTCCGATGTTGGCATGCCCCATGCTCTGGCTAATAGCCTTGATATTTACACCTGCTGCTAGCATTAATGAGGCATAGCTATGGCGGAGATCATGCAACCTCAAACCTTCCAACCTTGCCCTGTGAGTAACTTTAAGAAAGTCTCTTGGCTGCGTCCCATAACTGGTGTAAATAAAAAGACACAAACCTAAACCTGCGCCTTTTCTTTCCTATGGTAGCGGGGGTTGGATCCGGAGGGGACAGGGATGGGAGGAATCGAGGC
>DAOUDY010000061.1:0-15908 GCA_034430755.1 Dehalococcoidales bacterium
CGAGCAGATAAAACGGGAGAACACCGATCTCAAACATTTGGTGGCTGACCTGTCCCTGGAAGGTTATCGTCTTAAAAAAACAGCAATTCCTCCACTGGGGGACCACGACGGCGACGGCGCATGAGCCTCTTTGAGAAGGCTACTATTTTAGCGCAGGTAGAAAGCCAGTCTATGGGAAAGCGCCAGGCGCTGGCGGAGCTGGGGGTACCCAAGAGTACCTACTATCGGTGGCGAAGAAGGCAACCTGACCCGGGAAACAAAAGAAGGCCGTGGAACCGGATCACTCCTGATGAAGACCGCCGAATACTGGCGGCAGCCCGGGAGTTCCCTGAACTCAGCAGCCGGCAACTGGCAGCTTGGATCACCGATAATGAAGGCTTTGCTGCATCCGAGTCAACGGTGTACCGCGTTCTAAGGAGGGAAGGGCTAGTGAAACGTCAGGAGACGCAACTCTCGGCCGCTAATGAATACCATACTAAGACCACGCGGCCCCACCAGATGTGGGCTACCGACGCTTCCTACTTCCGGGTGGTTGGCTGGGGCTACTATTACCTGGTGACCGTGATGGATGACTATTCCCGTTTCATCCTGGCCTGGAAGCTGCAGAAGGACATGTCGGCTAACTCCCTGATCGATGTGGTTCAGGAAGCGGTGGACTCTACCGGCATGACCGATATACCTGTCGAGGATCGCACCAGACTCCTCTCGGATAACGGCGCTGGCTACGTCTCCAGAGCCTTCCGGGATTACCTGCGTCTGGTGGGCATCGGGCATATCCTGGCTGCACCATTCCACCCTCAAACTAACGGCAAGGTGGAGCGCTATCAGCAGTCTCTAAAGCGAGAGGTGAACCAGCTACCCTATGAAGCTCCCAGCCAACTGGATAAGGCCATCGCCGACTTCGTCAACTACTATAACTACCGTCGCTACCATAAGGCCCTCGGTGATGTGACACCAGCTGATGTCCTTTATGGTAGGAGAGAGCAGATCCTGCAACGCAGGAAGGAGGTGCAAATACTAACAATTAATCGTCGCAGAAACTACAACCGGGGCCTCAGGGAGCTTGTTAATGCCGCCTGATTATGCCAAAGTGTTCGGTTCAAAAAGTGTCCCATTTCGCTGATTGACAACACATAGCGGTATCCCTCCCGTAAGGGTAGAAAACGCTTGGCCGGCTATCATCGACCAGGAAGCCTTTTATGCGGTGAGACAAAAGATCTCGGCTAATGCCCCAGTACAGATTCACCCAAGGACAGTTCCCAGTTTCTATCTGCTCAGCGGACTACTCTACTGTCACTGTGGAAAAGCTATGATCGGACGAAGTGCTAAGTCACACCGTTATTATTATTATGTCTGCAACAGGAGCTACAAGCAAGGGAAAGAAGCCTGTGCTGCTGTTAACCTTCCCAAAGAGAAACTGGAAAACCTGGTTATCGAACAAATCAAGTCCAAAATACTGACTCCGGAATGCTTGGATAAACTGGTAAAACTGGTTAACGAGGAGCTGGACTCGGCTAATACCCTCCTCAAAGATAAGCTGGATGCTATTGATGTCGAGCTACTCGATGTTGGAGAACGACTATCTAAACTGTATGATGCTTTAGAGACAGGCAAGCTGGAATTAGACGATTTGGCTCCCAGAATCAAAGAGTTGAAGGCGAAACAAGATGAACTGAGTAAGGCTAGAGTACAGGCTGAGGCTGATATGGTAGTAGCGGGGTTTCAGCACGTAGATGTAGAGACAGTGAAATCCTATGCTCAGGATCTGAGAAACCTCTTAGAAGAAGCGGATTTTATTCAGAGTAAAGCCTTCCTTCGGTCATTTGTTGAACGTATCACGGTAGAGGGGAGCAAAGCTAGAATTCAATACCGTTTACCAATGCCGCCGGATGGTAAGATGATCCAATATATCGGAGTTCTGCCTATTAACACCCCAAGTGGAGATAGGGGGATTCGAACCCCCGACCTCTGCGATGCGAACGCAGCGCTCTCCCTATTGAGCTATATCCCCACCGGCATTTAGATTATAACACAGATTTAACGGTGAATTAACCGGCGGGGCTCAGCACTCGATCCGTTTGACCCGGTAGCGCAGCCGGCCCGCGGGCACCGCCACCTCAACCGTCTCCCCCTCACCCCGCCCGATAAGTGCCTTACCCAGCGGCGAGACGCTGGAAATTTTACCCTGAGTCGGGTCTACCTCTCTTGGATTGACAATCTGGCAGCGCAGCTCCTCACCGGAAGTCATATCCTGAAGGATGAGGCGGTCACCAGTACCTATCTTGAGACTTTTCTTTGGCTGTTCATCGATTACCCGGGCCGCTTTGAGTGTTTCCTCCAGTTCCCTTATCCGCCCCTCCAGATGCCCGCGCTGCTCCCTTGCCGCCGCCAGAGGCGCGTTTTCCCGGAAGTCCTTATCGTCGGCGGCCCGACGTATCTGCTCGATGAGCTCAGGTCGCCTGCTCTTCAGTGCCTTCAGTTTGTTTTCAAGCTCGTCATACCCCTGGTGCGTCAGTTCGATAACCTCGGGCAACCCCTGTCTGGTCGCCAGCGATGAGCCAGCCTTCGCTTTCTTTGCCTTGAGGTGGACCGCCAGATTTGCCCGGCTCCATCCCGCTTTTCTGGCATGAGTCAAAAAAGCACGCAGCTGGTCCAGCTTGCGCCCGTAATCAGTATCAGACAGAGACAATCGCTCCGCATAGCCGGCTACTTCCCGAGCGCTGAGGCGGGCCAGCGCCCGCTCCCGCCCAAACCAGCGGATAAATTTGTACACTTCCGGCTGACTGATTTCCCTCTCTTTGGGCGTCAAGCTGGCCAGAAACTGGCCAGCGGCCTCTTCCAGGCTGATATTCGGTGTGTTTTGGTCGGTCATAGAACTGCTCAGTAGATTATTATATATCGTTGCCGCCCCAGAATGGAAGCCTGATGCCCCCGAATATTCTGGCCACCACCGCTCGCCGGAGGAGCTTCAAGATTGCCTGGCTGTGCCAGTCGAAGGACACGTCTTCGGCCTCAAGCAGCGCTTCACCAATGCGATTCTTTTCCATCACATCGAATAAATGGTCTACCTGCTGGTCACTCAAACGCTCGAACAGCTTGCGTGCCCGGTAGCCAATCATAAGCTCCCGGCCCAGCCTGCGTTTCCACTCTTGCTCGTAGCGGGACAGGTTTTTCGCTGACACATCGTTCTTGTGCAGAGCCCTGTCCAGCGTACTGGCCGCAATATCGGCACAGAGCATGCCGTAGTAAATGCCGCCACCGGTGGTCGGCTTGACCTGCCCGGCAGCGTCGCCTACCACCAGGACTCTTTCGCCATACGTCCGGCGCAGTGGTCGGAGCGGTATGGCGCCGTAGCTCGGCTTCCATTCGCCGGGCACTATCTTGCCTTCGGACACCAGATAGTCCAGCAGTTTTTTCAAATGCTTCTCCGGAGCATGACGCGACAGCAGACCAACGCGGGCATTTCCGGCAGTGGTCGGCACAAGCCAGCCAAAGAACCCCGGCGCTACTTCCCGTCCAAAATACACCTCAACCTCGTCCTGTCCAGACGTGGCCACCTCTGTTTGCGCCCCGGCAACAAAATCGGCCGCTTTCCCAAATCCCATCCTCTCGGTCAGTCTGGTACCATGGCCACTGGCAATGACCACCACCTTTGCGGCAAGGCTGCCACCCCTGCCCATGCAGTAGGCCTCCACACCTTCCTTGGTTATTCGAATATCATGGACGGCGCCGCCAAATATATATCGCGCCCCCGCATTTTGCGCTCGTTGGGCCATTGCCAAGTCAAAAGCCACCCGGTCCAGAATACTGGCCTGATACTCATCCCGCTTTATGTAAAGAATTTTTCCCGCTGGCGAGAACAACCGGGCGCTTTTTACCTTCCGCAGGATAACGCTCTCATCAATGTCAAAGTTGCGGACGCACTCCTGCCCTATGATGCCGGTGCAGCTTAATTTGTTTCCCACCTTCCCCTCCTTTTCCAGAACGGTAACCGCCCATCCCAGCCGCACCAGCATGTGGGCGATACGACTTCCCACCGGTCCGCCGCCAACAACGATTACATCATGCATCGCTAATCAACCAAGAGGACTGATGATAGAGTAACGCATAAAACAATGCCATAATATGAAATCCGCAACAGAAATTCAAGGGGATACTATGACAGCATAAAACGCCCTCTTGCCCTTTATTGCCCGCTCTGACAGGTTTGTGTTACTATAGTGGAGAATTGCCGGTCTTGAGCGGGGTGTAGCGCAGCCTGGTAGCGCACCTGAATGGGGTTCAGGTGGTCGTCGGTTCAAATCCGACCACCCCGACCATAGGCTCAAAGATAATGAGTCAGACCACCTGATACTTCATAAGTAGCAAAGGTGGCTGAATCTAACATAGACCACCTAATTAGGTGGAAACAGGGCGGGTCCGCAAAGTGAATAATGGTTACTGCATTGCGCCCGGAAGTGAAGCCAGGGACTTCCCTCAAGTCGCTGGTGAATGGATTCGTACTTACAAAACGGACTGAGGGTAAAAGTCCCCGCACAGTAGAATTCTACTCGGAAAACCTAAAGCGTTTCCTCTGGTATGCTTCAAAGCAAGATTGGCCTGATGATATTCGTATGCTTACGGAATGGAGTATCAGGGAATTCTTAGGCTATGTAGCCAATGAAAAGTGTCGCTGGGGGCTAGAAGGCAACGGCTCGGAAACTTCTCAAATCAAAGCATCACATGCTACGGTTCACCATTACTTTGTGGTGCTGGCAAACTTCTTTGGTTGGGTAGTTCGCGATGGTTTCCTGCCGGAAAGTCCAACAGCCAAGATAAAGGTTGCCAAGCCAAAGGCGAAGGTTATCAAGCCCTTGTAGTGGAGCGTAAGTTGAGCTGAACAATCTGAGTTTTTGTTAGGGACTTACCAGTGGAAGAGAGCGGGGCATTTAGCATTTACGAATATCTGCGTATAACATGGATTACACGCTATAAGTTGAGGTAAGGCGTGGCTAATCATTATGAAAGACCGCGCTTCGAGTTCCATAGCCACGCCGGCTAAGTCTCTACTTACGGAAGAGGCTGCCTTCAGTCGGTACGGTATAACCAAGGCTCCGTTGCTACGCATTCCGATGAAAAGGCCAATACCTTGCACTTAAAGATGAAAAGTATTACTGATACGAAACTATAGTTTTGAGAATAACCTTGCCCGTCAATGACCATTAGCGTACAATACAGGTAGGAGCTGAATCAGGCACCAGTCTAAGCGAGGCGAGGGCGACAAGTGGCCAAGGGGAGAGTGCCTAAGGTGTTGTCTGTCTCTTTGTCTCTTTGTTTGTGAGGAGTTAGAGGATGCCTCAAGTGGGAGAGGGGAACTCGGCGACGAAAGTAGTTTTTGACCCAAGCCTGGGGAGGCATGGCGGCAGCAGGTACAGAGGCGCAGGCGGCCGATTTACTCCCAACCCTAACAAGGGAAAGCTTTGGTACTGCCAGAAGTCACCCACGGGTGCGCATCACTGGATCATCACAGCGCATCAGGGTCAGTGCAAGTATTGCCAGGCGGTGCAGGACTTGCCGGCGTCGGCACCAAGCACCCCTCTAAGACGGGGCCGGGGAGCGTAGCTTCTATCTATTGAGTAGGAGATACCAATGAAGGGAGATTGTTCTCCCGACTGACAGTCTTCCTTCACTTTTTGGCTTCTTGTTACTCTTAGCAGGAGACCGGGCTTCCAGGATGTTCTCATATTTAAGAGTACGCTCCAGCGATGGCTGCCTGTTCATATTCCCTTGACAAAATATTGATAAGCTCTCTAACGGAGATTATTGAATCTACCCTGTAGGCATTGGCCCCGGCAAAAGCAAAACCTTTTTCCAGGTTTCCCTTTTTAGCATTGGTTAAGGCAGCACAAATGCAATATGGAGAGCTTTCAAAATCGCAGGTCTTCAGACAATGCCAGCCGCATTCGTAAGGCATCTTTTTTCCCAGTGACACATCCTTAAGGAATTTATTCTGTATAACCCTTCCAGGTAACCCGACGGGGCTGTCAATTATGATAAGGTCCTCTTTTTTGCATCTTACATATGCCTCCTTAAACTCTATGGAAGCATCGCATTCGTGAGTTGCCACAAACCTGGTGGCCATTTGCACTCCCTGAGCGCCTAGCTGGATAAATCTATAAATATCGGCACCGGTAAATATCCCCCCGGCAGCGATTACGGGAATGCTCACATTAGAATTCTGTTCGTATGGTTTTACCACGGAGATTACTTCAGGCAGTATCTTTTCCAGACGGTAGTCAGGATTATTTATCTGTTCCTTTTTGAATCCGAGGTGTCCGCCGGCTAGCGGACCTTCAACAACCACAGCGTCAGGTACGCGGCCGAAATGCTTCTGCCAATATTGAAATATCACTTTTGCCGCTCTGGCTGAAGATACTATTGGCACGACCTTGGTCCTAACCTTCTCCAATCCATCCGCTAGCAATGTCTCAGGGATCCTTAACGGAAGTCCGGCGCCAATAAAGACCGCATCTGCGCCCTCTTCTACGGCAATCTGCAGAAGGTCAAAGTAATCTGTAAGGGCAACCATTAGGTTTACCCCAATAATGCCCCCCGTCATCTGCCTCGCCTTTACTATTTCTCTCCGCAAGGCTCTCTTATTGGCTTCCCCGAAATTCTTATTGAAATCAGGCTCAAGCATTCCGATTCCGGTAGCGGAAATGACTCCAATACCACCCTCGTTGGCAACTGCTGTGGCAAGGCTTGATAAAGAGATACCGACCCCCATTCCTCCTTGAACAATCGGTATATCAGCCTTCAAATCACCAATCTGCAGCTTTGGCATCTTCTTCCCGAAGCCCATGAATTACACCCCTCCAATGGGATACGGTTTATTGCGGACTTACTCTAGAATTGTAAAAAACAGAACCTCGATGAGTATAATAATACAGCCTTGTCCTATAGTCTACCAAATAATAGAAAGAATGCGAAAACTAACCGTTTGGGCAACAATATGAGACCTGAAAAGTGAATCAGCCTTCGATTGCCGTGGCTGTACAATTTGACGTATTGTGCAATCCCGGCAATAATCTCTTGAATTGTGTAGCTGATCCCCTTAGAATGTAAGAGTAAAGGCATGCTCAAAAGTTCTGCCTATTGTAACCCCTTCCCCACGCCCATTATGATGAAACAGGTTACGAACTTAAAGCAGATGCTGGAAGCGGCGGCAGAGACGTATGCCGGCAAGACTGCTGTTGTCTGCGGCGAGCGCCGCGTTTCCTATGCTGAGATAGACGAGGCCGCCAACCGGGTGGCCAATGCCTTCGTTTCTATGGGGGTGAAAAAAGGCGACCGCATTGCCATGCTGATGGCCAACAGTCCGGAATTCGTAAACATCTATTTTGCCATCATAAAAGCGGGCGGCATCCCGGTGCCGCTGGATGTCCGTTACAAGGTCGATGAGCTGGCCTCCGTGTTTGGCAGCTGCCAGCCCAGAGTACTGGTGGCGGAAAGCGACCTGCTGGAGCCCCTGGTGCCGGCCCTTTCCCGATTTGAATATATTGAGCACGTAATTGAGCTGGGTGCCAGGTATGAGGGCAGGTTTCCCGGCTACGGGGAGATAATGGCGAAGGGTTCCGCAGAAAGGACAGAAGTTGAATTAAAGCCGGATGACATCGGCATTATTTCCTACACCAGTGGGCCGACGAATCGGCCGCGGGGAACGGTGATTGACCACCGGAGTCTGGTTTTCGAGGCGATAGTTTCCGGCGATGGATTTCAGCAGACAGAGCGCGACAAGCTGATGCTGTTTGCGCTGCCCATGTACCACATGTTCGGGCTGGCTTCGGTGATGCTGGCCTCCGTCCAGAAAGGGAGCACGGTGGTCATTGTGCCGGGTACAGGCCGGTCGATAACCAGTTTTCTGGAAACCATCGAGCGTGAACGGGGAACCATGTATATCGGGGTGCCCTACATCTACGCCCTGGCCATAAACGTTGCCGAACGTGAGGGTTTACGATATGACACCAGTTCGATTCGATTCTGGGGCAGCGGCGGCGCCACACTGACCATTGACCTGATAGAGAAGTTCAAGCAGTGCTATGGTGCCGATATCCTTGATGTCTGGGGACTTACCGAGTCGGTATCCCATATCACCCATCACCCTCCGGGCGACCCGAGGAAACCGGGTTCATCAGGGAAAGCTTTGCCCGGCTGGGAAATAAGAGCGGCCGATGATGGTCACAACATATTGCCCCCCAACCAAATCGGCGAGATAGTGGTACGGGGGCCAATGATGAAGGGGTACTACAATAATCCTCAGGATACCGCTCAGGTGATAAAAAACGGGTGGCTGCAAACCGGCGACCTGGGCTATGTAGACGAAGCCGGCTATCTCTATCTCACCGGCATGAAGAAGGACATGATTATCCTGAAGGGCCAGAACGTCTGGCCAGGTGATATTGAAGAGGTGCTGTGCCGCTATGATAAGGTGGCGGAAGCAGCCGCTGTGGGCATTCCGGACAGGCTGCGCGGCGAGATTGTGGCGGCGGTGGTTAAACTGAAGAGCGGACTTTATGCCACGGAGCAGGAGATCAGGAATTTCTGCCAGAGCCGCATGGCCGACTACAAGTTGCCGAAAAAGGTCTTTTTCACCAGATCGCTGCGGAAAAGGGGCATAAACAAAGCAAGCAAGAAAAGACCGGAAGACTACTTGCCAGATGTGCCCTCATTGTAATTCAGCTTCCTGGTAACGCCTGTTTGAGCCAGTCAGCGATATCCTGAGCGATGTCCTGCCAGCCCGGTTCCATGATAACCTTGTGCGCATGGTCGGCATACTCACGGTAGGTGGTCACATTCTGGTATTTCTGCGCGGTTTTCCGCACTATCGGTGCCGGCATGATGCGGTCCTGTGAGCCACTAATCACTAAAACAGGGCAGGTAATCCTGGAGGCATCGACCTCTGAAGCCCGGTTACGGTCGAGGAACCAGAGGCCGATCTCAAATATCGCCTGCCCGGACTCAAATACCAGCTTGTCGTACGTTTCTTTTCGCTCCTCGGCAGGCAGCAAATTCATCGTGGAGTAAACGGCTTCACGGTAGGTCTGCCGGCGGGGCTTGTGCCAGAAGCCCCACGTTGCCAGGCAGCTCAGGACCCCCCTGATTGATGACGGTTTCAGCGCCAGGATGCCTCTCGGTGGGGCTGGCGTCAGCAGAACCAGGGCTCGGGCCAGTCCCCGGCTGCCCAGAACCTGGGCCAGCAGCCCTCCCATCGAATGCCCCATGATAACGGGCCGATGGTCAAGTTGCCTTATTTCGTCCTCAAGGTCGGCGGCATAGTCCAGCAGGCTGGTAGTGCCGAGTTTGGGGTGGGGTGGGTCTTTCGGGTCCACATCGTGAAAGCGCAGCGTGGGGATGAGGCAGCGATAGCCCCTCTCTTCAAAGAACTGACGGTAATTTTCCCAGTACCAGCCACCGCTCCACATCCCGTGAATCATAAATATCGTTTCACTCATGGCAGCAGCAAAGTTGTTTTTCATTATAAGTCTCAAAACGATATAATACAATAGTGAACTGTTGACCGAACTGGCCCAGAAAACGAAGGAATATCTGGGCGGCAGATAAATACCTAGTTATCCCGCGCTGCCCTGAGGGCTTCCGCCAGCCGCTCCAGAAAGAGCTCGCGATTGCCGGGTGAGATAACGAAGTTCCAGCCGCGGTGGCGGACTATTTCAACAACCATTCTCGAGGAAGTGGCAAATCGAAGGCCCCGGTAGGCGAAGGCTTTTATACTCGGTGCCGGCCGCGCTTCGCTGATGGTTCTTAAGGGAAAGTTCACGGCAAAGGGTCGGCCGAGAACGATTCTCACCCTGTCCGTCCATATCTGGTAACGCTGTGGCAGGATGGCGTAGAAGAGAAGAGCATCGAAAACGGTCACGCCGAAGGCAACGTATGCTCCCGTTCTGTCCACGTAGAGCAGGTACACGCCGAGGAGCAGCGTA
Source organism: Dehalococcoidales bacterium (assembly GCA_034430755.1). Taxonomy (GTDB): domain Bacteria; phylum Chloroflexota; class Dehalococcoidia; order Dehalococcoidales; family RBG-16-60-22; genus E44-bin89. Next base: position 9,978 of record DAOUDY010000061.1, read on the forward strand.
AAGCTCAGTGCGCCGCCCAGAATGAGCTTGAGCCAGGTGTCATATCTGGGGATGTCCTCATGCAGCAGATATGCTTTCCGGTAAGCACCCACGCTTTAATACCTCTGGCCAGTATAACCCTATTTGGTTTAAGTCGTCCAGCGCGGCTTGACGGCCGGGTTCGGGCGAATTACAATCAAGTAGTTTATTCCGGAGTTATCCGAAAAGGAGGTAATATGGCGAACGAAGTGCGAGTTGCCTGGGAGCCTCTGAAGGGGTTTGCCAGGGAAGTCTTTATCAAACTGGGTATGCCGCCCGAAGACGCTGAAGCTGAGGTATCGGAACTGATATGGGCTAACCTCAGGGGCGTTGACTCCCACGGCGTGCTGCTTATCCCCATCTATATGGAGTGGGTGGAAGGCGGGGTGATGAACCCCACGCCCAATATTCAGGTTATCAAAGAGACACCGGCCACCCTGTATGTGGAAGCCGACCGTGCCTTCGGGCCGGTGGTCACCGTGTTTGCGGTGAAGCGGGCGCTGGAGAAGGCGAAGCAGGCGGGGGTGTGCTGGGCGGCCATCCGCAACACGACACATCAGGGGGCCATGGGCTACTACACGCTGATGGCGGCGGAGCAGGATATGGCGGGGATGATATGGGTGTGTAACCCGCCCAACATGGCGCCTTTTGGCGCCAAGGCTGCCGGCATACATAACAGCCCCATAGCCATAACGGTGCCGGCGAAACGGCACCAGCCTTTGATTCTGGATATGGCCACCAGCGTGGCCGCGGCGGGGAAAATCACCCTGGCCCTGGATAAAGGGATACCGATTCCTCAGGGCTGGGCGATTGACAAAGAAGGAAAACCCACCACCGACCCCAAAGAGGTGGGCACTTTGCTCCCCTTCGGTGGGGCCAAAGGCTCCGGCCTGTCCATGATGTTTGAATGTCTCTCCAGCGTGATGATGGGCAATCCTATGCTGGGGCCAGCCCTATTTGGCCGTCAGCCCGGTCTGCCTCTGAAGGTGAAGAAGGAGAAGGCAATCGGTGTCAGCCCCGGCCACAGCCGCGTGCCCCATATCCAGAACAGCGTTTTCATCGCCGTTGACATCAGCCAGTTCACCGACCTGGAGGAATATAAAGAGAATATAGACGAGATGATTGACGGCATCAAGGCGCTGCCCAAGGCGGACGGTTTTGACGAGATATTAGTGCCCGGCGAGCCCGAGTACCGGACCTACCTGGACCGCTCCGAAAACGGTATTCCTCTGCCGGAGCGCACTGTCCAGAACCTGCGTGGGGTTGCCGAGCGGCTCGGTGTCAAGCTGCCCGCCGCTCTCGCGGGTTAATTATCCCGCATGGTCGGTTGTATATATTTGCGTGTTGATTGGCCCTTCTGCTACAATGAGGGGCGGCTATCAGGTATGATTATATGGAATTAAAAGAGAAAGCCATCGTGCTCAACGAAAAGGACAACGTGGCCACGGCCCTGGCTGACCTTGAGGCGGGAAGCAGCGTTGAGCTGGATGTTGACGGCGGGCTGTTGACGGTGAAAGTGGCGGTGCGGATACCCTTTGGCCACAAGTTCAGCCTGGCGCATATAGAGCAGGGTGGGCCGGTCATCAAGTACGGTGAAGTAATCGGTAAGGCCAGCGCGACAATCAACGCGGGCGACTATGTACACGTGCATAACGTGGTGAGCACCCGGGGCAGCACCGGAGCAGAAGGAGGTGCCAGATAGGTTTCCTTGGTTATCCGCGCCCGGACGGGTCGGTGGGCGTGCGCAACTACATCGGCGTCATCTCAACCGTGGGCTGTGCCAATGACGTGGCTTTCTGGATTGCCCAGCGGATAAAAGGCACGGCTCCTTTTCTTCACCAGGCAGGCTGCGGGCAGCTACAGCCCGACCTTGAAATCGTCACGCGCACGCTGTCCGCCATCGGCCAGAACCCGAATCTGGCCGGCGTCCTGCTGGTGAGCTTGGGCTGCGAGAGCACCGATGTTGGCCGTGTCGAGCGTGAGATTGCCGCCACCGGCAAGCCGGTAAAGAAAATAGTCATTCAGAAGGCCGGGGCAACGGTGGCTTTAAATGAAGGCCTGCTCATCGCCCAGGCGCTCGTCAGCGAGGCTTCTCAAGTAAGGCAGCAGGAATTTGACGATTCCCACCTCGTTCTCGGCGTCAAGTGCGGCGGCTCGGACACCACCTCGGGGCTGGCCTCGAACCCGGCGGTCGGCGCTGCCTGTGACATGGTGGTCGATAGCGGCGGCACGTGTATTTTCGGCGAGACCACGGAGTTTCTGGGTGCCGAGCACATCCTGGCCCGGCGCGCCGTCAATAAGAAAGTGGCCGATAAAATATTCAAGATAGTCGATGATATGGAGAAGCGGGTGAGGGCGAGCGGGGGTGATATGCGCGGCGGTAACCCGAGTGCCGGCAATATTGCCGGCGGGCTGACCACAATTGAGGAGAAGTCGCTGGGGGCGATTGCCAAAGGCGGCACCAGGCCGATTCAGGATGTATATCAATACGGCGAGCATGTCCGGGGCAAGGGCCTGTTCGTTGTCGATTCTCCGGGGCGCGAGCCGGAGTTCCTCACCGCGCTGGCGGCGGCGGGCGCACAGGTCGCCCTCTTCTCGACGGGTCTGGGCGTGCCGCAGGGCTTTCCCTTCTTCCCGGTAATAAAGGTGACGGGGAACCCGGTTACCTTCCAGCGCCTTCCCGACCACATCGATATGCTGGTGGAAATGGCGGCGGTGAAAGGCTCCGGGCTGAAAGCCACCGGACAGAGATTATACCAGGAAGTGCTGGCGGTGGCCTCCGGCAAACAGACCAAGGCGGAAATCCTGGGCTACGGCAACTTCCCCGGCCTCTACACGCTCGGCCCGATAGTTTAGGCGATACCGATACTCAGACCGAGTATGCTCCACACCAGCGTCAGGACAATTCCCACGCCCAGCAAACAGCCGCTCATTTTCCCCATCGATGCGCTCAGTGGTGTTCTGGCCTCTTCAATGCCGTGCTTCCGCAGGCGCTCGGCGACCTTACCTTCAAAAAGCCCGGCAAAACCATCGGTGATGGCATCACCAACCGCCCCACCCACTATTGCGCCCAGCACGCCGGCGAAGCTGGCGCCAACCAGAGCAGCAATGCCCAGTATGCCGGTATCAATGATACCGAAGACGATGTCCGCGCCAACTGACTTTATCGGCCTCCCGAAAATTTTAAGCGGTATCCAGGGGATGAAGCCGAGGAGAATAATAGCCGGACCAATAAATCGTGTGTGGTAGATGGTGAATGCTATGACGCTGATAATGACAATGGAAATGACCGAGACACAGGTAAGCGCTGGAATGAACCCCTGATTTTTCATGCCTAGTTATCTCCCTTCTTAAGACCTCTGCCAAGAGTGTATACCAAATCTATTCTTAGAACAATGGCAAATTGCCGGCTGTCTCTTACGGTTTTGTAGATGGATAACACTGTGCTATAATGGGCTGGAATGAACCAGAGACGGCACCTTGAAGAGGTGCGCTGGCATGGGAGAGGTGGGCAGGGGGCTGTCCTTGGCGCCAGCATGTTGGGCAGCGCGGCGGCGCTTTACGAGGGCAAGTATGCCGTTTCTTTTCCCAGTTTTGGCGCTGAGCGCCGTGGCGCTCCCGTACAGGCCTTCACCCGCATCAGCGACCAGGCCATCCGTACCCGCAGTCAAATCTATCATCCAACGACAATCATCGTGCTCGATGACACCCTGCTCGATGTGGTTAACATAACGGACGGCGCCCGGGACGGGGCCAACATCATCATTAACACGCGTAAATCCGCAGAACAGTTGACCAGAATACCGGATTCGCTCAATGTTATCGCTGTTGATGCCACGGCAATCGCGCGGGAATATATCGGTGTGGCCATCGTCAATACCGCCATGCTCGGCGCGCTGGCCGGCGCCACCGGCATCGTGAGCCTGGACTCGATAAAGAAAGCCATCGCCGGCACGCTGCCGGAGAGGATTGTCGACCGCAACATTGCCGCGGCCGAGGCAGCCTGCAAGAAGGTCAGGAAAGAATGAAGAAAGAGAAGTTGATTCCGGGGCCGGTATCCAAGGCCGGCACCATACCCACCAGAATGGGAAGCTGGAGCACGGCCAAGCCCGCTCTGAAGGGGAAATGCACCTTCTGCCTCTTCTGCTGGATTTTCTGCCCGGAAGGTGCCATCACGCAGGATGAAGAGAACCGGAAGGTACTTTTCAATTTTGAGGACTGCAAAGGCTGTGGCATCTGTGTCCGGGAATGTCCGACCAAGGCGCTCGAGATGGTCGAGCCGGAAGGTGAAAAATAGTGGCCGCTAAAATGCCAGTTCGAAAATACATAACCGCCAACGAGGCGGTGGCTCAGGCGGTCAGGCTGGCGCACGTCGATGTGGTCGCGGCCTACCCCATAACCCCGCAGACCAGCATCGTGGAGAAGATTGCCAAATTCATCGCCGACGGCGAGATGGATGCCGACTACCTCAAGGTGGAGTCAGAGCACTCATCACTGACGGCCTGCATGGGGGTGCGGATGGCCGGGGCGCGTGCCTTTACCTCCACCTCATCTCAGGGTCTGGAGTATATGCACGAGATGCTGGCCTATACCGCTGGCGGTCGCTATCCGCTGGTTCTGGTCAACGTTTGCCGCTCGGTGGCGCTGCCCTGGAGCATCTGGGGAGACCAGCAGGACGCCATTCAGCAGCGGGATACGGGCTGGATTCAGATTTTCACTGAGACCGGCCAGGAAGCGCTGGACATGGTGCTCCAGGCATACCGCATCGCGGAGGACCACCGGGTGCTGCTGCCGGTTATGATTTGCTTGGACGCGTTTATCCAGTCGCACACCGAGGAGCTGGTGGAGATTCCCGACCAGGCAACGGTGGACTCTTTTCTGCCCCCATATGACCCGGTGGTTACCCTGGACGTTGACGACCCCTATTCCATATCCGTCGGTGGCTTCGGCAAACATTACGCGCGCTGGAAAATGGAACAGCAGGAAGCGACCGAGAAGGCGAGGGATATTATCTTGGAGATGGGCGATGAATTCGCCCGCATTTTTGGCCGTCACTACGGTGGCCTGATTGAGGAATACCGCTGCGATGGTGCCGAAGCGGTCCTGCTCGCCATGGGCGCATTTACCGGAACCGCCCGCGAGGTGGTTGATGAAATGCGCGACGAGGGAAGGTCCGTCGGCCTGGTCAAGGTGAGGGCATTCCGACCTTTCCCGGTCGAGCCGCTGCGGAAGGTTTTATCGACGGTAAAGTCGGCGGCGGTGCTGGACCGTGACTGCTCCTGGGGCTATGAAGGGGCGCTGGCCACCGACCTGAAAGCGGCCCTTTACGGCCTGCCCGACCCGCCAGCGATACTGAACTTTATCGGCGGGCTGGGTGGGGCTGACGTGCCGCCGGAAAAGATGAAATACATGCTGGAGAAGGCCCTCGCTGTGGAAAGAGGGACGACGCCGCATCTGGAGTTCATTGACCCATGAAACTTAAGGATATATCTAAAGAGGAATTCTACCGGGCTTCCTACGGCTGCGCTGGCTGCGCTGCCGTCCTGGCGGTGCGCCTTACTATAAAGACGCTCGGCAAAAACAGCGTTTATGTGGTGCCGGCGAATTGTATCAGCACCGTATCCTGCTATTACCCGCAGGCGCCGTTCTTCGTGCCGTTCACGGTGATGGCCTTCGCCGCCACGGCGTCCGCTTTATCCGGTATCAGCGCCGGCTTCAAGCGGCGGGGTCGGGAGGACATCCAGGTCGTCGGTTTTTCCGGCGATGGCGGTACCGCAGACATCGGCATTCAGGCATTGTCCGGAGCCATTGACTGCGGCAACAAGTTCATCTATATCTGCTACGATAACGAGGCGTATATGAACACCGGCATCCAGAGGAGCGGCCTGACTCCCTACGGAGCGGTCACCTCCA
>DAOUDY010000062.1:0-3728 GCA_034430755.1 Dehalococcoidales bacterium
GCTGACCCCGATGGCTCCTACCCGCTGCGCAAGATGCTCGATAAGATGGGCATCCCCTACTATATCAACGGAAAACAGAATGTTGGCCTGGGGCGGCCAGTGGCTAATGTTTAATCAGGAGGATATGAATGACACACACTTTGCATCGTCGCGGCAGTGCTCAGAGCTTGAGTGAAGACTATGTCGTGCTGATGATACAGGCAGTTGGCCACAATGAAGAAGGCCACAGGCAGAAAGTGCAGAAATTCTTACGCATGGCCCTGCGCCACAATGCGGTCAATATCGGCAGCGTCTCAATGGGCGGGATGATCGATAAGGCGGAAGAGGTCATTGCCAATGTCGACAAGATAGGTCACGCCGTTTTTTATAATCCTGAAGATGTAACCGCTGTCCTGAAAGAGCTCAAGGAGGCCGACCTTGGTCTATCGGTTGTGGTCAGCGGCATTTTTGAGAAAGTTGACGATTGTATCGAGAAAGCAGGACTGAAACACCATACCGCAAACTTCTCCCTGGGAATCTGGGGCAAGACGGAAAAACTGCCCCCCGATGAAATCCTCGAAGTTGCTACCATGTGCGGCCATGCCCTGATTGCACCAAACCTGGTCAGGGAGATGGTGAAGGAGATAAAGGCCGGAACCAAGACGCCCGAAGAGGCGGCCAAGCTGCTGGCGCCAAACTGTGCCTGCGGCGTGTTCAATCCCAGACGAGCCGCCAGCTTGATGAAGGCTATGGCCGGTAAATAACTGACCGGTTTTAATTGTTTGCCAGGCGGGAGGGGGCTTTTCCTCTCCCGCTTCTATTTTCAGTATGAGGCCAGTACCATTGTTTTGCATTATGTTCAGGGGTAAATTATAGTAGTATAATCTTCGTGCCGGTATCCGGCTGGATGGAATAGCGCCGGCTCTGAACAGCAGGAGCAAAGGAGGATAACATGGTGCCGGAAGAGAATACGGGCAAAAAGGGTTCTGCCGAGAGCTTTGGCGAGATGTTCCGCACCTTTGGTGAGGCCATAAGCGAAATCTTCAACGACCCCCGGCTCAAGGAAAAGGCGAAAGACTTCGGCGATAGCGCCGCCAATGCCGCCAGGACCTTTGGCAGCCGCTTCCAGGACGAGGAAGTCAAGGCCAGGTTCAGAGAGGTGGGTAAAGCGGCGCAGGAATTCGGCAAAAGCATCGCCGACCGCTTCAAATAAATTATGATAAAATCACCGTATCAGGTCGAATTGAGGTGAAACATGTGGCACTGGATGACATTTGGTGGAATTCCCCCATTCTGGGGGGGTCTGGCGGTGTATGTCTGGCTGGCGCTCACTCTCTACATCATCGCCAACAGGACCGGTACCAGTAATGCCTGGCTGGCCTGGATACCGATTGCCAATCTCTATCTGACGTGCAAGGTTGCCGGACATTCCGGCTGGTGGACCCTTCTGTTCTTCGTCCCGCTGGTCAATATCGTTATCGGCATCATCATGTGGATGGGAATCGCCAGAGCCAGAAACCAGCCATCATGGCTGGGCATACTGATGATTATCCCCATCGTGAACCTGATAATACCGGGGGTACTGGCCTTCACAAGAGGAGACGCTTTTTAACCTTTTTACCCATATCACTTGACAAACCCATCCCTTTTACCTGTATACTTAATTAACATATAGATAAAGGCTTTGAACAGGACTAGTAGGCTCCGCAGCGGGGCGCAGAGAGTCGGGTAAGGTGTGAGCCGATGCCAGCGCCGGAGCGGAATGGACCTGGGAGCCGCAAACCGAAAGCTGTTACGGCGAGTAGGACTTGACGCAGGGGAAGCGTTAGCAAATCCCAGGGTATCGTCCTCAAGCAAAAGGGCCGTACCTGATAGAGATGGTCAATTATTTCTTTATTTTCTGACCAAGAAGGGTGGCATCGCGGAAGCAGCCTCCGCCCCTTCCAGGGCGGGGGTTTTTTATTACCCGAAAAGGCAAATAAAATATGTACTATCCGGAATTGGAAGAGGTCGAAAAACTTAAGCAGCAGGGCAATCTGGTGCCGGTGTACCGTGAGATGATGGCCGACCTGGAGACACCGGTGTCGGCCTATCTCAAGATAGCCCGCGGTAAGTACTCCTTTCTTCTGGAGAGTGTGGAGGGCGGGGAAAGGCTGGCCCGCTACAGCTTCATCGGCACGGAGCCGTCTCTGGTCATCAAGACCGGCCGGGAAAACCCCGTTGACCCGCTGACACTTATTGAAAAGGAGTTCCAGCGCTACCGTCCGGTTCCGGTAGCTTGCCTGCCCCGCTTCCACGGCGGAATCGTCGGCTATCTCAGTTACGAAGTGGCACGTTACTTTGAAGAACTGCCCGCGCCGGCTAACGACCCGCTCGGGCTTCCCGAGTCCATGCTGATGCTGGCGGACACGTTGCTGGTTTTCGACCACCTGACCCATAAAATAAAGATAGTCGCCCATGCCTATCTTGATGGCGATGTCGAGCAGGCATACCGTGAGGCAACGGAGAAAATCGACCATATGATGGAAAGGCTGAGGCAGCCAATCAGCACCGCACCTTCACCATCAGCCGAAATAGAGTCGCCGGTTACGTCGAATCTTTCTCAGGCGGAGTATGAAAAAATAGTCAAGAAGGCCAAGAAATATATTTATGACGGCGATATCATTCAGGCAGTCCTGTCGCAGCGGCTGTCCAAACGTACCGCCGCCAGTCCTTTTGCCATCTACCGTGCGTTGCGTTCTATCAACCCTTCTCCATATATGTATTTTTTGCACCTTGATGACTGCCATATTATCGGTGCTTCCCCCGAGCTGCTGGTCAGGGTGGAGGACGGCATTGTTTCTAACCACCCCATTGCCGGCACCCGTCCCCGCAGCCATGACCCCGACCGCGACCTTTTGCTGGCCAGAGAACTGCGTAATGACGAGAAGGAGCGCGCCGAGCACCTCATGCTGGTCGACCTCGGCCGCAATGACATCGGCCGCATAAGCGAGCCGGGCACCGTTTCCGTGACGCAGTTCATGGATATCGAGAGATACTCGCACGTGATGCACCTGGTGTCCCACGTTCAGGGGAAATTGAGGGCCGGCATGACCCAGTTCGATGCTTTGCGGGCCTGCTTTCCCGCCGGCACCGTCTCCGGAGCGCCGAAGATTCGGGCTATGGAGATAATCGCCGAGCTGGAGTCGGACAAAAGGGGCCCCTACGCCGGCGCCGTCGGCTACTTTGATTTCTCCGGCAACCTGGATACCGCCATCGCCATCCGTACCATCGTCATCAAGGACGGCGTGGCTCACGTGCAGGCGGGCGGCGGCATCGTTGCCGACAGCATTCCCGAGAATGAATACCAGGAAAGCCTGAACAAAGCCCAGGCATTGCTTGCCGCGATAAAGCAGGCGGAGGCCAGTCATGCTTCTGTTAATTGACAATTACGATAGCTTTACTTACAACCTTTACCAGTACCTCAGCGAGCTGGGAGAAGAGGTGCGGGTGTTCCGCAACGATAAAATCAGCCTTGACGGGATTGAAAAGCTGGCGCCGGAACGCATCGTCATTTCCCCCGGGCCGGGCACGCCGCAGCAGGCCGGCATCTCCAGCGATGTGATTCAGCGCTTCGGACCTCGCCTGCCCGTACTGGGCGTCTGCCTGGGCCACCAGTGCATCGGCTACAGCTTCGGCGGCCGGGTGGAGGGTGCCGGTGAAATCAAGCACGGCAAATCATCCCTCATTCACCACGATGGCCGGGGACT
>DAOUDY010000063.1:0-17728 GCA_034430755.1 Dehalococcoidales bacterium
TGGGCGGGCCTGCCTGGTCGGCTTTCAAATGTGTTTTTGCCTAGTTTTTTACCCCGTCCACGGCTCGGGTCATGGTCGGAGAAGGCGGTGAAGAATAGCAGGCCGCCGTCATTTAGTCTGTCATTGCACTCCCGGATAAATGCTTCCCTTTCTCCTTCTTCAAAAAGGTGCAGGACATTGAAGCAGTATATGGCATCGAAACTTTCATCAATGAATGACATATCGATTGCTGAGCCCTGGCAGTGTGTTGTCGAGGGGTCATACTCCCTGGCCATCTCGCAGGCAATATCCGATATCTCAATCCCGGTGACATCAAAGCCAGATTCCGAAAATAGCCTGGTATTCCGTCCGTATCCAGAGCCGGGAATTAGAATCTTCTTCGCCCCATTTTTGCGGAATATTCTGGCTGCATATTCGGCGGTCTGGCTCGGCTGTGTGCCCCACACATAGCCCTCGCTTTGAAACCTTTTGTTCCAGTAATTTTTTTTATCCATTTGAAAGCATAAGAAGAGCAATAGTTTAAAAAAGATTAAAGACGGCGAGTTAAATCTTAAAACTCCTGCCTGCCTTCGATGGCGCGGGTGAGAGTGACGTCATCGGCGTACTCAAGCTCGGTGCCGAAGGGCAGACCACGGGCGAGGCGGGTAACCCTGATGCCCAGCGGCGTTATCAGGCGGCTGAGGTACATGGCGGTCTGTTCCCCCTCAAGGTTGGGATTGGTGGCCAGGATAACTTCCCTGACCGAACCGTCCTTCAGGCGGTCCATCAGCTCTCTCGCCCTGATGTTTTCCGTGCCGATGCCTTCGGTGGGGGAGATGGCCCCGTGCAGGACATGGTACAGCCCGTAATAAATTCCCGTGTGCTCCAGGGCCAGTATGTCCTGAGGCTGCTCCACGATGCATATCTGGCTGCGGTCACGCTTGTCACTGCGGCATATCGGGCAGGGGTCAGACTCGGTTACGTTGCAGCAGACCGAGCAGAGGGTTATCTTCCGTTTCAGGGAAAGAATGGCTTCGGCAAGGTATTTGCTCTGCTCATCCCCGGCCCGCAACAGGTGATAGACAATGCGCTGTGCGCTCTTGGGCCCGATGCCGGGCAATTTATTGAATTCCTGAATGAGGTTGTCGATAACATCAGCGTTGGGCAGAACATTCTGGTCCAATGCGGCATCTCCTTCGCTTTTTTAGGTTAGCCCCGGAATTTTCAGACCGCCGGTAAGACCTCCGAGGTGCTTGGCCGCCGCCTCCTGGGACTTGGCCAGGGCTTCACCGACCGCGGTCAGCACCAGGTCCTGAAGAAGCTCAACGTCTTCCGGGTTGACCACCTCGGGTGATATTTCCACCGACTGTATTTTCTGCTGCCCGTTCATGGTGACTTTGACGGCACCACCTCCGGAGCTGCCCTCGACGGTCAGGTTGCTCAATTCCTCCTGGGCCTGGGCCAGTTTGGCCTGGAGTTTCTGGGCCTGCTGCAACATAAACCTGTTCATTTCTCCTCCGATTCAATTATCTGGGCACCTATTTTCAGGGCTTCTTCTATCAGGTGGTTTGCCTCCGGCTCGTAAACACAGCGAACGCGGCAGGCCCGACCCAGGAAGTTACTGATTATTTGCTCCGCTATCTTCTGATTGTCCATTTTTTCCATATTTTCCTTGTGCAGCGGGAACTTGAAAGACAATATAACGGTATTGTTCTCAATGGCTTTGGGCTTGGCACTCCGGAGCAGGGCGGCGGCGGGGGTCCGGCTCATGCTGGGGGGTGCGTCACGGATGAATTTCAACCAGTTCAGTTTAAGGTAATCGATTTCTTCACCGCTGGCTCCAGCGGGGGTGGCAGGGGCAGCTTCTGCCGGCGCCGGTGCCGGTTCTGGTTCACCTTTTTTCGCTTCCGGTTCCGGCGTCAGGGCTGGTTCCGGCTCGCGTTTTGGCTCCACCGCCGGCTTGCGGGGACGTTCTTCTCCGGCGGCGGCCTTCGCCGATACAAGGGGTGGGGTTTCCGGGACTGCCGGTCTGGCTGGCGGGCGTGCCTCAGGTTCGGCCCTGGCTATCGGCGGTTCTTTGGCGGAGGGCAGGGTTGCGTCCACCATCGCCAGCTCCAGCGGCAGCGTGGAGTAATTGTCGAGGCTGAGGTCAAGCTGTCCGAAGAGCTTGGCGGCCTTTAATATCTGCGCTATTGACGCCTTGCTGGCCAGTTCCTTCAGCTCTTCAACGTCCTCGGCCGGCAGGTCTATTGATTCGGCGGAGCCGGTTTTCGCCAGGAGCAGCGCCCTTAGGTATTCCACCAGTTCCCGATTGAACTGGCGCAGGTCAAGGCCATCGCTGTTGATGTCGTTTATGGTCGATACCCCGGCCGCGACATCGCGGTCGACGATGTGCTTTACCATCTCTTTGGCGCGCCAGTCGCCGGTGATACCCAGGATGTTCTGTGCCTGCTGGAGGGTGACTTTCTTCCCGTAGTATGTGGTCAGCTGTTCCAGGAGATTTTCGGCGTCGCGCAGGCTGCCGGTGGCCGCCCTGGCAATGAGCCGCAGTGCCTCGGGCTCGATTTTAATGGTCTCTTTCTTGCCGATTTGCGTTAATTTGGTCACCACATCGGCCTGGGAGATGCGCCGGAAATCAAAGCGCTGGCAGCGCGATATTATGGTAGGCAATACTTTGTGAACCTCGGTGGTGGCCAGGACGAAGATGACATGCGGCGGCGGCTCTTCCAGGGTTTTGAGCAGTGCATTGGACGCGCTGGTGCTCAGCATGTGAACTTCATCAATGATATAGACTTTATACCGTGCTTCATTTGGAGCGTAATTGACCTTTTCCCTGAGGTCGCGAATATTATCCACGCCGGTGTTGCTGGCGGCGTCAATCTCGATGACATCCAGGGCTCTGCCTTCGGTGATTGCCTGGCATATCTCACAGGAATTGCAGGGTTCGCCCTTGCCCTCGTTGGTGAGACAGTTGACCGCCTTGGCCAGAATGCGTCCGGTGCTGGTTTTTCCCGTGCCGCGCGGACCGCAGAAAAGGTAGGCATGGGAGATGCGGCTGCTGCTCAGGGCATTGTGCAGTGTCTTGGTAACCTGTTCCTGCCCGACCACTTCAGCCAGGGTCTGCGGACGCCACCGGCGGTAAAAGACCAGGGAAACCATTTTATCTATTATAACCCATATGCGGTGGTGTTTCTAGGCAGTTGCTGCCCGCTATAGAGTCAGGTTTCGGGCATCAGGCATGAGGGTTACCACTAGAAAACAAAAGCCAGCTCTGCTGCGTGAGATTGGCTGAGTCTCCTGCGGTAAAGCTGGCTTGCCGGTCTAATCTGCTTCAGGAGAGGAGGGAGGGAATATCTTTGGAGGCGTCTTCAATGGCTCTCAGTTTGACTTCGGTTTCCTCCTGCCGCTTCTTGAATTCGGGGATAAGCTGCGTGGACTGGGTATAGTAATTCCTCACCTTTTCCGCATCGCTGAGCTCGGACAGGATTACGGTAACATCAAGCACGCCTCTCTCACGTGGGTAATCACCGTTTCTGATAAGAGCTTCCGGAGCGATATCTCTCATGTAATCACCGAGGGCTTTGACCATGTCCATGTTCATCTCTTTGCCCGGTGCCGAGATGAGGTAAAGGGCTCGCTTGGAATCCACCGGGTTGCACTTTAAAGACATCTCGCTGACGGCCTCGTCCATGGCCTGGATGCCCTTGAGGGTCTCATCGCCTTTGGCCCTGAAATCGCGCCTTGACTCGCGGCGGAACCGGATTAGAGGCAGTTCTGCCTTGCCGTATCCGATAACCGTCCAGCCCACCAGCGTCTGTATGATGTCGCCGGCATCAAGCACTTTTGAGGCAATGTACTTGGCCTTCTTTTCCTCGCCGGCACACAGCATATTGTAGAAGGGCTCCGAGATCATGGTATTGATTTTGGAGATGTTACCTTTGATTGAGGAATCCTTGCGGACAAATCTCTGGTTATCCACCAGAAATACGGCATCAGCCACGGAGTATGAGGATTTGAGACAGGTGGCAGTATTGTAAATAGTTCTGTCCTCGGTGGTTTCTTCATGCTCAAAGGGTAGAACAATGAGGTTGTAAATGGGCTTGTCAGCATAGCGCTCTTTAATATGCTGCGTCATCACCGAGATTGCCCCGGAGCCGGTGCCACCGGCAGCACTGGCAATAAACAGGAAGGCGTCTGTCTCAAAGAACCGCTTCGTGGTCCTTATTGCGTCGATTACTTTGTCGCCGTCCTCTCTGGCGATTTCGGCACCGAGTTCATTTATTTTGCCCACTCCGTGGCCACCGGTCTTGCGACTGCCGATGAGGATTCTGTGCTGGTAGTCCTTGCGGATGCTCGTGAGTCCACTCAGGTCAGCCGCATCAGCGTTGACCGCATAGCAGCCGGTAACTATTTCAATGCCACGCTGGTTTCTTGCTTTCTTGTTTAGACGGGCGAACTCATCGGCAATTCGACCACCGCACTGCCCGAAACCTACAACTACTAGTTTCATAGCTCACCTCTAAATCTATTTATAGGGTTATGAGAGTTATGTTATTTTAAACACACTTACCATTTATTGTCAATCATTTTGCCTATAACTGTCATAGAATTCCTAGCAATAAGGTACCTGGTAATAATGTCATGCGTGGAGCAAGAAATGTGACTGGCATCCGACCAATCATTTTTAGTAAGGAAGTTTTCTTATTCCATAAAAAATATTGAAAAACTAGAATACCTATATTAGAATTGTGTAAAACAATTGGGTGTGAGGTCAATGGCGAGAGAGGCACCATCACGCGAAGTGCTGGATAGTGCTGGTAGTGATATCGGCGCTCTGGAGAAGGCGGTTATCCGTGCCGAACAGCTAAGCCGTGCGGCCATGGAGGCGGCGGGGGCGACTACCACGGCTGCCCGGAGGGCGATTGGACATGCGGAGCAGATCAGCCTGGGGGCGAAAGAAGCCGCCGAGGCCTCTCGCCGGGCGGCCGAAGAGGCGGTGCAGCGTGCCGAAGAGGTAAGCCGGGAGGTCAGGGAAGGTGCTGAAGCTGCCATTAGGGCCGCTGAGGAGGCGATAAAAAGAGCTGAGGAAACTGCCCGCACGCCAAAGGAAGCAGCCGAGGCAATCACAAAGCGTTTTCAGGAAGCGATCAATCGTGCTGAGGAGATAAGCAAGGAGGCCATGGAGGCGGCGGAGGCGGCGTACGTTGCTTCGGAAGAAGGGCTGAATCGGGTCAGCGAGATAAGCACAGAAGCCAGAGAAATGTCAGAGTCCGCAGCCCGGGCAGCCAAAGAGGAGCTTAATAAAGCTGAAGAGGCGGGGAGGATTGCTAAAGAAGCGGCTGAAGAGTCCATCAGGGCAGCCAAGGAAGCTTACAGCAGGGCCGAAAAGGCCAGCCGGGAGGCCAAAGTAGCTGCCGAAGCATCGATAAAAGAAGCTGGAGACGCTGCCACCAAGGCGGAAAGGGCCAGCCGGACAACCAGGGAAACAGCGGAGGCGGCGTCAAAAGAGGCTCAGGGAGTGGCCGTCAGGGCAGAGAGAATAAGTAACGATGCCAAAGGGCTTGCCGAAACATCATTGAGAACCTCGCAGGAGGCAATCATCCGTGCTGAAGCGATAAGCAAGGATATGAGACTGGCGGCGGATAATTCCGCCAGGGCTTCACAGGAAGCTATAGGCAGAGCCGAGACAATAAGCAAGGAAAATAGGTCAGCAATTGGGGAGGCCTCCAGAGCTACCAGAGAGGCCGTTGATGCGGCAATTACTGCCTCAAGAGAAGCCGCCGAAGCATCATCCGGGGAGTCACAGAAGGCAATCAGCCAGGCGGAAGCGGTGAGAGATGAGATAAAAGCGGCGCATGATGAGCTGGTCAGGGGATTTCAGGAGGCTCTTGCTCATGTTGAGACAATGAGCCGCGAGACGCTGGAGAAGTCTAGGGAAGCGACCAGTACCGTGCAGGAGAAAGCTGAGGCGTCAGCCAGAGCCTCGGAAGAGGCGATAAGCCGGATAGAACGGGTCAGCGCAGAAGCCAGAGAAACCGCTGAAGCTTCCGCCAAGGCGGCCCAGGAAGCTGCTGAAGCGGCGATTAAATCTGCCCAAGAAGCTGCCGAGGCATCAACCACCACCTCTCAGGAGGCGATAAGCCGGGCCGAAGAAATTGGACGGGAAGCCAGGGAAACCAACGAGGCCGCCGCGCAGGCGGCCCAGGAAGCGATTGATGAAGCAATGCGTATTGTCAGAGAGGCAGCAGAAGCAGCGACTAAAGCCTCCCAGGAGGCGATAAGCAAGGCAGAGACAATTGGCAAGGAAACCAAAGATACGGCGGATGAATCGATTAAAGCGGTAAAAGAAGCGACCAGACTGGCCACCCGGGCCGCCAGAGAGGCAGCCGAGACCTCAGTAAAAGCCTTTGAAGAAGCGATAAGTCGTGCGGAGATAATAGGCCAGGAGACAAAAAAGGCTACTGAAGAGTCGGCGAAGGCCGCCAGAGAGGCTACCGAGGCTACGGTGCATGCTGCCAGGGAGGCGACCGCCGAGACAACGAGGATTGCCAGGGAGGCGGCGGAAACGGCGGTAAGGGCGTTCCAGGAGGCCATACTCCGCGTTGAGGCATCCGGCAAGGAAGCAAGGAAAGTAGCGGAGGATTCACTGAAGGCTTTTGAAAAGGCAATCGGGGGAGTAGAGAAACCCCGTGAGGAAGAGAAGAAAGAGGTCGCTGGGGCAGTAGGAGAAGCTGATGAAGAGACTGCTGAGGCAACGCTCAAGGCCTTCGCCCAGGCAATTGGCCGGGCTAAGGAATCCAATGTTAGGGGAAAATCAAAGGTGGTGGAACGCAAGGGCAAGGAAAAGCTAGAGGCGCGTTTGAACTTTTTGGCCCGTATGTATGAGACCAAGAAAAGCGAACCGAGCAGTGAAGATGGTGCCGCTGAGGATGATGAAGGTAATGGAAAATAAAACACGTTGAAACGAATCACATATCAGTGTATCAGTAATATCAATGCAGGAGGTACTCGATGGCGAATCCAAGGGAACCAGTCAAAAAGGTCAGTGAGGAAACCGAAGAGGTAGCTGAGGAGGCAGTCGAAGCCGTTCCTCAAGAGATTGAGCAGGTCAGCGCCGAAGTGGAAGCGCAGCTGGCCAAGCCTCTTGAAGAGGTATTGGGACAGGCGGAGAAAGCCTACGCTGCTTTCATGGAAGCGCAGCGCCAGGTGACCGATGCTTATCGTTCCAATGAAAAGCAAATCGCACAGGCCTACAAGCGTGCTGAGAAACAGGCGGAGAAAGCCTGCAATGAGGCGATCAGAGAGGTGATGAGAGCACGTGATGAGGCGGTGACGGCCGCGCTCAAAGCGCGTGATGATGCCATCTCCCAGGCAGAGAGAGCGTTCAAAAAGGCGAAGGAACAAGCGGATAAGGAAAGTGAGATACGGCTAGAGGAGACCTCGAAAAGGAGAGAAGAAGCGCTGGCACAGGCCTGGCAGCTCCGCGGGGAAACGGTGGATCATGCCTGGAGTATATACGGCAAGCTATCACGATAAGGACGATAGTATAGAACCCTGGGTGCTCCTTGGCTTGGCTGATACACTTATTGTGTGATTGGTAACTTTTTAATTAAATTAAAGACGGGATATCTTTGAGGGTGATCTCTATTCCCCGGTACTTGTCTTCGATTCCTTCCTGTCTCTTCTTCAGTGCGGTAATGAGGCTGATTGTCTTGGTGAAGTAGTTCCTCACCTTTTCCACGTCACTGAGTTCTGACAGGATGACGGTAACATCGAGCATCCCTCTTTCTCTCGGGTAGTCGCCGCTTCTGATGATCGCCTCAGGGGCAAGGCTCTTGAGGTAGGTACCGAGTTCCTTGATAAGGTCGACATTCATTTCCTTGGGTGGGGCGGAAACGAGGTAAAGCGCTCTCTTGGAGTCTATAGGGTTGACCTTGAGCGATAGGCCGCTGATGGCTTCGTCCATGGCCTGGGTTCCCTTTTGCGCTTCCGTAGCCTTGCTTCTGAAATCTCGTGTCCGGGTCAGGATTTTCTTAGCCAGCGAAATCTCGGACCGGCCGTAACCAATCGCCGTCCATCCGGTCAGCGTCTGTATAATGTCGCCGGCATCAAGTATCTTCGCCCCGATATACTGGTGCTTCTTTTCCTCGCCGGCGCAGAGCAAATTGTAAAACGGGGCCGTAATCAGGGTGTTTATTTTGGACAGGTTACTTCTGATCGACGCGTCTTTCATCACATATCTCTGGTTATCAACCAGGAAGATGGCATCGGCTACGAGATAAGCTGATTTCAGGCAGGTGGCAGCATTGTATATGGTTCTTTCCTCGGTGGACTCCTCGTGTTCGAAGGGCAGGATTACGAGGTTATAAACCGGCTTATCCACATAGCGCTCTTTGATAAGTTGAGTGATAACGGGGAGGGCACCGGAGCCGGTGCCTCCGGCGGCACCCGCAATCAAAAAAAACGCATCTGCTTCAACGAAGCGCTTGCTGGCTCTTATCGTTTCAATTATCTTATCGCCGTCTTCTTTGGCGATCTCGGCACCAAGTTCATTGATTTTGCCGACACCATGCCCGCCGGTCTTCCGGCCACCAATGATGATACGATGATGATAGTCCGGCTTGATGCCGGTCAGGCCGCTGAGGTCGGCAACATCGGTGTTAACGGCAAAGGCATTGGCGACGATATCGATGCCGCGTTGAACGTGTGCCCTGCGATTCAGTCGGGCAAATTCATCAGCAATCCGGCCGCCACACTGTCCAAAACCAACTATGATTAATTTCATCGTTTACCATATTTTCGATTTGTGTTATTTTAGCCATTATTTTCACATAATGTCAATGATAGACTATGGTCAAATACGCGATAGCGGCAGATTGATTGAGAAATCGGTGACTAGAAAAAAGTCCTCCCTCAAAAGTAATCCCACTGCCTGTTCTGAGGGACGATAGCAGCCCATGTCTTCTCTTTGTCTTCGCTATCAGCATCTGTATTACATTTTACTTTCATTTTCATTTTTATTAAAGCCCCTTGCCCGCAATGAGGGCGGTGATGTCGGCCAGGCGGCAGCTGTAGCCCCATTCGTTATCGTACCAGGCAAGGACCTTGACCATGTTGCCGCCGATGACCATGGTGCTCAGGGCATCGACGATGCTGCTGGCCGGATTGCCCTTGAAGTCCATGCTGACCAGTGGCTCCTCGCAGTATTCCATGATGCCGGCCAGAGCCCCCTCGGCGGCGGATTTGAACGCCTGATTGACCTGCTCGGCGGTCACCTTCTGCTTTAGCTCGGCGACGAAGTCAATGACCGAGACGGTGACCACCGGGACGCGGAAGGCCATGCCGTGCAGTCGGCCCTCAAGCTCGGGGATGACCACGGTAACGACGCGGGCGGCGCCGGTGGTGGTGGGAACGATGTTCACGGCGGCGGCCCGTGCCCGGCGCAGGTCATCGTGCACCATATCCTGGATTCTCTGGTCATTGGTGTAGGCGTGGATGGTGGTCATGAGTCCCTTGTCCACGCCGAAGGCATCGTGGAGAACCTTGACCACCGGGGCAATGCCGTTGGTGGTGCAGGAGGCGTTGGAGATGATGGTATGCTTCGCCGGGTCATACTTCGCCTCGTTGACGCCGAGGACGATGGTGATGTCTTCATTCTTGGCCGGGGCGGAGATGAGCACTTTTTTGGCGCCGCCCTTGAGGTGGGCGGAAGCCTTGGTGGCATCGGTGAAGAGACCGGTGGACTCGATGACGATGTCGACGCCGTGGTCGCGCCAGGGTATGCTGGCGGGGTCCCTTTCCGAGATGACCTTCACCTTATGGCCGTCAACGATGATGGCGTCATCGCTGGCAGTCACTGTGCCCGGGTAGGGCCCGTAGGTGCTGTCCCATTTCAGCAGGTGGGCATTGGTGGCGGTATCGGCGAGGTCGTTTATGGCCACCACTTCCAGTTCACCCTTGTGGTACTGGTTGATGGTGCGAAAGGTCAGCCGGCCGATGCGGCCGAAGCCATTGATGCCTACTCTGGTTGTCATCTTTACCCCTCCCTTGTCCATAATAGAAGTAGTATTTTTAACTGCGCTTCAAGCTATTAAATGTTCCTGTACCGGCAAATCGGGCTGCCTGCCCCAGCTCGTCCTCTATCCAGAGGAGGCGGTTATATTTGGCGGTGCGTTCGGAACGGCAGGGGGCACCGGATTTTATCTGCCCGGCATTGAGGCCAACCGCCAGGTCGGCAATGGTGGTATCTTCAGTCTCTCCGGAGCGGTGGCTGACGATTGCCGTCCAGCCGGCTTCCTGCGCCATCCTTATGGCAGCGATCGTTTCCGTAAGGGTGCCTATCTGGTTAAGCTTGATGAGGATGGAATTGGAAGCTTTGATATCAATACCTCGTTCCAGTCGGCTGGCATTGGTCGCGTAGAGGTCATCGGCAACCAGCTGCACCTTCCCGCCCAGTTTCTCGGTCATCAACTTCCATCCCTCCCAGTCGTCCTCCGCCATGCCGTCTTCAATGCTGATAATCGGGTAGGCTGTCACCCATTTGACATAAAAATCAACCATCTCCGCCGAACTCAGTCTGGTGCCTTCACGAGTCAGCACATATCGGCCAGCTTGATAGAGTTCACTGCCGGCCGGGTCAAGGGCGAGGAAACAGTCCCGGCCGGGCTGGTAGCCCGACTGCTCAATTGCGGCCAGAACCGCCTCGATGGCCTCCTTGTTGGAGGGGAGGGTTGGCGCAAACCCTCCTTCATCACCGACGTTGGTGCTGAGCCCCTTATCTTTCAGGATTTTGTGCAGCGAATGGTAGATTTCGGTGCCCATTTGCAGGGATTTGCTGAAGCTGGTAGCGCCGGTGGGTACGACCATGAATTCCTGGAAGTCTGTGGAATTGGCGGCATGTTTGCCCCCGTTCAGGATATTCATCAGTGGCACCGGCAGCGTATACTCATTGACCTTGCCGAGGTAGCGATAGAGCGGCATATCAAGAGAGTTTGCCGCGGCGTGGGCTACTGCCAGCGATGTTCCCAGAATGGCATTGGCGCCCAGGCGCGATTTATTATCGGTGCCATCAAGTTCAATCAGGGCGCGGTCGATAGCTTCCTGGTCGGTGGCGGCCATGCCTTTAATGCCGCGGGCAATGTTCTCATTGACATGGTTTACCGCCTGCAGGACACCCTTGCCGCCGTATCTTTTTTTATCCCCATCGCGGAGCTCCACCGCCTCGTAGGTGCCGGTGCTGGTCCCGGACGGTACCGCCGCCTGCCCAGTTGTTCCATCCGAAAGCGTTACCTCAACCTCTACCGTCGGGTTGCCCCTTGAGTCCAGGATTTCTCTCCCTTTTACCTGTTTGATGGTTGCTGCCTGGCTCATGCTAAACTCTCAAAGCTGGCTATCTATCATGGTGAGCGCTTTATTCACCGCATCGGCCGGATTCCGGGCGAGAATAATTGAGTTATCCGGCTGGCCGTTTCGTGACAGCGACCAGGTGTTCAGGCCGACGACCGGCGTGCCATTGCGCAGCGCGTGGCCGATTTCAGAAAGGGTACCGTAACCACCGCCAATGGCTATCACCGCCTCGGCGCTTTTCACCACTATCACGTTCCTCGCTTCCCCCATATTGGTGACAATCGGAACCTGCACGTACCGGTTGGCCGTCTGGCGGCTGCCTCCGGGAAGAATGCCGATGGTCAGTCCGCCCCCGGCGGTGGCACCCTTGCAGGCGGCTTCCATGGTGCCGCCCAGACCCCCGCAGATGAGGACGGCGCCCTTTCCCGCCAGCTCACGCCCCACCTCTTCCGCCAGCCTGGACTCCTCTGGCGTACAGTCGCTGCCACCGATGACGGCGATAAACCGCTTTTGCTCTACCATGTCCGGGAATACAGCCAAATAATTATATCATCTCGCCTGTACTTATAGCAAAGCGTTAAGCATAACCACTTAACTGCCGGAACCTGAACGACACAGGGATGAATCAGCTTTGCCCCAGTCTGGTGAGTCTCACCAAGTAAGCTATGCCTGCCAGCAGCAGACAGATAGCCGCAGATAGGTAAAAGACGGCGGTCAATCCCAGGCTATCCGCCAGGTGGCCAGAAATCAAAGGCCCCGATAACATCCCAACCGCATAAATGGCCTGATAGACTCCCATAGCAGTGGCCCGTTGCTGTGGGGCTACTGCCTGTATGCTCAGCGCCATCAGAATGGTGCCCAGTATACCTCTGCCCAGCCCGTTTACCACCATAACTATTTCAAGTGCCGACACATCATGAATCAAGGGGACAATCAGCAGGGTGCTGCCCAGTAATACCGCTCCCAGCACAATAGTGAAGGCATTACCCCAGCGTCTGGCGATGCTGGCTACGGCTAGTGATACCACCGCTCCCGAGGCCAGAGTCAGCATGGTGATAATGCCCAGATCCACCTCTGAAGCGCCGATTTGCACCGCATATACTGGTATGAAACCAAAAAGGCCTGCCCAGTTGGCGAATTGGGCCAGAATACCCATGAATGAAACCAAAAGCAACTGGGGACAGGTGGCTACCAGAGTGAAGCGTCGCCAGGAGGCCGATTCAACATGAGCGACGGCGGGTTCCCGGATGAATAAGAGCACCATCAGCGCCACCACCCCGAGCCCGGTGGCCCCCCAGAAGGTGAAGCCCGCACCCCACACCTCGGCGACAATACCTCCGCAGAAGGTCGCTGTCAAAACGGCTGTTCCCTGCACAAAGTTGATGAGGCCGATGGCCTGGCGTGTGCTTTCCTCAGGGTAGAAAGTGGTAAAGAACACGGTGAAAGTAACCCAGGTGGTAGCTCCAATTCCGGTAACGATTCTCGCCAGAAAAAGAAACCAGGGGCTGGTGGCGAAGCCAAGCCCCAATGCCCCCACAGCAGTCATCAGAACCCCCAGCGCCAGTAAAAGCTTTCGCTTGGCCAGGGCATCAAATAGCACGCCTACTGGTATGCGGAAGAGCACCTGGGGTATGGCATAAGCAGCCACAACCGTGCCTACCATTGACAGGTTGGCCCCGAGCGACCTGGCATAAACGGGCAGAATGGGCACATAAAGGTAGAGAGCAGTCCAGAAGAAGAAGGTGGTGGCGCAGAAAAGGAGAAGGTATTTGCGATTATCTGGTGGCAGGGAGCTAAAAGCTGGTCTTTTCGGGAATTGCTGCCGAGGCTCGTGCTGTGTGTTCTCTGGCATGGCCTAACATTATAGCATAATCGGACATGCTTCAGGTGGTTGGATAATTCACCACTCGTAGAATAAGTCCGAAAACAGGACCTAGTTATATCTGTTCATCGCTGTGGTGAGGCCTTCGTTGATGAGGCAGAATATGGCCTCATTGACTTTGTTCATGGCTTCGGCGACGCTCTCGTCCTCACTGGCGGCAAAATCGCTGAGCACATGGTTGATAACCCCGGAATCCTTCTCCATGGTGGCGCTGTCCATCAGGTCAGGCCGGCCGATGCCCACCCTGATTCGAAGGAAGTCGGCGTTTCCCAGCTCTTCGATGATTGACTTGATACCTTTATGCCCGCCGGAGCGCCCACCCTGCCGGATGCGGATTTTGCCCAGCGGCAGGTCAAGGTCATCATGGATGACAATCAGGTCTTCAGGGCTGATTTTGTACTTTTTTGCCAGGCGGCTCACCGAGTATCCGCTCAGGTTCATACCGGTCTGCGGCCTGGCCAGCAGCACCTTCATGCCGTTGATTTCGCCTTCGGCAACTCTTGCCTGCCCCTGTTTGCGGGCGAAGCGTATTCCGTGCTTTCTGGCGAAACGATTGAGGCACATGAAGCCGATGTTGTGCCGGCTGCGTGCGTAAAGCAATCCCGGATTGCCCAGACCAACGATTAGTTTCATTTCAGGCTTTCTGATTTAAAAGTTGCCGGAACTCCGCTTCGTTCAGTGTTTTTGTGCCCAGACTCCGGGCCCTGTCCAGTTTGGAACCGGGGTCGGCGCCCGCCACTAAATAGGTGGTTTTTCGGGTAACTTTGCTGCCCGTGGTGCCGCCGAGGGCCTTGATTCGTTCCTCGGCTTCTTTTCTAGGAAAGGCCTCAAGGGTGCCGGTCAGGACAAACTCCATGCCGGACAGGGGCAATGCCCCGGCTTTGGCGGGCTTCTCCTCGAGCTTGACTCCGGCCTCTTTCAACCTTCTGATTATATCTTTATTCTCTTCCTGTTTGAAGAAGGCGATGATGCTGTCGGCAATCTTGGGACCAACAGTGTCAATGGACTTAAGCCCCTCTCTTGTAGCTTTAGCCAAAGCGTCAAGGTCGTTAAATTTTTGAGCCAGGACTCCGGCCATCTCTGCCCCGATATGGCGTATGCCGAGGCCCAGAATAACCCTGGCCAGCGGCCTATCTTTGCTCTTCTCAATGGCGTCGAGCATATTGCTCACGCTTTTCTCGCCCATTTTCTCCAGAGCGAGAAGCTGCTCTTCATGGTCTTTAAGATAGTAAATGTCCGCGATATCTTTTACTAAGCCTTTTTGAAATAAGGTGGCGGTCAGGTTCTCGCCAATGCCTCTTATGTCCATAGCGCCGCGTGAGGCGAAGTGCTCGATTCGCTGCTGCGCCTGGGCGGGGCAGGCGGCGTTTGAGCAGTAATACATTACTTCCCCTTCAGGTTTTACTGCGGTAGAACCACATTCGGGGCAAATAGCATTTTCAGGGATTTTATCGGCTTTGGGTAACCTTCTTTTTTGTCTATATATTTCCCAACTCTTCTTTTTAAGGTCGAACTCCTTTTCTTTTCCGGTGCGCTTGCTGGCGACCGGCCCGACCACCTCGGGGATAACTTCGCCGGCACGCTGGATGATGACGGTATCTCCAATGCGAATGTCCTTGCGCCTGATGTCGTCCTCGTTATGGAGGGCGGCCTGGCGGATGGTCACCCCGCCCACCGACACTGGCTCCAGGATGGCGTAGGGGTTGAGGGTGCCCGTTCTTCCCACGCTGATGCCGATATTAAGAAGCCTGGTGGTGCCCTGCACGGCGGGGAATTTATAGGCGATTGCCCACCGCGGCTCGCGGCCGACGTCTCCCAGTCGCTCATGCAGTTCAAGCTGGTTCACCTTGACCACGATGCCGTCGGCCTGATACTGGAGGCTTTCCCTTTTCTCCACCCAGGACTGGTAGTAATCTTCAACCTGCTCGATGCTGGACAGGTGGCGGTTATGCGGGTTTACCTTGAAGCCCAGCGACCTGAGGTATTCCAGCGTTTCCCAGTGAGTTGGCGGCATTGTCCCGCCTTCGGTATAGCCAAGCATGTAAATATAAATATCCAGCGGGCGCCGGGCGGTGATTTTGGGGTCCAGCTGGCGTACCGAACCGGCGGCGGCGTTTCTGGGATTGGCAAACAGGGGCAGACCTTCCTCCGCCCTTTCCTGGTTGAGCCGGTGAAAGCCATCGACGGGCAGAAATACTTCGCCGCGCACCTCAAATCTTGGCGGGGCGCCTTTCGGCACGGCGAGGGGAATGCTCCTGATGGTCCTGAGGTTCTGCGTGATATCCTCGCCGCGGAAGCCATCGCCGCGGGTAGCCCCGGTGGCGAACCGGCCGTTCACGTAGGTCAGGGCCACCGCCAGGCCATCTATCTTGTGCTCGCCGACAAAGTCAAAACCGGCCTGGCTGAGCAGTCGGGAAATGCGGGTATGCCAGGCAAGCAGCTCTTCACTGGAAAAGGCGTTGCCGAGGGACAGCAGGGGGAAGCGGTGTTCCACCACGCCGAAGGCCTCCAGAGGTTCCGCGCCGACGCGCTGGGTGGGTGAGTCAGGGGTCGAGAACTGGGGATATTGCTCCTCCAGCTGCTGCAGCTCCCGCATCAACGCATCGTACTCGGCGTCGCTGATTTCAGGGCTGTCGAGCACATAGTAACGGCGGTTGTGATGCTCTATCTCGGCTCTTAGCTGGGCGATTCTCTTTTCCGCTTCTTCAAGCTCAACCATGACGTTCTAACTTGGGAAGTGTTATCGGCACTAAAAGTATAGCACAGTCGAAGGTGAGGTAAAAGAGAAATGGCAGCGTATGCCTAGTGTAAATGAGAGGTATCATTGAGCGAGAGCAATGTGGCTCCCTGCGAATGGGTCTCCACAATGCTGAGCGAGGCTAAATCGGTGCGGAGCTGCCGCCAGTGCCATATATCTATTTGCAGCAGATGGCAGATTAGAAGGCGCAGCACCCCGCTGTGGGCAACCACCAGGACCGTTTCCTCAGGGGAGTGCTTTTGCAATCGGTCGTAGAATTTCGTGACCCGGCGGTCGAGGTCATTGATGCTTTCTCCCTCGGGGAAACGAAAGGAAGGCTCACGGGTCGGCCAGGCCTTGACCAGCTCCGGGTAGCGCTGGCCGATTTCGCTGAAAGACAGTCCTTCAATCTCGCCGAAATCTATCTCGAGCAGTTCCGGGCAGGTGATAACCTCCATCTGATGGCGGGAGGCAATTATCTCGGCGGTGGCCGAAGCCCGGCGCAGCTTACTGGAGTAAATGAAATCGATTCGTTCCCCGGCAAGGCGGTCACCCAATCGCTCGGCCTGCCGTATCCCGGCGGCACTCAGCTCGACGTCGGTCTGTCCCCAGAACCTTTCGGCACTGTTGCCTCTGGTGTTGCCATGCCTCGCCAGAAGCAGCCTAGACAACGGCGACCTCCTCAACCGGGAGCATTGCATTCTTTTCTGGGCTCATGGCAAATACCTCCGGGAATAAGTTTATCCAGCTGTGCGCCACCGTATCAAATGGCACCGGACGACCGAGAAGCTCGGCCATTGAGGTC
Organism: Dehalococcoidales bacterium; assembly: GCA_034430755.1. Taxonomy (GTDB): domain Bacteria; phylum Chloroflexota; class Dehalococcoidia; order Dehalococcoidales; family RBG-16-60-22; genus E44-bin89. The sequence continues at coordinate 16,750 of DAOUDY010000063.1, forward strand.
ATCGCTGCTCCTCTCATGCCACAGGGCCTGATATATTCAAAATATTTTAAATCATTGTTTACGTTGAGGGCAAACCCGTGCGTGGTGATGTGGCGGCTGATATTGATGCCGATGGAGCATATTTTCTGGCCGCTTGCCCAGACACCACCCGGATATTTGATATGGCGCTGTGCCTCAATATCGAAACTGCTCAGGAGCCTGATGATGACCTCCTCCAGCTTCCAGATATATTCGCGGACACTCAGTCCATTTGCTTTGAGGTCGAGAACGGGATAGCCGACCAGCTGTCCCGGCCCATGGTAGGTGATGCTGCCGCCGCGGCTGGTCCGCACAACCGGGATATTTTCCGGCGGGGCGATGATATCCTCTTCGCCCCGGAACCGCCCAATAGTATAAACGTGTGGATGCTGGAGCAATAAGACAGTGTCTGGAAGTATGCCCTCCGCCCTTTGCTGCCTTAACGTCTCCTGCTGGTTCAGGGCAAATTCATATGGAACCACGCCGAGATATTTTGCGATATATGATTTTTGGCGAGGCTGGTAAATATTAGGCATCTCTATCATTTCATTTTCCAGCGCAGGTCCGGTTTTCGGGCGGCCCTGACCTCGTCCAGCCTTCTTACGGGAGTACTGTGCGGCGCATTTTGCAGCAGCTCCGGGTTTTTTTCAGCTTCTCCGGCGATTTCAATCATGGCTTCGATGAAGGCATCGAGCGTCTCTTTGCTCTCCGTTTCGGTGGGCTCAATCATGATGGCCTCCTCAACCACCTGGGGGAAATAAACGGTGGGTGGGTGGAAGCCGTAGTCAAGCAGGCGCTTGGCGATATCCAGCGTGGCAGCTCCCTTTGCTTTCTGTTTTTTGCCGGAGAGAACCACCTCATGCATGCAGGTGCGGTCATAGGGCAGGTGATAGTACGGTTTCAGTTTTTCTTTGAGGTAATTGGCATTGAGAACGGCGTTTTCGCTGACCTCTTTCAGGCC
>DAOUDY010000064.1:0-13446 GCA_034430755.1 Dehalococcoidales bacterium
CTGGTGGCGAGCACCGGTGTCATCGGGCAGATGATGCCGATGGAGCGGGTCCGTGCCGGTATAAAGCGGATTTCGCTCAGTCGTGAAGGGGGCCATGAAATGGCCAGGGCCATCATGACCACGGACACGGTGCCCAAGGAGTTGGCGGTGAAGGTCAAAGACGATGGGTATACCATCGGGGGCGCCGCCAAGGGGTCGGGGATGATTCATCCCGACCTGGCCACGTTTCTTTGTTTCCTGGCCACGGATGCCAGGGTTGATCCCGGGTTTCTCCAGTCTGCGCTTAAACAGGCGGCGGACGTTTCCTTCAACATGGTCTCAATTGACGGCGATACCAGCACCAACGATACGTTGCTGCTGCTGGCCAGCGGACTGGCCGGTAACGACGTTATTACATCGGGTACAGGGCCGGCCGGGGTGTTCCAGCAGGCACTTGAGGGGCTGTGCATCCGGTTGGCCAAGGCGATTGCCCGCGATGGCGAAGGCGCCACCAAGCTTTTTGAGGTAACGGTGCAGGGAGCACCGGACAAAGCGGCGGCGCGGCAGGTGGCCCGAACTATAGTCAGCTCGCCGCTGGTGAAAGCCGCCATATACGGAAACGACCCCAACTGGGGGAGAATTCTGGCGGCGGCGGGGAGGAGTGGCGCAGAGGTCGAAGAGTCGAAAATAGACCTTTACCTGGGCCATATCTGCCTGTTGAAAGCGGGCCGACCGCAGCCGTTTGACCATGCCGAAGCGGTGAAACACATAAACCAGACCGAGGTAACCTTTGTATTGAATCTCAACCTGGGAGACGGCGGCGCCGTTGCCTGGGGCTGCGATTTGACCGAGAACTATGCGGAAATCAACAGCCACTATACAACCTAGGATAGTAGCGATATAACATATGGAACGCAATCAGGTTATCGTCGTTAAAATTGGTGGGGTGGCGCTGGGGAGCAACGATACCACCGTTGAGGACATCGTCCACCTGCAGGGGCAGGGCAAACGACTGGTGGTGGTGCATGGCGGCGGCAAGCTCATCACCGAATGGCTGAAGATGCACGGCATTGCCACCCGGTTTGTGGATGGCCAGCGGGTAACAGGCCGTGACTCGCTGGCGGTGGCGGTGGCGGTGATGGCCGGCCTGGTCAACAAGGAAATCGTGGCGGCGATAAATAATTTTGGCGGGCGCGCCATAGGCATCAGCGGTGCCGATGGCTCGCTGGCGCAGTGCCGGCTGGAAGACGAAAAGCTCGGCTACGTCGGCAGGGTGGTCAAGGTAAACACGGCGCTGCTGGACACGCTGCTGTCGGCAGGCTATGTTCCGGTGATCGCTCCGGTGGGCATATACGCCTTTGACCGGCCCGATGACGCGCCGCAGACACTCAATATTAACGGTGATACATTTGCCAGCGAAATGGCGACGGCCATCGGTGCCGGGCAGCTAATCTTTTTAACCGATGTGCCGGGCATATGTGACCGCTCGGGCAATCTGCTGTCCCGATTGTCCGCCCGGGAGGCTGAAGAGCTGGTCGCGTCAGGTGTGGCTTCAGGAGGGATGATCCCCAAAATACAGGGCTGCCTCCGGGTGGTGAACATCGCTGCGGCAACATGCATCATTGATGGACGGCGGCCCCACGCCCTACGGCAGCAGGTTGAAGGGCGTGGCGGTGGCACCACGATTTATAAGGGGGTGAGGTAGATAAAAACCCTCTCAGCAAAGTAAAATGAAATCCAGGTCTTTGAGAGAGCTTTTAGGAGAATGAAAATGAGCAAGTGGCAGGAACTGGAAAGCAAATATTATATGCACGTCGTTAACCGGCTGCCGGTGACGCTGGTAAAAGGCAAGGGGGCGAGGGTATGGGATGATAACGGGCGCGAGTACCTGGACTTTGTCGCCGGCTGGGCGGTCAACAGCCTGGGACACTGTCATCCGGTGGTGGCCGAGGCGCTGGCGGAGCAGGCACGCACCCTCATTCAGGTTTCAAATCAGTTCTATAGCATTCCGCAGCTTCAACTGGTCGAGCTTCTGGTGCAACACAGCTGCCTGGATAAAGTATTTATCAGCAACAGCGGTGCCGAGGCCAATGAAGGGGCGGTCAAGCTGGCAAGACGCTATGGCACGCTTCATCGGAACGGGGCATATGAGGTTATCAGCGCCACGGGCTCCTTCCACGGTCGCACCCTGGGCATGGTGGCGGCGTCAGGACAGGCCAGGCACCAGGAGCCATATAAGCCCCTCCCCGCCGGCTTTGTCAACGTGGAGTACAACAACGTTGTGGCGATAAAGTCGGCCACTACCGATAAGACCTGCGCCGTCATTCTGGAGCCATTGCAGGGTGAAGGCGGGGTTAACGTGCCCGCTGATGATTACCTGAAAAAGGTGAGGGCATGGTGCGATGAGAAGGGCATTCTTTTAATCCTTGATGAGATTCAGACCGGCATCGGCCGGCTGGGCACCCTCTTCGCCTATGAACAGTACGGTGTTGAACCCGATGTCATGACCCTGGCCAAGGGGATGGCCAGCGGGGTGCCCATCGGGGCGATTATGGTCAAGGACAGCGCCAACGTGTTTGCCCCCGGTGAACATGGCTCAACCTTCGGGGGCAATCCCCTGGTCTGTGCCGCCGCCTACGCGACGTTGAAATACATCATTGAAAACAACATTGCCGATAACGCCAGAAAAGTGGGGCAGTATTTCACCGGCCGGCTGGAGGAGCTTAAGAGCAAATACAGCTTCATCACCGAGGTGAGAGGCCGTGGCTTGCTCCTGGCGCTTGAGTTCGACCGTGAGATTGCCGCCGATTTAGTGAAAGCCTGTCTGGGAAATGGCTTCCTGGTCAACCAGGTGAAGCCCAACGCCCTGCGTTTTATGCCTCCCCTCATCATTGGCCAGGGTGAAGTGGACGAGGCGGTCGATATCCTGGATAAGGTGCTGGCGGCGGTATAACGGGGTGTTTCCCAAAAGTAAAAATTATGAGATAATAGTACCAATGAAGTTAAACCGCCGCAAGCTTGCCATCTTCACGGCCCTGACCATGGTGCTGCTGCTTGGCATGCTTCTCGCCGCTTTTTTCTACATTGATATCGGCCTGGCTAATCTGGCTGGCGGTAAAGAAAGGCCGGTATCGGTAGCTGATTTCTCGGAAGTGCCGGAATCGGTTGCCGAAGACGCCACGGCCATGGCGATGGAATTATATGGCGATTACCATGACAAGTATGATGAATTCGTCAACCAGTTACTAACCGCCTATGTCGAGGCTAAAGACAGGGATTTCGTCGTTATCTTCAATCCGGGGGGCTGGGGGACCAAAATACTGGAGAGTTCGCCGGGGTGGAGTGAAATCTGCCAGGGTATAGAATCGGAGCTGGATGAGCTGGGATATTCCTCGCAGGTGCTTAGCTACCGGCGTACTGCCAGCAGTATACGTGGTGTAAATAAGGAGCTGGTGGAACTGTTCTCCGTTTATCCCTCCAAAGCCAAAAACCTGTCCAGCCGGGTGGAATTCCTCACCAGAAATGTCCCCGACCTCAAAATCATCGTTGCCGGGGAGAGTAATGGCACTGTCATCTCGGACACAGTCATGAGCATGCTGCAGGATAACCCACAGGTATACAGCATTCAGACCGGCACCCCTTTCTGGCACAGACAGATGACTCTGGAAAGAACGCTTGCGCTGGATACGAATGGCCAGGTTCCCGATGCCTTCAGTCAGGGCGATATACCGGCTATGCTCATCACCAGCCTGAAAGCGCTCTTTGGCATGTCCCTGACGGAGGATGAGGAGGCCGGTCGCATTTTCTATTTTATACGGGCGCCCGGGCATGACTATAACTGGCAATATCCCGATGTTAACTTGAAAATAGCCGATTTCTTGGAAGAAAATTTCAGCTTGGATAGGGAAATCTCAAGTAGATAGCGGGAGGTTACGCGGTGTCGGGAAAAGTGGTTCTGGCCTACAGCGGCGGCCTTGATACCTCGGTGGCTATCAGGTGGCTCAAGGAAAACTATGACCTGGAAGTGGTCGCCCTCACCATTGACGTGGGCAACGAACGCGACTTTACCGCCATTAAAGAGAAAGCGCTCAAGGTCGGCGCGGCAAAAGCGGTGGTCATCGATGCCAAAGAGCTATTTGTCAACCATTTCATCTTTCCCGCGCTGAAGGCGGATGCCCTCTATGAAGGGCAGTACCCGCTGGCAACGGCTCTTTCCCGGCCGCTCATCGGCAAATTGCTGGTGGACGTGGCGCGTGATGAGGAGGCGGTGGCGGTGGCTCACGGCTGCACCGGTAAGGGCAACGACCAGGTGAGAATCGAGGTGAGCGTGAATGCGGTCGCTCCCGACCTGAAAGTCATCGCCCCGGCACGGGAATGGGGTATGACCAGGGAGGAGACCATTAAATACGCCGAACGGCATGGCATACCGGTGCCGGTCACCGTTTCCAGCCCCTATTCCACTGATGAAAACCTGTGGGGACGGAGCGTTGAGTGCGGTGTTCTGGAAGACCCGTGGGCGGAACCACCGGAGGACGCTTTTGCCTGGACGAAATCGCCGAAAGAGGCGCCGGACGCACCGGCTTATGTGGAGATTGGCTTCGAGCAGGGCACACCGGTTTCCATTGACGGGAAGAAGATGAACGGCATCACGCTCATTCAAACCCTGAATGAGATGGCCGGGAGTCATGGCGTGGGCCGGATTGACCATCTGGAAAACCGGCTGGTGGGCATCAAGTCGAGAGAGATATACGAGGCGCCAGCAGCCACGGTGCTGCTCCAGGCGCATCAATCGTTACAGGCAATGACGCTGTCCAAAGAGCAGGTGCGTTTCAAGCAGAAGGTGGCCATGGAATACGCTGACCTGGTCTACAACGGTCTGTGGTTTACCTCACTGCATGAAGATTTGGCGGCCTATGTTCGGTCCTCACAGCGCCACGTTACCGGCACGGTGAGGCTCAAGCTGTTCAAGGGCGGTTGCAGCGTGGTGGGGCGAAAATCACCCTATTCGCTGTACAGTTATGGCCTGGCCACCTACGATAAGGGAGACGTCTTCGACCAGAGTGCCGCGGCCGGGTTCATCCATATCTGGGGATTGCCGGTGAAAACCCAGGCTCAGGTACAGGGCACGGGCCAGTTGGAAAAGAGCTGATATGAGCCACATCAGGGGTCGCTTTCAGAAGGCGATGAATGATAAAGTCGCCCAATATACGTCATCTCTGCCCTTTGACTGGAGGTTATACCGCCACGATATCGCCGGCAGCATCGTCCATGTCAGGATGCTGGCCAGGCAAGGAATCATCTCCAAATCTGACTCCGTGATACTTGTTCAGGGGCTTGAGTCCGTCGGGCGGGAGATAGAGCAGGGCAAATTTGAACTCAAGGCCGAGCTGGAAGACATCCACATGGCCATTGAGGCCCGCCTTATGGAGAAAGTGGGCGAAGTTGGCGGCAAGCTCCACACCGCCCGCTCACGTAACGACCAGATAGCCCTGGATTTACGCCTCTACATCAGGGAGGCCGTGGCCCAGAGCGTTGGCGATGTTCGTGAGCTGCAGCGTGCCCTGGTGAATCTGGCCGAAGCCAACATGGATGTGGTGATGCCGGGGTACACCCATCTGCAGCCAGCACAGCCCGTGCTGCTGGCGCATCACCTTCTGGCCTATTTTGAAATGCTGCAGCGGGACGTGGACCGCTTCAACAGTTGCCGGGAACGGGCCGATGTTATGCCGCTGGGCAGCGGGGCACTGGCCGGAGTTGCCTACAACGTGGACCGCGAGTTCCTGGCCCATGAGCTTGGCTTCAGTCGGGCGAGCCAGAACAGCCTCGATGCTGTCTCGGATAGAGATTTCGTCCTCGAGTATGAAGCTGCCGCCAGTATCTGCATGATGCACCTGTCAAGGCTGGCGGAAGAGATTATTCTGTGGTCATCTGCCGAGTTTGGTTTCATTGAGCTTGATGAAACATATGCCACCGGCAGCAGCATCATGCCCCAGAAGAAGAACCCCGATGTCGCCGAGCTGGTCCGCGGAAAAACCGGGCGAGTGTATGGTAATCTCGTGGCTTTTCTGACCACGATGAAAGCGTTGCCTCTGGCCTATAACCGTGACCTCCAGGAAGACAAGGAGGGACTTTTTGATACTGTGGACACGCTGCTGGCGTCGCTCGATATATGCGCCGGCATGATAGCCACGTTGAAAGTAAATGCGGAAAGTGCCGCCAAGGCAGTGGGGCGCGGCTACATTCTGGCGACTGACCTGGCGGATTACCTGGTCAAGAAGGGGGAGGCCTTCCGCAGCGCCCATGAGATAATAGGCCGGTTGATAAGTTACGCGGTGAAGAAGAGGAAATCGTTGCCGGAACTAAGCTATGCGGAATACACCAGTTTCTCTCCGTTATTCGGCGACGATGTTTATTCGATTACCGTGGAGTCGTCCCTCGCCGCGAAGGACACGATTGGCGGTACCGCACCGAAGCGCGTGGCGCAGGCAGTGTCCGCTGCCAAAAAAGCACTCGGGCAGGGGAATTGAACCCCCCCTCTCTATTTAAGAGAAGACAGGTCAGGAGGTATATACGAGCTAGGCTGCTCCCACCACTTTATGCTGGGTACGCAGGCATCTGGTACACAGGTTGAGTCGCTTGGTCTTACCGTTTATCGTAACCGTGGTCGGGTGTATATTCGGTATCCAGCGGCGGTTGGTATGCCGTTTGGAATGACTCACATTATGGCCGAACTGGGATGACTTACCGCATATATCGCACTTCAATCTAGCTGCTCCTTTGACTGTTTGGCAAACTTGATGTAATATAAAACCTACTACATAGTAGCACAGTCAAGCTGAGCTTGACAAGGATGGTATGAAATGAAGCAGATCAGATCCATCGGTGGCCAGGAATTGCGGGAGATGTTCGCTGCGGCTACCGGGTGGCTGGAGAAAAGCTCTGCCGAAATCGATGCCCTGAATGTATTCCCGGTGCCTGATGGCGATACCGGGACCAATATGCTGCTTACCATGCGTTCCACCATTGAAGAGGCCTACCGGGCTCCTGACCACAGCGCTTCGGCGGTGGCCTATGCTATGGCACATGGGGCGCTGATGGGGGCGCGGGGCAACAGCGGCGTTATTCTCTCCCAGATTCTGCGCGGCTTGGCACAGGGCTTTGCTGAGAAAGAATCTTTCACCGCAGCCGACCTGGCCAGTGCCTTGCAGGAATCTTCGACAATGGCGTACGAGGGAATCAGCAACCCGGTGGAAGGGACGATGCTGACCGTGATAAAGGACGTTGCCGCGGCGGTGCAGACAGAAAGGGCCGGAAACGGCAGAGACCTGATTGCTGCCATGGAGACAGCGGTAAACGCTGCCGGCGAGTCGGTGGCCAACACACCAAAACTGCTCGATGTGCTGCGTGAAGCCGGCGTGGTTGATGCTGGCGGACAGGGGCTGCACACCATTCTCGATGGTGCTCTGCGCTACCTCAGGGGTGAGATGGAGCAGATGCGGTTCCGCAAGCCGCAGATCATTGTCACCGATATGCATGCCACCAAGCTGCCGCAGATGATTGCCGCTGACGAGGTACCCTATGGATACTGCACCGAGTTTCTCCTCAAGGGTGAAAAGCTGGACGCGGCGAAGATACGGAAGAAGCTGGAGAGGAAAGGCGAATCGCTCATCGTGGTCGGCGATGATTTCGCGGCCAGGATTCATATTCACACCCTTGAACCGGGTGACGTTATCGCCTATGCCACCGGCCTCGGCACTCTGCACCAGGTGTCGGTCCGGAACATGGACGAGCAGCACCAGGACTATCTGGAAATGCAGAAGGACCGGGGGCCGGCGGTGGACACGGCGATTGTGACAGTGGTCGCCGGGGATGGGCTGGCTGACGTTTTTACCAGCCTCGGTGTAACCACTATCGTTCCCGGCGGGCAGACGATGAACCCCAGCACCAAAGACCTGTTGCAGGCGGTGGAGGAGGTCGCTTCGGACAAGGCGATAATCCTGCCCAATAACAAGAACATCGTGGCCACGGCCAACCAGGTGCAGTCTTTCACGGAGAAGAGAATCGAGGTGGTGCCTTCGAAGACCGTCCCGCAGGGGGTGGCCGCACTGCTGGCCTTTGACTATGAGGCGGACCTGGAATCAAATATCCAGATAATGGCCAGAGCCATGGCGGCGGTAAAGACGATTGAGATATGCCGCGCCGTGCGCTCGGCCAAGCTGGGTGACCTGAAAATCAAAAAGAGACAGCCGATAGGCTTCCTGGACGGCGACCTGGTGGCGGTGGGGGAGAGCGGCCTTGAGGTGCTCAACAAGATGCTGTCCAAATTGAATTTGAATAAAATCGAAGTCATCACCATTTACTACGGAGCGGATACCAAGTCAGCCGAGGCGGAGCAGGTGGCGAGCGATATCCGCAGCCAGTATCCGCAGCTGCAGATTGAGGTGGTGCGGGGTGGACAGCCGCACTATAACTATATTATTTCCATAGAATAAGGAGCGGAGTCCGAGATATGGCAGTTGAAATTGTTACCGATAGCCTGTCCGATATCACTCCCGATTTTGCCAAAGAGCTGGGCATCACCACTGTCCCTGTCTACGTCCGGTTCGGCGAGGAGGTATTCAGGGACCGGATTGAAATGAACACCGAGCAATTCTACTACCGCCTCGTTCACGATGCTGCCTTTCCCACCACGACCCAGCCCTCACCGGGCGATTTCTTTGATGTTTTCAACAAACTGGCCAAAAAGACCGATGAGGTTTTGGTCATCACGCTCTCCAGCAAGTTAAGCGGTACGTATCAATCGGCACTTCAGGCCAAGAACATGATGGAGGACAGGTGCCGGATTGAGATTATTGACTCGCTGCAGGTCATTATGGGCCTTGGGCTTATCGTGATTGGTGCTGTGGAAAAAGCCCGACAGGGAGGCACCCTTGATGAGCTTGCCGACTGGGTACGCTGGGCAATGACGAGGATGCACTCGGCAATGTTCTTTGATACATTGAAGTACCTGGCCAAAGGCGGGCGCATCGGCAGGGCGCAGAGTTTTCTGGGCTCGATGCTGTCCGTGAAGCCGATACTGACGTTAAAGGATGGCGAGGTATCACCGCTGACCAGGGTGCGCTCCAGGGCCGCGGGCAAAGATTATCTTTACAACTTTGTCGCCGGATTTCCCAGGATTGAAAGGCTTGCTGTTGAACACGCCACGACGCCTGGTGAGGCCAGTGAGCTCATTGAGCGCCTGGGCGCCATCTATCCCAAGGATAAGATTTACCAGTCAACGGTGAGTCCCGTTATCGGGACCTATGTCGGTCCGCATGTCCTCTCAGTTTCCCTTCTGGAGGCAGAATAGGCAATAATGCCGGCGAAGGTTGTGACCGATAGTGTCGCTGACCTGCCGCCTCAGGTAATCAATGAACTGGGGATTACCGTCATTCCGCTCAACGTCCGCTTCGGTGAGAAGGTGTATCGTGACGGCATCGACCTCACCACCGAGCAGTTCTATCAGGAGCTTACGCGCAGCGAGGTCTTTCCGGTAACATCGGTGCCGTCGCCGGTAACTTTTGCCGCTGCCTATGATAAACTGGCCGAGGAGACGGATGAAATTCTGGCCGTCATGCTTTCGTCCAAGCTCAGCGCCACCCACGAGGTGGCTTTGCAGAGCATCGGTCTGATGAAGCGGCCATGCCGCATTGAGGTAATCGATTCCGGATGCGCCGTCATGGCACAGGGGTTTCTGGTTATCGCCGCCGCCAGAGCGGCGCTGGCCGGAGCCAGTCTGGACGAGCTCACAGAGCTGGTACACAGCAATATCCCTCGCGTTGATATGCAAGCTGCCTTTGACACGCTGGAATACCTCCGGAGGGGCGGGCGCATCGGGGCGGCCCAGGCGCTGCTGGGGGCAGCGCTCAGGATACACCCCCTCATCACCATAAAAAACGGTCTGGTGGAACCGGCGGGGAGGGCGCGTTCCCGGGCCAGGGCCATTGAGCACCTGTATCAGTTTGCCGCAGGCTATGAGAGGATTGAGGAGATGGCGGTGGAAGAGGCTGCCTGTCCCGAGGATGCCGATTTACTGGTCGAGAAGCTGGACGATTTGTTTCCCAAAGAGCGCATTTACCGGACCAAGACCACCCCCGTTATCGGCGCGCATACCGGTCCCGGTCTGCTTCTGGTGGCGTTGATGGGAGATAAGTAGCAACCGGAAGGCGAGAAAAAGATGGCGGCCGATTTTGAATCCCTGCGCAAGATTCTGGAGCTGGAGCAGAAGAAGGGTTACGACAATACCGCGGTCATTGGTGGCCTGGACCGCTTTCTCAGGAACTGGGCCGGCCAGGTCGCCGAAGCCATCCCGGACCGCCGCCTCATGCAGCGCTTTCAGCAGCTGGTGGCGAAGGTGGATTACGCCTCTTTGTCCAGACCGCAGCGCCAAGAATGGGTGGAGGGCGTCTTCAGTCTGTTTGCCGAAAGAGAGGAAAGCATCCCTGTTGAAGCTAAACCGAAGAAAGGAAAAGCCCCGGCTCCAGCCAGAGGCAGACGGGCAAAGGCGGTTAAAGCAGCGGCACCGGTAAGCGGCCACGGCCTGGATTCGCCGATAACCATGATTAAAGGCATCAGCACCACGCTGGCATCCAAGTTCGGCAAGCTGGGGCTGAAGACGGTACGTGACCTGCTCTACTTCTTTCCCCACCGCCATCTGGACTACAGCCGGATAAAATACATCTCGCAATTGACCGAGGGCGGTGAGCAGACCATAATGGCCAATGTGTGGCAGGCGCAGGTGGCCCGACTGGGCTATCGCCGGGGAACCGAGGCGATTGTCGGCGATGAGACGGGAAACGTGCGGGTGGTGTGGTTCAATCAGCCCTATCTGGCCAGAAGGCTGCCGACCAACGCCCGCATCGTGCTCAGCGGTCGGGTCAGCCTGTTCAAAGGACACCATGTCTTTGAGTCTCCGGAGTGGGAATTTGTTGAGGACAGGGACCTGATACATACCGGGCGGCTGGTTCCCGTCTATTCTCTGACCCGGGGGCTGTACCCCCGGCAGGTAAGAAAGCTGATGAAAGAGGTGGTCGACCTGTGGGCGTGGCAGGTGACGGATTTCCTGCCGCTGGAATTGAGAGAGCGCTGCGACCTTCTGGAGCTGCCGCAGGCCATCAGTCAGGCGCACTATCCCGAAGATGAGGTGGCCAAAGACAGGGCGAGGGTGCGCTTGGCATTCGATGAGCTTTTTGTCCTGCAGCTTGGCGTGATGAACCGCAAACACGACTGGCAGGAGGCCCAGCCGGACAGCGCTTTCACCTTCGATAAAGAGCTGACCAGTAACTTTGTACAGTCCCTGCCTTTTCCGCTCACGGCCGCGCAGCAGCGGGTGCTGAAAGAGATACTGGATGATATGCAGCGACCGCAGCCGATGTCCCGGCTGCTGCAGGGAGAGGTGGGCAGTGGTAAAACGGTGGTGGCCACCACGGCTCTATTATTGGCGGTGGCTAACGGCTATCAGGGGGCTTTCATGGCCCCGACCGAAATCCTCGCCGAGCAGCATTTTGCCACGCTCTGCCAGCTTCTCTCCCGGGCGGGAAGTCAGGAGGAGGAAGCGCCCTATCTCAAAAGATTTTCGGGAATAATATCACGACCTCTCGCCGTAGCGCTGCTCATCGGCGATATCACGCAGTCTCAGAAACAGGAATTGCAGAAGAGGATTATGGATGGAGATATTGGTATAGCTATAGGTACGCACGCTCTCATTCAGAGAGGCGTTGAGTTCAAGCAGATGGGGCTGGCGGTGGTTGATGAGCAGCACCGTTTTGGTGTAACCCAGCGTTCGGCACTGCGGCGGAAAGGGTTCCGACCCCACATGCTGGTCATGACGGCCACCCCCATCCCCCGCACCCTGGCGCTGACCCTGTACGGCGACCTTGACCTTTCCGTCATCGATGAGCTGCCGCCGGGAAGACAGGTCGTAAAGACGAAGTGGCTCAGACCCGCGCAGCGGGAAAGCGCCTATAACTTCATCCGCAGGCAGGTGGCCGGCGGCCATCAGGCGTTCATCGTCTGTCCCTTGATTGAGGAATCGGAGGCGGTTGCCGCCCAGGCCGCGGTGGTGGAGTACGAAAGGCTGTCGCGTGAGGTCTTTCCCGATTTAAAACTTGGCCTGCTGCACGGTCGTCTGTCCGGTGAGGAAAAGGACAAGGTCATGCAGCGCTTCCGTGCCCGTGAGCTGGACATCCTGGTCTCAACACCGGTGATTGAGGTCGGCATTGACATCCCCAACGCCACCGTGATGCTCATTGAGAGCGCCGACCGTTTTGGCCTTTCCCAGCTGCACCAGTTCCGGGGTCGCGTCGGGCGTGGGGAGGAGCAGAGCTACTGCATGCTGCTGGCCGAGAACCCGTCGGAAGTGGGCAGAGCACGCCTGGACATCATCGAAAACGTTCAGGACGGTTTTGTCCTGGCGGAAGAAGATTTAAAATTGCGCGGCCCGGGCGAGTTCTTCGGCACGCGCCAGAGCGGGCTGCCCGACCTGCGCATGGCCAGGCTCTCCGACGTCAAGATTCTGGAGCTGGCCCGCAATGAGGCTGTCCGTCTTTTCCAAATAGACCCCGGTCTGAAAAAACCGGAACATCAGCTTCTGGCCAGCGAGCTGGCCAGGGTATGGCCGCGGGCCAATGCCGGCGAGTGGAGCTAGCTCCCTGTTGAGAAAGTAGCCGTGGGAAAATGCCTTTACAGCAGTGGACTTTTCCTTTAAAATAACGGATTGGGCGGGTGTAACTCAGTGGCAGAGTATTTGCTTCCCAAGCAAAGAGTCGTGGGTTCGAATCCCATCACCCGCTTTTTTAGATTACCCCCTCTTCTTTGAGCTGCTTGATATCCGCATCAGAATAGCCCAGTCCTTTTAGCACCTCACTGTTGTGTTCACCCAGTTCAGGTGCGATTCCAGCTTTGGCTGGAGTCTTGCAGAATTTCCAGGGGAAGCCGACCTCTTTTATCTTTCCCACCCTGGGGTGCTCAACCTCAATTATATAATTATTGGCGATGACATCGGGGTCGGCCGCTGCTTCCGCCAGGGTGTTGATCGGGGCGCTTATTACATCGGCCCCACGAAGTAACTCCAGCCAGTGCTCCCGGGTATCAGTGGCAAAAAGTCTATCCATGGTATCCAGGAAAATCTTCCTGTTCTCCTCGGAAGCGGCAATATCCCCCAGCTTGCTGCAGCCGGCCTCATCCAGTGCCTTGGCCAGGCCAGCAGCTTCCAGGCCTTTCCGCCAGCGGTCCTCACCGACCACCTGAATTATGAATGGCTTGCCGTTCTTGTCAGTGAAGGTGCACGTCAGGTTCGGTGCCTGTCCGGTGAAGAAGCGCATTCGGCTGCGCGGGAATTGTTCACCGGTGAAGAGGACCCGCGTCATGGAAAAGCCCATCAGCCGAATCTGACTACCGAGCAGTGAGGTCTCAATCAACTGCCCCTCG
>DAOUDY010000065.1:0-8573 GCA_034430755.1 Dehalococcoidales bacterium
GGAGTGCCGAATCCGAGCTCTTTAAAGACGGCAGCAGTGTCTGGTATGTCAAGGTGGATATGAGCGGGGCTGAGGACTGGGAAGAGAAACCTTACTGGCAGCAGGCGAGCTGGTTCGTCTATCAGGACGGACGGGTGATACCGTCAAACCGGCTTCAGGCCAATGCGCTTAGAATTGAGGCTGACCTTCAGGAGTTGAGCCTGCCACCGCCCGCTCAGTAGAGCGCGGTAAGGCAGAAAATTCCGCCCGTGGCCAGCAATACCGCACCGAGGAAGATGGCGATAACGCCGCCTATCTTGAGGGCACCGGGCTGCGGGCGTGGTGGCCAGCGTTCCATAAATTCGCGGGTATCCCCGGGGCGCTTCGCTATTTTACCGTAGTAGCTTTCTTCCTCCCGCTTGCCCCAGGTATACGCCAGTATGCCAATGACCAGAAACAGGCCACCAGCGCCAATCAGTATTAAACAATCCCGAACTAACATGCCCCACCGCCCTCCGTAAACCAGAATTTTATTTGTGGTAACTATAGGCTATTCTGGCCTCTTTTTCAACCGGATGGGCCAGGCCGGGATTATTTGATATCCGCTTTGGCTCCGGCCGCCTCGAGTTTTCCCTTGATAGTGGCCGCCTCTTGCTTGTTTACGCCCTCTCGCACTGGCTTGGGTGCACTCTCCACCAGGTCCTTGGATTCCTTCAGACCCAGCGTTGTCACCTCACGCACCGCCTTGATGACGGCAATCTTGTTGGCGCCTACTTCGGCGAGGATGACGCTGAACTCGGTCTGCTCTTCGGCCGCCGCGCCAGCTTCAGCCGGTGCTCCCGCCCCTGCCGGTGCCCCCGCCATTACAGGCGCCGCCGCGGTAACGCCAAACTCGGCTTCCAGCGCCTTGACCGTGTTTGCCAGCTCAAGAACGGTCATATTCTTGATTGCGGTTATTATCTCCTCAATGGCCGGAGATACCTTGACCTTCTCTTTGGCTGGCGGAGCCGGCGCTTCCGCCGCCGCCTTTTCCTTTTTCGCCTTGGGCTTTTCCTCTGCTTTTCCGGCTGGCGGCGCTTCCTTTACCTCGGCCGCTTCGGCTGCTTTCGCCTCCGCTGCCGCCGCCTCTGGGGCGGCTTCCGCTTTCTCTTCCGCAGCCGGTTGCTCTTCTGCCTTCGCCTCCGCCTCGGCGGTTTCCGGCGTCGCGGCTACCTCTTTCTCTTTATCTTCTGCCATATTATCCTCCCTCCAGTTGTTTCGCTCTCTCCTGCAGTACCCCCACAAGCTCTCTCATGGGGTTTGCCAGACAGTTGACCAGACGGTAAATAGGGCTCTGTATGCCAGCCAGAATTTTGCCCAGCAATACCTCGGTGGACGGTAATGAGGCCAGGCTTTCGATATCCGCCGGAGTAAAAATCCGGTCGCCGGCAAAGCCGCCCTTAATGGTCAGGGTCGTTTTCCGTGTTCGAATGTAATCGGCCAGAATCTTGGCCGGGGACACGATGTCTCCATAGCCAAAGGCAATCGCCACCGGCCCCTCAAAAAAGCTGACCAGCTCGTTTTTCCCCGCCTTTTCCGCGGCAAATCGCGCCAGTGTGTTCTTCACCACACGGTATTTTATCTCTGAATGCCTGAGGCTACGCCGCAGGTCGGTTATCTCGGCGGTGGTCAACCCTCGATAGTCGGTCAGGATGCCGACACTGCATTCCGAAAGCACCTGACTCAGTTCATCAACAACCTGTACTTTCTCTTCTCGCTGCATTACTACCTCCTGAACATCCCGAGCCAGCCAAAAATAAATCCCTGCACCCGCCGCACAGGGACATCGAAATCCAGTTTATCTGGATTCTCTATCATCCTCGGCAGGCACATCGATTAAGCCGTTGCCGGCACCCGCTGTCTCAGGACACGCTATTCAGTTGTCTCATCTATTTTAGCTGGTTCGGCCGTAAAAGTAAACCATCATTAACTGCTGGTGAGCGCCAGGGTCGGCCTGAGGTCAAGCTGTATTCCCGGCCCCATGGTCGTCGTCAGCACGGCCGTCCTGACGTATTGCCCCTTGGCACCACCGGGCTTGGCTTTCATCAACGCCTCGACAAGGGCCGTCAGATTGCCCATCAACTGCTCATTATCAAAGCTGACCTTGCCCAGCGGCACGTGAATGATGGCGGTGCGGTCCAGCTTGAATTCAACGCGGCCTTTCCTGGAATCTTCGATAACGCGGGGAAGGTCCTCGGCGGGGACAACGGTTCCTGACTTGGGGTTGGGCATCAGCCCTCTCCGCCCCAGAATCTTGCCCAGCTTGCCCACTCTGCCCATCATGTCCGGTGTGGCAATGGCGGTATCGAACTCCAGCCAGCCATCCTCAATTTTTTTGACCAGCTCATCTCCACCGACGTAGTCGGCACCGGCGGATTCGGCAGCTTTGACCGCTTCTCCCTGGGCGAAGACGAGCACCCTTACCTTTTTGCCCAGCCCGTAGGGAAGAAGCACCACGCCGCGGACCTGCTGCTGCGCATTGCGCGGGTCAACGCCCATGCGAAGGTGCAACTCCACGGTTTCGTCAAAGCTGGCGTGCGCCGTCTTTTTCGCCAGCTCTACTGCCTCTTCAGGAGCATATGTTTTTGTCCTTTCGACTAACTGAACTGCTTCGTTGTATTTTTTACCGTGTTTAGCCATCTTACCCTTCTACCTTGATTCCCATACTTCTGGCGGTGCCGGCGATGATTTTTTCCGCTTCTTCTATGCTGTTGGCGCTCAGGTCCTTGGCTTTGGTCTGAGCGATTTCACGCAGCTTGTCGCGGGAAAGGGTGCCCGCTTCCTCATGGCCAGTGCTGCCGCTCCCCTTCTCAATCCCCAGCGCCTTCTTCAGCAAATCAGTGGCCGGGGGTGTCTTGGTGATGAAGGTGAATGACCGGTCCTCAAAGACGGTTATCTCCACCGGGACGATGGAGCCGGCCTGTGAGGACGTACGGTCGTTGTATTCCTTGCAGAACTGCATGATATTGATTCCGTGCTGACCCAGTGCCGGGCCTACCGGCGGCGCCGGATTCGCCTGACCAGCGGGAATCTGCAGTTTTATTATCGCCCTTACCTTCTTCGCCATGTTCTCTCCTCAAGCTAGCTAAAGTTTTTCCACCTGCAAAAAGTCGAGTTCCACCGGTGTTTCATGGCCGAAAAGGGACAGCAGCACCTTGACCTTGCCCTTCTCGCTATTGATTTCATCCACTACGCCCACGAAATCGATAAACGGGCCATCGGTGACGCGGACACTCTGCCCGCGGCGGAAGCCGACCTTCACCTTGGGCACCTCGGCTTCCATCTGCCTTAGAATCTGGCCGACCTCATCCTCCTGGAGTGGCGTTGGCTTGCCCCCGCTCCCCACAAAGCCGGTAACACCGGGGGTATTCCGCACCACAGTCCAGCTCTTATCGGTCATTCTCATCTGCACCAGGACATAGCCAGGCAGTATTTTCTTGGTCACGGTGCGCCTCTGGCCGTTTTTCACCTCAATTTCATCCTCGGTAGGTATGACGACCTTCAGTATTTCATCAGCAGCATCCATTGAATTGCGTCGCTGCTCCAGATTCTTTTGCACCCTTTCCTCATAGCCCGAGTAGGTGTGGATGACGTACCAGTTTGTTCCGTTATCGGCCACGAATTACCTCACCGGTCCTATTTGGCTTGTACATGATGCGCTCTTCTCTGCGGTCATCAGCATAAATAAGCGTTTAGTGGCCCAGAAAAACACCTTCGACGAGGGCAGTAAAGCCGTAATCAATCGCCCCCAGAATCAATCCGGCGACTACTGAGATTATCAGCACCAGAGTTGATAAATAGATCACCTCCCGCCTGGAGAGCCAGACCACCTTCTTCAACTCGGTGATGATCTCGCCGATGAACCTTAATCGTAAACGTCTGGTCGTCGCTGACTGATGTGCCGCCGGCATCCCTACCTCTCCAACATGCCGTACTACTTAACCTCGCGGTGAAGCCGCACCGTGCGACAACGAGGGCAGTACTTGTTCAATTCCAGTCTCTGAGAGTCATTCTTACGGTTTTTCGTCGTGGTATATGTTCTCTCCCGGCACTCAGTGCAGGCGAGATGGATTATACCCCTTGCTTCACTTTTTTTCGCCATAAAGCTACTCTATAATTTTGCTGATGGTACCAGACCCTACCGTCCTGCCTCCTTCGCGTATAGCAAAGCGCAGACCCTGCTCAATGGCCACCGGATAGATGAGCTTTAACTTCATGGTGATATTGTCACCGGGCATCACCATCTCCACCCCCTCCGGGAGCTCAATAGAGCCGGTAACATCGGTGGTCTGGATATAAAACTGCGGTTTATAGCCATTGAAAAACGGCGTATGCCGGCCGCCTTCCTCCTTGGTCAGCACGTAGACATTGGCTTCAACATAGGTATGCGGTTTAATCGAGCCGGGCGCCGCCAGCACCTGACCGCGCTCGATATCTTCACGTTCAACACCGCGCAGCAGGACGCCCACTGCATCACCGGGCTCGGCATAGTCCAGCGTCTTGTGGAACATCTCCAGGCTGGTGGCCACCACTTTCTTCGGCTCGTGGTGCAGGCCAACGATTTCAACCTCATCTCCCGGTTTAATCACGCCACGCTCGACCCTGCCGGTGGGCACCGTGCCGCGACCCTTGATGCTGAAGACGTCTTCCACAGCCATCAGGAACGGCTTGTCCTTGGGCCGGACCGGAACCGGCACATATTCGTCAACGGCATCCATCAATTTCAGTATCGGGCCACACCACTGGCATTCGCTCTTGCCGCAGCCGCACTCCAGCGCTTTCAGGGCGCTGACTCGAACAACCGGTATCTCGTCTCCCGGGAATTCGTAGTTGCTGAGCAGCTCCCTCACCTCTATCTCCACCAGCTCCAGAAGCTCCTCGTCCTCCATGGCATCCACTTTATTTAAAGCTACCACGATTCGCGGCACCATCACCTGACGTGCCAGGAGAACGTGCTCTCTGGTCTGTGGCATCGGCCCGTCGGGAGCGCTGACCACCAGAATGGCACCGTCCATCTGGGCGGCACCGGTAATCATGTTCTTGATGTAGTCGGCGTGACCCGGGCAGTCGATGTGGGCGTAATGCCGCTTTTGCGTCTCATACTCAATATGAGCGATGGCAATGGTCAGGCCGCGCGCCTTTTCCTCCGGAGCATTGTCGATTGACTCAAAGGCACGGAACTGGGTGGCACCGTAGGCCTTGCCCAAGACCAGCGTGATCGCTGATGTCAGCGTTGTCTTGCCGTGGTCAACGTGACCGATGGTCCCCACGTTTACATGCGTCTTGGTCCTTTCGAATTTCTGTTTTGCCATTTCAACCTCCGTTTCTACCGAGCCCACAACCAGATTCGAACTGGTGACCCCGTTCTTACCAAGAACGTGCTCTACCGACTGAGCTATGTGGGCATAATTACAAAGCTAATTTTAGGGTATTAATTATGAAAAGTCAACAACCGGCCCGCTCTTATACAGAACGAGGCGCCGGCTCTCCCGCCAACCTCTCGCTGGTGGAGGGGACAGGATTCGAACCTGTGTAGCCCTTAGGGCGGCAGTTTTACAGACTGCTCCGATTAACCACTCCGGCACCCCTCCACAATCTCAAACCCCGGAGCCTGAGGGGGGATTCGAACCCACGACCTGCTGTTTACAAGACAGCTGCTCTGACCAACTGAGCTACTCAGGCGATAACCTGGTCAACAACAAGCCAACCAGCAAGCTATTATAAAGAACGGCCAGAGCAAAAGTCAAGCTGACAACGCCGGTGCCTCAAAAGAAGCGGTACCTTTCCCTCCGGCTAAAAATGAAGCCGGCAATCAGGCCTACTACAAGTCCGCCGAGGTGCGCCTGCCAGGCGACCGACGGCATAAATGAGAGCAGCAGGAAACCGCCGATGACCGCCACCCAGAGAGGTATTGGCAGGGGGATGGGAAAAATCATCACCGGCAACTTTGGCCGCATCACCACCAGCCCGCCGGCAAGGGCGAACACGGCGCCGGAGGCGCCTAACGCTACGTAGTAAGGTGCAAAGTCAGCCAGCAATAGCATGAGTATATTACCTACAATACCGCCGCTGAAGTACACCAGCAGAAATCTTTTATCGCCAACCAGTCTATTAAAGGCGGTGCCGAAGAAGTAGAGAGTTATCATATTGGCGAATATATGCCAGAATCTGGTATGCAGGAAGACGCTCGTCAGTATTGTCCACGGCTGCGCCCAGAAATATTCCGGCATCGGCAACGCTAGACCCAGGAACATCCTGTCCGCCAGCGATGGCGAGACTATACCCAATATAAAGATAGCCACGTAGATAAACAGGTTTGCGATTATAATCAACAGTATTGGACTGATGCCATCGCCCGGATAGCTGCGATAACTCTGGTATCTCACTCTCATTGACTTTAAATTCTCCTTCAGGAAAGCCTCTTATTTCATATTACCGTATTTTACCGCCGCTAAACAACGACAGGCTTGAAATGCTACAATAGTAGCGGGCAATACTCCAGCGGATATTCAGCTCGCACGGCGGGTGACCCCCAACTACCATAGTTCTTAATATTTGGTGAGGTATGAGTGAACATATAATTGAAGTTGAAAATCTGATGAAAAAGTACGGCGACCTAGTGGCGGTGAACAACATCAGCTTCAGCGTTAAGCCGGGGGAGATATTCGGCTTTCTGGGGCCGAACGGGGCCGGGAAGACCACCACCATCAATATCCTCTGCACGCTGACCAAGCCGACCTCCGGTCGGGCCAGCATTGCCGGCCTGGACGTGGTGCACCAGCAGAGCCAGGTGCGCCAGCAGATAGGCCTGGTCTTTCAGGACCCCAGCCTCGATGAAAGGCTCAGCGGCCTGCAGAACCTCCGTTTTCACGCCCTCGTTTACGGCGTACCCGCCTCGGTCCGCGAGCCGCGCATCGAACAGTTGCTCAAGATGATGGAACTCTGGGACAAGCGCCACAACCAGGTGCGTACCTATTCCGGAGGGATGAAGCGGCGCCTGGAGCTGGCAAGAGGACTGCTGCACCACCCCAGGGTCCTCTTCCTCGATGAGCCGACGCTCGGGCTCGACCCGCAGACAAGAAATCGTATGTGGGAGTATATCCTCGAGCTGCGGCGGCAGGAAGGGACGACCATTTTCCTCACCACGCACTACATGGATGAGGCGGATAAAGCCGACCGCATTGCCGTTATTGACCTAGGCAAGCTCATCGCCATGGACACGCCGACAAAATTAAAGAGAATGGTGGGCAAGGACATCGTATCGCTGAAGACCGACGATAATGACCGAGCGGCGGAGGAAATCAGGCGCCGCTACCGGATTGAGGCCAGGCGTGACGGCGACGGGCTCTGTTTTGAGGTTGCCAACGGAGAGGAGTTTCTCCCCGTTTTCCTGCGCGAATTCAGCACCCTGATAGTCAGCGTGAGCATGCGCCGCCCCAGCCTCGATGACGCGTTCCTCAAGCTCACGGGAAGGGAGATACGGGAGGAAGACGTCAGCGACACCTTCAAGGCAATGGTTCGCCAGCATGGCCGCCGTATGCGGCGCTAGGAGGGTTATTATGAATCAACTGCGTGGTATCTATACCATCTGGTACCGTGACATATTGCGCTTCTGGTACGACAAGATGCGTTTGATAGGCTCATTCAGCTTTCCGCTCCTGTTCCTCTTTGTCTTCGGCAGCGGGCTCAGCGCCAGAATGGGAGTCCTCGGCGCCGGCTTCGACTTCACCCAGTTCATGTACCCCGGCATCATCGGCATGACGGTGCTGATGAGCTCGTTCATGTCCGGGGTTTCCGTGGTCTGGGACCGCGAGTTCGGCTTCCTCAAGGAAGTGCTGGTGGCACCCATCAGCCGCGCCGCCGTCACGGTCGGCAAGACACTGGGGTCAGCCACCATTGCCTCGCTTCAGGGAGTGCTGATACTCGCCTTTGCCCCGCTTATTGGCGTTTCCCTTTCCATCGGGACAGTGCTGGCGCTCCTGCCGCTCATGTTCCTGCTGGCCGCTTCCTTAGGCTCATTCGGCGTTCTGCTGGCCACCCGCATCCGTTCCATGGAAGCGTTTCAGGCCACGATGCAGATGCTGATGTTCCCCATGGTATTTCTTTCCGGGGCGTTCTTCCCGTTGCAGGGTCTGCCGGAATGGATGAACGTGCTGGTAAAGGTCAACCCGGCCACCTACGGCATCGCCCCCATCCGCCAGGTGGTGCTCGGCGCGACCCCGGACGCCATCTACAGCATCAGCCTTTTCGGGCATACGCTAACGCTCTGGAACGAAGTCGCCATTCTGGCCGGCTTCGGGGCAGCGATGGTTCTGCTTGCCATATGGTCGTTCGGCAATCAGGAATAATGAGCTTGACTTTGCTCGTCAGAATAACGATAATGAATTCGGCCTTTCCGTGCATTCCCCGATAGCTCAATGGTAGAGCGGGCGGCTGTTAACCGCTAGGTTGTTGGTTCGAGTCCAGCTCGGGGAGCCAATTAATCCTTGGTCATTTATCTTCATCTGCTTAACAATTCGTATTCGATTAGCTTTGCGAATTTGCTTAACTCTTTT
>DAOUDY010000066.1:0-13975 GCA_034430755.1 Dehalococcoidales bacterium
CGGTTCTGGCGGCGGTGGCCGAGGGAACGAGCGAGCTTGCCGGTATAAGCCGGGCGAGGCTAAAAGAATCGAACCGCGTGGCCGCCGTCAGGGAGGGGCTAAAAAAGATGGGGGTGAAGGTCGCCGAGGAAAAAGACAGGCTCTTCATCACGGGCTCGAAGCTGAAAAGCGCGGTCATTGACAGCCACAACGACCACCGTATCGCCATGGCCTTCAGCATCCCGGGCACGCTGGCGGGAAACACCGTTATAAATAATGCGGAATGCGTCGACAAGACATTTCCGGAATTCTGGGATATACTAGGGAGCATTGGAGGAAGGCTGAAGATAGATGGGTAACACTCTGGGAAAGATTTTCATCGTCACTGGCTTCGGCGAGAGCCACGGCGACTGCATGGGTGCCGTGGTTGATGGCTGTCCGGCGGGGCTGCCGCTCAGCGAGGCGGATATCCAGCCGGAGGTGGAGAGGAGACGGCCCGGCGCCGCCGGCACCACGGAGCGCTGGGAGCCGGACAAGGTGGAGATAATCTCCGGCGTCTATGACGGGCATACCACCGGTGCGCCCATCTGCCTGCTCTCCTGGAATAAAGACGTAGACTCCGGCGTCTATAGGAAAAATCGGTTTGCCCTGCGTCCCGGCCATGCCGACTACACTGCCTTCGTCAAGTACGGCGGATTTAACGATTTCCGTGGCGGGGGCCGGTTTTCGGGGAGGATAACTCTGGCCTACGTTATGGTCGGGGCCATCGCTAAAAAGTTAATCGGTCGCCTGGGCATAGAGGTCTTCGCCCATACCGTTGAAATCGGCGGCATCAAGGCCAGAGCGCAGGAGTTGACCGCTATCAGGGAAAGCGCCCGAAAGAACCCGCTGTGGTGTGCCGACCGGGAGGCTGCCGAGAAGATGGCCCGATTGATTGAGAAGGCGAGGGAAGAAAAGGACAGCCTGGGCGGGATTATCGAGGGCATCGCCCTTAATGTGCCTGTCGGGCTGGGCGAGCCCGTCTTCGATAACTTCGACGGGGAACTGGCCGAAGCCCTGTTCGCCATTCCGGCGGTCAAGGGAGTGGAGTTCGGTGCCGGCTTTGCCGTGTCTGACATGAAAGGTTCGGAAAACAACGACCTTTATGATATCAAAGATGGCCGCATCGTTACCCGGACCAACAACGCCGGCGGGGTGCTCGGCGGCATCAGCACCGGCATGCCGGTAGTGGTCAGGGTCGCCGTCAAGCCCACCGCTTCCATCGCCAGAAGCCAGGAGACGGTGGATATCCAGAAGATGGCCAAGGCCAGCCTCACCGTGACCGGCCGACATGATACCTGCATCGTTCCCCGGGCGGTGCCGGCGGTGGAAGCGATGATGGCGGTTATCATATGCGACTTCGTCCTGCAGGCAGGACTTATGCCGAGGGTGCTATCATGAACCTGGAAGAGTTACGGAAGCAGATTGATGACGTTGATGCCAGAATTATGGAGCTTATTGGCGAGCGGGTACGCATTGCCGAGGAGATAGGCATAGGCAAGCGGGAAAAGGGCCGCTTGATTGAGGACCGGGAACGGGAAAAGAGGGTTCTGGAAAATGTTAAACGCGTCGCTCAAGAAAAGGGTATCGACATCAACCGGGAAGATTTAAAAAGCATCTATGAGCGCATCATCTCTGCCTGTAAAAACAAAGAGGGCGTCACGGTTGCCTTTCAGGGCGAGGCGGGCGCCTACAGCGAGGAAGCTGCCTTTCAAATCTTCGGCACGTCAATAGAGAGCTGGCCCCGGGAGACGCTGGAAGAGGTCTTCAAGTCGGTTGAGAAAGAAGGGGTGCAGTTTGGCGTGATACCGGTGGAAAACTCGCTGGAAGGGAGCATCAGCCGGTCCTACGACCTTATGCTGGAGTCCGGTCTGCGTGTATGCGGTGAGATTGAACTGAGAGTCATCCACTGTCTCATCGCTGGCCCTGATGCCAGCCTGGATACGGTGAAGAAGGTCTACTCTCATCCTCAGGCGCTGGGACAGTGCCACAGTTTTCTGAAACACCTGAACGCGACGCTGATTCCCAGCTATGATACCGCGGGCAGCGTCAAGATGATAAAAGAGCAGGGGTTAACGGACAGCGCCGCCGTCGCCAGCGGCCGGGCTGCGGAAATCTACGGCATGAAGATAATCGCCAGAGAGATAGAGGACAACCCGAACAATTTTACCCGGTTCTTCATCCTGGCCAGAAAAGACTCGCCACCAAGCGGGAATGACAAGACATCGATTGTTTTTTCGACCAAGGACCGGCCGGGCGCACTCTATGAAGCCCTCGGCGAGTTTTCCCGTCGCAACCTGAATCTGAGCAAGCTGGAGTCCAGGCCAACGCGGCAGAAGCCCTGGCAGTACAATTTCTATCTCGATTTTGATGGTCACCGTGAGGACGCCGCCGCCCGCGAAGCGCTGAAGAATGTGGAGAAACTGTCGATTTTCCTCAAGGTGCTGGGCTCGTATCCGAAGGCGAAGAGAGGACTGTGAGGTGCCTGCGTGAAGGTTGCTATAATCGGTGGGTCGGGGAAAATGGGGCGGTGGTTTGCCCGCCATTTACTGGCCGAGGGCAACCAGGTAATAATCAGCGGCCGAACCGGGAGCAAGGTCATGGCCGCCAAACAGGAGCTTGGCGTTGACGCTGCCTCAAATACGGAGGCGGTCAAAGACGCCGAAGTCGTATTGCTCTCGGTGCCGATAGATACTTTTGAGGGCGTTGTTATCGAGCTGGCCCCGTATATCCGGCCGGAGCAGGTGGTGGTTGACGTCACCTCGGTAAAGGTCATGCCCGTGGCCGCCATGCACCGGCACCTGAAGACCAGGCTGGTGCTGGGGACGCACCCCCTCTTTGGCCCGGGGGCGCAGGGGGTCGCCGGCCAGAATTTTGTATTAACTCCAACCAGTGATGAGGAAAGAACCCTTGCCGGGAAAGTGAGGGATTATCTGGAAGCAAGGGGAGCCATCGTCAGCCTGATGACGCCCGAAGAGCACGATGATAAAATGACGGTCATTCTCGGGCTTTCCCATTTCATTGCCGTGGTGGCTGCCGATACCCTCCTCAGCTCGAACAAGGTCGCACGGCCAGCGACGCTCGGTGGCATTACCTACAAGGTATTGCTGACCCTGGTGGAGAGCGTTATCTCGGAGAACCCGGAGCTTTATGCTTCCATTCAGATGAATCTGCCCGGCGTTTCGGACATTGAGGCGCTGCTCCAGGGAAAGGTGGCGGAGTGGGCGGAAATGGTGAAAAATAAGGACCGGGACGCATTTATCCGGCAGATGAAAAGGCTGAGAAGCGGGCTGGAAAAAGATAACCCCGATTTTGGCAAGGCCTACGAGAACATGTACCGGCTCGCCTCGGGGTTATGACCCTTTACTTTACCTCGTATGACCCGAAAATAAAGTCCAGGTCCTCCTGCAATGATGACAATTTCTCCGGCGGGAAGAGCTTATCATCGCCGTCCAGCATTAACTTGGTTTCCGTTTTGACTGAGCCAACCACGTGGGCCCGCAGGCATTCCCTTTCTTGGCCAGCGTCACCCCGGGCCTTGAAAGAAAGAG
Source organism: Dehalococcoidales bacterium (assembly GCA_034430755.1). Taxonomy (GTDB): domain Bacteria; phylum Chloroflexota; class Dehalococcoidia; order Dehalococcoidales; family RBG-16-60-22; genus E44-bin89. The sequence continues at coordinate 3,570 of DAOUDY010000066.1, forward strand.
TACCTCGAGTTATAAACGAGGAAGTATCGCTGGGCAGGGCGTACGTTTCCATCTTTTCCTCGCCCAGACTGACTCCCTGCTTCAGGACAAAATCTCTTATCTCTGCGTAGAGCAGTTCGGGATTGACCTCTCGGTAAGCCTTCCTTATCTGCATGTAAAATAGCCTCCGCCTCCATCCCTAATAATTGGATTTTTCACTATTTTTGTCAAGTGAAAATAGGTGTCAAAGGCGATTTTTATTTAACGTATTCGAATATTTTTACCGAGGGCACACTGCCCACACCGGCCTGATATGTGGACTCCGGGGAGTGATAAATCAGCTGGTAGTGCTTCAATTCTTCGAGAGGCACCGGGCTGACATATGGCGAGTCGCCGACGACCTGGAACTGTCCTGATTTCTGACTCGCTATGTAGTTGTTTGCCTCTTCATAACTGGGGAAAAACTCGATGCTGCTGACTACCTTTACCGTACCACCTTCCTGGAATGGCTTTTCTTCGTAGGAGATGACCACCGTCTCAATCGGCGTCACCGCCTTTCCATCGAAGTTATACAGCCTGACCGCCAGGGAACGGTAGTATTCCGGGTGAAACAGGGTTACCCCGACAAATTTACCTTCTTCCTGGGGCAACAAATAGTTATCGAAATATTTCGTATTTTCCTCTTTGGACCAGTTGACCAGTGCCCAGAACTTGCTGGTTGTGGTCATCTCGTCAAGCATGATATATCTGGCACCCAGTTTATCGATTAGACTGCTCTCCGGGATGGTTTCCTGTTCCCAACTCGTTTCCCACTCTACCTCTTGAGATGATTCTTCATCCTGGGAAAGGAAGAACCTGGCCACGTAGAATCCCCCGGGACCAGGGGTGAGGTTAACCGGCCGCTGGGCAATACGGGCTATCCAGTAACCGTAGTCAACCCAGGCCATGACGGCATAAGACGAATCAGGATAATCATATTGCTCACCGGACCGGGGAGCCTCATAGAGCTCATAGTAAAAATTCGAGTCGCCAAAAGGCGCCGGTGTATTTTCCCTCATCCAGTCGAGAGAGCGTGCCCAGGCGTCGGACGGGGTATACTGCGCCCGGGAGGCAGTGTACACTGCCGGCTTAATGTTGGGGAAAAAGACCAGGAAGAATAAAATGATTATCACCACGGCGATGTTTGCGTAGTACAGGGCCGGCGCCAATCTTGCCGGTGACCTTTCTCTATGCTTGCTCCTTTTCTGCGTTTCAGGTCTGGGGTTCGTAAATCTTGAAATGCCCAGAATCTGGGAAAATTGCCAGAATGAATAGGCGATGAGCAGGGATACCAGTATCGCTATTAGTGCCGGGTTGATATCAGCAAATAAAATGAGCAAGAGTATCGCGGCGATGGCAGCAATAAGGTTAACATATTTGATTACAGGATGGATGTCTCGATTTATCTCAAAGAATCGCCAGGATAGAAAACCAGCCAGCAAGGCTACATTGACGGCCAGATAGTAGGCAAAACGACGCTGGCCAATGGTTGCCAGCAATATTACCAGGCTCCATATCAGCAGGATGTTTTTTCCCGTGGTGAATGAATCGGGAAATACGGTGATGCTGCCTATTTTAAATTCAGAAACTCGCTCGCCAATGAAAATGCGCAATATGTAGTAAATAGCGAAATAGAGTATGAATATAAAGGTAAGGAAGAACGCGGTGCCGAAGTTACCCCAGACAAGTTCAAAGGTGAATTCACCTCTCGGCGCAAGTATCGACTGCATCTCTATTATGGTGCGCACGCCGAAGGGATTGAAAATATCAAACGCGTAGCGAATGTAATACGGGGCAACCAGGGCAATAATGGCAATTGATATAAGGCCTGTACCAAAGATGGTTACCGGGTACCAGTATGGCCTTATTTTCTTGCTTGCGTATTTTGCCGAGATTAAGTGCAGGACGATGGGGAGAGCCGCCGCCACGAGCAGAGCGAGCCAGGGTATCACGCTGGAGGGATTGAGGGTGAACGTGCCGCCGGTGAATATCACGTAGATTATCAAGGCCATAAAGAACGTGATTATGCCTGCCGGTAAGAGGTAAGCAGTGCTGTCTCGCTTCAGGTGGTCTATGATGAACTGGATGAATAAGTAGAGAAGGATGATGAAGACAAAGAGCAGCCCGCCAATCCAGGTTACCAGGTATATCCCCAGGGAGAGACCGGCGAGTGAACTGTAGATGAGAGGCTTGCGGATTACTTTCCAGTCCCGGTTCCGGAGATGCTGAACCGTCAGGGCGCTTTCCTTTGCCCGCTTGACCGCCATGATAAGGAACATCATGGTGATGGTGATGAACAGCGTCTCGGCAACGTGATGGTCGGTAAAGCCTAGAATTGACCGCCCCACGTATTCCCCGGGCAATGTGGCGATAAGACCGGCGGAAATCACCCCTGCCCAGCGCCCGAATAACTCCTTGCCGATGAAGTAAACCGGGATAACGGTGAGCGCGGCGAGTACCGCGGGGAAATATACCGCGATGATGTCAACAGTATGCTGGCTTGGTGAGCCGAGGCCGAAGACCCAGATTATACCGGCCAGAAGCCAGTCGAAGAAATGGATGTTGTCCAGATTCATGCCGAAGGGGTAGAGCAGGTACGGGTCAAAATCGATGAGGCTGGGGAAATTATGTACCAGGCTGTCTATTAATCGCATGTGGAAGTAGGCGTCAACGCTGGAAAACTTAATCCATTCACCACTGAAGATCTGTTCGTGTGGGAAATAGGCCCGGATGAACAGTGAAATGCCGAAAAAAAACGCCACGAATAGACCGGCCATGATACTGGGGGAGAGTCTCCTTCGGTGGCTGGTACTGTTATCATTCATCTGCCAGCTCTCTCAGGCTGCTCAGCATTGGAGTACCGGAGAATATCGCCTCCGGGGTCAATCGCACCATGATGGCGGGGCAATTTACATCTCCTTGTTCAGGCCATCCAGAAATTCAGCGTTGGTCTTCGTTTTGCGCATGCGGTCAAGGACACGGTCTGTGCCTTCTACGAAGTTTGGTGAGTCCGAGGCAATCATGCCTACCATGCGCCGCAGCAGCCATATCTTGCTCAGGCTGTTTTCATCAATGAGAAGTTCCTCCCGGCGTGTGCCGCTGCGCTGTATGTCCATAGCCGGGAAGATGCGGCGTTCTGATAGCCGCCGGTCGAGGTGGAGCTCCATATTGCCGGTGCCCTTGAATTCTTCATAGATGAGGTCGTCCATGCGGCTGCCGGTGTCAATAAGGCAGGTGGCGATGATGGTCATGCTGCCGCCCTCGGCGGTGTTGCGGGCGGCGCCGAAGAAGCGCTTGGCGGGGTGAAGCGCCACCGGGTCAATGCCGCCGGAAAGGGTACGGCCGCTTGAAGGCATCGCCAGGTTGTAGGCGCGGGTGAGGCGGGTGATGCCGTCGAGGAGAATGAACACGTCCTTTCCGCTTTCCACGATGCGCTTGGCCCTCTCCAGAGCCAGCTCGGCGACGCGGGTCTGGTTCTCCACCAGCTCGTCGAAGGTGGCGCCGATTACCTCTCCTTTGATCGAGCGTTTCATGTCGGTGACTTCCTCGGGTCGCTCCCCGATGAGGCAGACGAGCAAATGAATATCGCTGTAGTTGGTCGCGGTGGCATTGGCAATGGCTTTGAGCAGCATCGTCTTTCCTGCCTTGGGCGGGGAGACAATCAGGCCTCTCTGCCCCCGGCCGATGGGTGCAATCATATTGAGCAAACGGGTGGAAAGCTCACCGGGTGAATGTTCCAGGTTAATAAGTTTGTCAGGGAAGGTGGGGGTGAGTGAACCGAAGTGAGGGCGGTCTCTGGACTGTTCCGGGTCGATATTATTAATGGCCATTATCTGCAGGAGGCTGTAATATTTCTCATTGCTTTTTGGTGGTCTGCCCTGCCCGGCAATCATATCGCCATTGCGCAGGCCAAAGCGGCGAATCTGCGATGGGGAAACATAGACATCGGCATGGTCGGGCAGCAGCGTATCCCGTCTGAGAAAGCCGTAGCCGTCGCTCATGACATCAAGGATACCCTGGCAGAACACGTGGCCTTCCCCTTCCACATCTGACTGAAGCAATTGCAGAACCAGGTCCGGTTTGTTCAGGGTCTCGGCCTTGGCGATGCCCTTCTCTTTGGCCATGGTCAGCAGCTCGGTCTTCGTTTTGCCTTCCAGTTCTTCAATATTCATGGTATCACCTCACTACATGCCCCTTTTCTTCTCGATAAGGGAATCGTTATCGCTGGATATCCTGAAAAAGCGTTGTGTGGCTGATGGGTCGCCGGTTAACGGTTGTTGCGTCGTAAAGAAGCGCATTGTGTCCTCACTGTTCAGCCGCCAGAGGTAATGGTGGTTGTGCGCCTTCGCGCAGTACGTCCTTGGCCACGCCGATGAAGTCGCGGAAAAGGGGGTGGGGACGGCTGGGCCGGGAACCAAACTCAGGGTGAAACTGGCAGCTTACCATCCAGGGGTGATTGGAGAGCTCACAGATTTCCACCAGACGGTCATCCGGAGAGAGGCCGCTGTAAACCATGCCCGCTTTCTCCAACGTGGTGCGAAATTCATTGTTGAACTCATAGCGATGCCGGTGGCGCTCGTGAACCAGCCTCTGGCCATAAGCCAGCGCGGCATGGGTGCCGGGGACTAAGTTGCAGGGGTAATTGCCCAGCCGCATGGTGCCCCCCTTCTGGCGCATCTTCTTCTGTTCCGGCAGGAAATCAATCACCGGATAGGGTGTCTCGGGGTCGAACTCGGTGGAATTTGGTCTCTTTGATCTCAGGACATGGCGGGCAAATTCAATGACCATTACATGCAGCCCCAGACACAGGCCAAGGTAGGGGATTTTATTGGTCCGGGCGTAGTTAGCGGCTTTGACCATGCCTTCAATGCCCCGGATGCCGAAGCCGCCCGGAACGACGATGCCCTGCGCCGACCTGAGCAGCGAATCGCAGCCGTCGCGTTCCAGGTCTTCTGAGTGCACCCAGGAGAGGTTTAACTGCCGGTTGTGGTACAGTGCGGCATGGCACAGTGCCTCACGCACCGAGAAGTAGGCATCGGTTAATTCAACGTATTTGCCGACCAGCGCGATATTCACCGGTTCATGAGATGTCTTGAGCCTTTCCACCAGGTCCCGCCACTCCGTCAAGTTTGCCCTTTTGGCCGGAAGATGGAGCTTCCGGGTGAGCAATCGGCCCAGCCCGGCCTCCTCCAGCAGTAGCGGTATCTCATAAATGGTGGAGACGGTGGGAAGGGGGATGACAGCTTCTCTTTCCACGTCGCAGAAGAGGGAGATTTTGTCCCGGATGCTCTCCGGAATGGGAAGGTCGCTGCGGCAGATGATGATATCAGGCTGAATACCAATGCGGCGCAGTTCATTGACGCTGTGCTGGGTTGGCTTGGTCTTCAGTTCCCTGGTCGAGTTCAGATAGGGAAGCAGGGTAACGTGGACGTAAAACACGTTGTCCCGGCCGACGTCTTTTCTCATCTGCCTGATGGCCTCCAGAAAAGGCTGACCTTCAATATCGCCCACCGTGCCGCCGACCTCAATTAGGATAACATCGGCGCCGGTCTTTTCCGCCAGTTTCCGGAAGCGCGACTTTATTTCCGAGGTGACGTGAGGGACAACCTGGATTGTGCCGCCAAGAAAGTCCCCCCGCCGCTCCCGGGAAATAACCGCGCTGTAGATCTGCCCTGAAGTGACGTTTGACTCCTGGGTCACATCAACGTCAATGAAGCGTTCGTAGTTGCCCAGGTCCAGGTCGGTCTCCGCGCCGTCCCGGGTGACAAATACCTCACCGTGCTGGTAAGGGGACATTGTGCCCGGGTCGACGTTGAGATAGGGGTCAAGTTTCTGGGCCGTGACTCTGAACTTGCGACTCTTCAGAATGGTGCCCATGGAAGCGACGGTTACACCCTTGCCAACGGAACTAACTACACCACCAGTTACAAAGATATACTTTGACATACAGGAAACCAAATTTTAAAGCAATCAAGAAAAACCTTCGCTTTTCTTGGCAGCATGTTTATTGAGGTCGGACCTTGACAACAGATGACACCGCTTATATGGGGAATGCTCTCGTACTTTATATACAGAAATAACGTCGGATGTCAAGTTTTTGCTGGGGGGTTTCTTTTATTATAAAAGGGCGAGGTGCGCGTTGTCAAGTGCAGAGCGGTCGAAACTTAAGGTAGTGAGGTAAGCGGTTAATCGTGCTATAATTTATATGTACTAAACGCTGTGGCTAAAGGAGACAGGCACCGATGGATGAACTAAAGGTATTCACGGGCAATGCCCACCCGGAACTGGCCAAGGAGGTGGTCGATTATCTTGGCATACCTCTGGGAAAGAACGAGGTATTCCAGTTCAGCAACGAGAACATCTTTGTCCGCATCCTTGAGAACGTTCGTGAGCGTGATACCTTTGTCATCCAGCCGCTGTGCTCACCGGTCAACAACAACCTCGTTGAGCTGCTGATTATGATTGATGCCCTCAAACGGGCGTCAGCCAAGCGGATTACCGCGGTCGTGCCGTACTATGGATATGGCCGTACCGATAAGAAAGACCAGCCTCGCGTCCCCATCACCGCGAGGCTTATTGCTGACCTGCTGACCGTGGCCGGGGCGGATAGGCTGCTGACGGTTGACCTGCATGCGGCGCAGATTCAGGGTTTCTTCAGTATCCCGGTGGATGAGCTCACCGCCTTGAACCTGCTGGCCAACTATTTCAAGGGCAGGAATTTCAACCACCTGGTGGTGGTGGCCACCGATATCGGCATCACCAAGCGGGCACGGGACCTTGCCGAGAAGCTCAACGCTCCGCTGGCCATTATGGAGAAGCGGCGCGTCGGTAACGTTGACCAGGCGGAGACACTGAACGTCATCGGTGAAGTGGAGGGCATGACCGCGCTCACCGTGGATGACGAGATAGATACGGCGGGGTCTCTGGTCAATGTTGTTGAGACGCTGATTGAGAACGGTGCCAAGGATGTATACGCCTGCTGTACTCACCCCATTCTTTCCGGGCCAGCCATGAAGAAAATTGACTCCTGCCCGGTGAAGGAAGTGGTGGTGACCAATACCGTGCCGGTGAAAGGCGAGAAAAAACTGGGTAAAATCACCGTTCTCTCCATGGCGCCACTGCTCGGCGAGGCCATTCACCGCATTCATACCGGGCTTTCCATAGGTGCTATGTTTGAGTGAGCAGTGGTGACAAAACAGAAAAAGATGGCGGAAATCTACCGGGCAGCCAGCGAGGCCGAAGCCCGGATAATCAAAAGCTTTCTGGAGAGCAATGGCATACCGTGTCTGTTAAAGGCGAATGCCGCCCCTTCCGTGCACGCCTTTGCCGTTGATGGCATGGGTGAGGTTGTCATTCTGGTCTGGGAGGATGTGGCGGAGAAAGCCAGAGCTCTCATCAGGGAGGAAGAGGATGCTTAAGTGGCTGGGCAGCCTGGTCGACTCCAACGAGAAGCAGCTGAAAAAGCTCCAGCCGATTGTCGAGCAGATAAATCAGCTTGAGCCTGAGTTTGAGAAGCTGGGCGACGCCGAACTGCGGGCCAGGACGGATGAGTTCCGGGCACGGCTTAAGGACGGTGAGGCACTTGACCAGCTTCTGCCCGAGGCTTTTGCCGCCGTGCGCGAGGCGGCCAAGAGAACCATTGGCCAGCGCCACTTTGATGTCCAGTTAATGGGGGGCATTGTCCTGCATCAGGGTAAAATCGCCGAGATGAAGACCGGCGAAGGAAAAACGCTGGTGGCCACCCTGCCCCTTTACCTGAATGCGCTGGCCGGCGGAGGCTGCCACCTGGTGACGGTGAACGACTACCTGTCACGGCGCGACCCGTACTGGATGGGGCCGATTTATCACCGGCTGGGATTGAAGGTGGCCAGCATCTACCCGCAGCAGACGCCGGACGAACACCAGCCATCGCGACTTTATGACCCGGAATACGACTCGGGGGACAGCCGCTGGCGGCATTTTCGTCCCGTTCCCCGCAAAGAGGCCTATGAGGCTGACATCACCTACGGGACGAGCAGCGAGTTTGGCTTTGACTACCTGCGCGATAATATGGTGGTGGACCTGTCCCAGTGCGTGCAGCGCCCGCTGCACTACGCTATCGTTGATGAGGTGGACAACCTGCTCGTCGATGAAGCCCGCACCCCGCTGATTATCAGCGGCCCCGCGGAGGAATCCGGCCAGATATATAACGTGTTTGCCCGTCTTATCCCCCGGTTGAAACCGGAGGCGGACTACGTCGTTGATGAAAAGGAGAAGAACGTCAATCTGACCGACGCCGGCATCAGCACCGTGGAGTCAATGTTAAAACGGGAAGGATTGCTGAAGTCGTCGAACCTCTATGACCCGGCCAACTACGTTTTCACCCGTTTTCTGGACAACGCCCTGAAGGCCCACGTGCTCTTCAAACGTGACCGTGAATACGTGGTCAAGGACAGCGAGGTCATCATCGTTGATGAGTTTACCGGAAGGCTGATGTTCGGACGCCGCTACTCCGAGGGGCTGCACCAGGCGATTGAGGCGAAGGAGAAAGTCAGGGTGCAGCGCGAGACGATGACCTATGCCACCATCACCATCCAGAATTATTTCCGCATGTACGATAAATTGGCCGGCATGACCGGCACCGCCGCCACCGAGGCGGAGGAGTTTCACAAAATATATGGACTGGAGGTGATGGTCATCCCCACCCACGTGCCAATGGTCCGGGATGACTTCCCCGACCAGATTTACAAGAATGAGCGGGGCAAGTTCAATGCCGTGGTGCGTGAAATTGAGCAGATGTACCGTGAAGGACGGCCGGTGCTGCTCGGCACCGTTTCCATAGAGAAGTCGGAACTGCTGAGCGACCTTTTAAAACGTAAAGGTGTTCCCCACGAGGTGCTCAACGCCAAACAGCATGAAAAAGAAGCCTACATCATCACCCGGGCCGGTGAGCCGGGGGCGGTTACCGTGGCCACCAATATGGCCGGCCGGGGCGTTGACATTGTGCTCGGGGGGAGCCTGGACGGCCAGAATGATGCCGAGTGGAAAGAGAAACATGACCGGGTGGTATCAGCCGGCGGACTGCACGTTATCGGTACGGAGCGCCACGAGGCACGGCGGATTGATAACCAGCTCCGGGGCCGGTCGGGGCGGCAGGGAGACCCGGGCAGCTCGCGCTTTTTCGTTTCCCTTGAGGATGACGTGGTGCGCCGCTTCGGCGGCGAACGCATTAAAGGCATTATGGACTGGGTGGGCATGGACGAAAGCATGCCCATTGAGAACAAGCTGGTGAACCGCTCCATTGAGGGCGCCCAGGTCAGGGTGGAAGGCTTCCACTTTGACATGCGCAAGCACCTCGTCGAGTATGACGACGTCGTTAACCGGCACCGCGAGCTTATTTACGCCGAACGCCGCAAAATCCTGGACGGCACCGACCTTAAAGTAAACATCCTGTCCATGGTGCGGGATGAGATAGGGAATATGGTGGCCAGCCGCATCGCTGATGAGCACGGTGTTGGCTGGGATGTGGAAGGCCTGCTCGCCGATGTGGCCACGGTCTTTCCCCTGCCCCCCGCATTGACCGCCGATGCGCTGCTGGAATTGAAACCGAAGCAGATTGAAGGCAGGCTCATCGAGCTGGCGGAGGCGCTTTATGAAGAGAGAGAGAAGGAGATGGGCCCGGAAAACATGCGGGTGCTCGAGCGACTGGTCATGCTGCGCATCATTGACAAGCTGTGGGTGGAACATTTAACGGCAATGGAGGATATGCGCCAGCAGGCGGGCTGGCAGACGCTGCGGCAGACGCGGGCGGTGGATGCCTACAAGCGTGAGGGCTACCGGCAGTTTCAGACGCTGCTTGATACCATTCAGCATGATGTGGTTCATACCATCTATCATGTCATTGTCAAGAAAGAACCGTCGGCGCAGGCACCGTCCCCGATGGCTCAGGTCGCCGGGCGGAGCGGCACCAGCAGCAAACAGAAAGCCAAGGTGGGCGGCAGGAAGATAGGTCGCAATGAGCCCTGCCCCTGCGGGAGCGGAAAGAAATACAAACACTGCTGTGGAAGGTGATACTGGATTATGATGAACGAAGAACAGTTACAGGGATTGCTTCAGGAAGTAAGCGGGGAGCTGGACAGGTTGGACAATCTGGAAAGGCCACTCACCGGTGAAGAGAAAAAACAACAGAACATATACCATATCAGGAAGTACGTTCTCGATAAGATAAAAGAGGCCAAGGACAAGAACCAGAGAAGCGATGAGCTTTACAATACCACCTACTACAGCATGCTGATACCGTGGGGTGAAAAACACCCCGTCCTGTTCTTCCTCTGGATGCGTATCATCAAGGCGAGGTGGTGGGGTATCTCGGCATATTCTTATGGAGATACGTGGGGGAAGAGGAGGAA
>DAOUDY010000067.1:0-3016 GCA_034430755.1 Dehalococcoidales bacterium
CCCCAGCCCAGCGCCTTCTCCACCTCCCTGATATCGGCCGGCAGCCGGACGAAGGGCGGGGCGTCTTTCAGAGCAATATCGGTATCCTTCAGGCCGGTGCCCGTTATCACGCAGGCAATCTTTTTCTTGGAGAAGTCCCGCCCCTGCCGGGAAAGCTTGACCAGCCCGGCTACGGAAGCCGCTGACGCCGGCTCACCAAAAACTCCGGCCCTGGTGGCGAGAAGCTTCTGCGCGGCCAGGATTTCGGCGTCGCTGACCATATCTATGAGGCCGCCGGACTCATCACGCGCGGCGGTCGCTTTCTCCCAGCTCGCCGGGTTGCCGATGCGTATCGCTGTGGCCACCGTTTCCGGCTTTTCAATGGGGTGGCCGTGAACGATGGGTGCGGCACCTTCTGCCTGAAAGCCCATCATCATTGGCTTTTTGCTCGCCTTCCCCAGTTCATAATATTCTTTAAAACCCTTCCAGTAGGCGGTGATATTGCCGGCATTGCCTACGGGAATGAACAGGTAGTCAGGGGCATCGCCCAATACGTCAATGATTTCAAAGGAGGCCGTCTTCTGCCCTTCGATACGGTGCGGGTTCACCGAGTTCACCAGGGTCACCGGGTGTTTCTCGGTGAGCTCGCGGACAATCTTCAGCGCCTGGTCAAAGTTGCCGTCGATGGTCAGGATTCGGGCGCCGTAGACGATGGCCTGAGCCAGCTTGCCGAGGGCGATTTTGCCCTCGGGCACAACGATAATCGCCGTCAGGCCGCAGTAGGCGGCATAGGCGGCCGCCGAGGCACTGGTATTGCCCGTGGAAGCGCACATGATGGCCTGGCTTTTCGCTTCCAGCGCCTTGGCCACGGCCACCACCATTCCCCGGTCCTTGAAGGAACCGGTGGGATTGCACCCTTCCAGCTTGAGGTACAGTTCCCCGCAGCCGATTTCCTTTGCCAGCTGGTCGCACCTGACGAGCGGGGTATCTCCCTCCCCCAGGGAGAAAAGCGGCGTTTGGGGGGTAACGGGGAGGAGGTCTTTATATCTGTGGAGGACGCCTGTTTTCATCATGGGCTGAACACCTGTTTCTGGCAGCGATTAAATCTCTTCCACGCGGATGAAGTTGCTTATTTCTTTGACCACCTCAAGCTGCTCAATCTGATGCAGGGCCTGACGCATCGCCTTTTCCAGTGATGGGTGGGTGGTCAGGACAAGCTCCGCGGTCTGGGCGGCTTCGTCGGCTTCCTTCTGAATTGCCGAGGCGATGCTTATCATGTTATCGCCCAGTATCTTGGAAACCTGGGCCAGCACGCCGGGACGGTCGGCGCAGTTCAACCGGAGGTAGTACTGGGTTTCAATCTCGTCCATGGGCTTGATTCGTTTTCCTGACCCCGGCTTCCACTTCAGCCGGTTGCCCACGCCGAAAGTGATGTCCTGCGCCGAGGCCACGACATCAGCCACCACCGCGCTGCTGGTGGCCAGCGGACCGGCGCCCTGCCCGTAGAACAGCACCTTGTCGATAAGGTCGCCTTCCACCAGGATGCCATTGTAGACGCCGTCGACCTTGGCCAGAAGCGAGTCCTCAGGGATGAGGACCGGGTGCACGCGGACTTCGATCGAGTTGCCAGCGCGTTTGGCGATGGCGAGGAGCTTGATGGCGAAACCCAGTTCCCGGGCATAGCGGAAATCCCGACTCCCAATGCGGGAGATGCCTTCCCGGTAAATATCCTCCGGCTTGACCACGGTCTGAAAGGCCAGCGAGGCCATGATGGCCAGCTTGTAGTTGGCGTCAATGCCCTCGATATCATTGACCGGGTTGGCCTCGGCATAACCCAGGTCCTGAGCGCTCTTCAGGGCAATGGGGAAGTCAATGCCCTCTCGCGCCATCCGTGTGAGGATGTAATTGGTGGTGCCGTTGATGATGGCGTAGATGCCGGTTATCTCGTTGGCCACCAGGTCGTGCTTGAACGGCGCAATCAGTGGAATGCCGCCGCCAACGCTGGCCTCGTAGCGCAGCCCAACTGCGTGCTGCTGGGCCAGGGCCTGCAGTTCGGCGCCGTGCTTGGCAATGACCTCCTTATTTGAGGTTACCACGTACCTGCCGCTGGTGATGGCCCTTTCCAGGTACTCCCGGGCCGGGCTCTCGCCGCCGATGGCCTCAACGATGATATCGATATCTGGGTCATTGAAAAACTCGTCATCGTCCGTGGTTAAAAGGTCTGCCGGCAGCTCTTGAGACAGCGGCCTTTCCAGGTCGATGGGCAGCACCTTTATCTTGCGCAGGACCAGGGGACAGCCTGCCTGCTCGCTGAGCATATCAGCTTTCTCGGTCAGGACCTTGGCCACCTGTCCGCCGATTATTCCCAGCCCCATCAGGCCGATGCCGATGCTTCTATTTTTCATGCCACCTCATACCTCGCTGCTTGTTCTAGCCTCTCATCGCCTGCTCTATCGCCCAGGATTTTTTCTCCGGGTCAAGGTAGTTTACGACTTCATTGTCCTCGTCGTCCACCAGTGCCGCCACCCACTCATCAAAAGCTTTGGCCTTCAGATAGTCCCGGTGTTGCGTATCAATGCGTCGGTTGGCATCGTCGTCAAGCACCTCTATCAGCCAGTAACCGCTCTTGGTCGTTACCGTTTCATCACGGATTGGCTCGCTTATCATGCCCGGTTCGGTTTCCGGGTCAAAGGCATACGCATCAACCAGTGCATTCATCTCGCCCGGTGATACCATCCATTCCCCTTTGTTTTCCGCAACGCCTTTCTTCTGGGAATGCTCCACAGCCAAGGCACCCCACTCCGCGCCGGCTTCCAGTTGCCTTCTGATATTCTGCGCTTCATCTTCGCTGCCCAGCAGCATTATCTGGATATGGGCCTCCTCTTCCTCTTCATCTCTCTCCAAAACCTCTACCAGCCAGTACCCCACCCATTTCTCTGCTTCCTCATCGTATATCGGCTGGCTCAATTCACCTACCTTGTGGCTGAATATATCGTCGACAATTGAGGTCTTCAGCATATCCTGTAAAATCATTCTG
>DAOUDY010000068.1:0-2505 GCA_034430755.1 Dehalococcoidales bacterium
GAATGGAGGCATAAAATGGGCTACTTTTCCATACTGGCGGCGATACCGGGATTTTTTCTCAGCTCCTTTTTCTTCATGCTTCTCTGGGGGGTTATCGCCCCGAAAATCGGACTGGTCAGCATCAACTACCCGCTGTCCATGCTGATGACCATCACCATCTGGCTGGCGGTGGCGCCATTGGCGGCCGCTTCCGCTCGCAAGAGGAAATAAACCGGGATACAGGCTTTATTACAAGGGCGTTTTACGCCGGGACGCCGATGTCCCGGAAAAAGACCAGCTCCCTTGCTGCTAATACAGCTCTTTCAGCAGATGGATGAACCTCCGGTCACGCTCCCGTATGATTTCGGCGATTGATTCCGGCGTGTATGAGAAGAAGCCTTTTCCGGTCTTGGCACCATGCTCGCCGCGGTTCACCATCTCCTTGAGCAGTCTGTTGGCCTGTACTGAGGAGTCCAGCTCGGGGAGTATTGTCTCGTCCACCTTGCAGGTAACGTCCAGACCGGCGAGGTCTCTTATCAGCAGCGGCCCCAGAAACGCCAGACGGAACCCGAGGCTGGTAACCACGGCGCGGTCGATATCCTCGGCGCTGGCAGCGCCGATTTCCAGCAGATGATATACCTCGCGGTTCATCGCCGTCTGAATGCGATTGATGAGGAAGCCGAGGACCTCCTTCTGCACTTTGACCGGCACCTTTTTTATTTTCACCAGTATTTCATGCGCCGTTTTGTAGGTCTCTTCCGATGTCTTTTCTCCGGGCACGACTTCCACCAGTGGTGCCAGATAGGGCGGATTCATCCAGTGGGTGACAATGGCCCTGTCGGGTCTTTGCATCTGTGATGATATCTCGGTCATCGGGAACGACGAGGTATTGCTGGCCAGAAGGCACTCCGGGGAACAGGATTTCTCCATCTCGTGGAAGATATTCGTTTTGGTGGGCAGGTCCTCGAAGACAGCCTCGGTGACCAGGTCGGCGTCCCGGACCGCGTCCTCCAGACTGTCAACCACGGTGATTCTGGCCACTATTTTTTCTATTTCGCTATACGGGATTAATTCTTCCCGGCCCAGGGTCTCCAGATTGGACTTTATCCTGTCTTTGACGCCAGCCAAGGCCGGTTTGGCGGCATCGGTGATGGTGACCGGATAGCCTTCCTGGGCATAGGCCTGGGCGATGCCGTGTCCCATAGTCCCGGCACCAATAACGCCCACCTTTTTTACCTGATCAGCAGATACTACCATATATACCTCCTTTTGGTACTTTTATCAGTCATTATTATACCTGTCATTGAAATCGGTTTCCATCTAATCATAGAGATGACAGGCCACCAGATGGTTCTCGGCAATCTGTCTTAGCTCTGGCATTTGCCGGCGGCAGACTGGCATGACCCTGGGGCAGCGGGTATGGAAACGGCACCCCGGAGGCGGGTCAATGGGCGAGGGGACTTCACCGGGCAATGGAACTCGTTTCCGCTTCTGATGCGGGTCGGGGAGGAGAATTGCTGAGAGCAGGGCCTGGGTGTAGGGATGAAGTGGCTGGCGGAATAAATCATCTCTGGTGGCGAGCTCCACTATCTGCCCGAGGTACATGACGGCAATCCGGCTCGAGACCTGCCCGATGACGGCGAGGTCATGGGCGATGAACAGATAGGCAAGGGAGAGCTCACGCTGCAGGTCCGTTATCAGGTTCAGAATCTGCGCCTGGACGGATACATCCAGCGCGCTCACCGGCTCGTCGGCGACGATAAGTTTCGGGTTTACCGCCAGGGCGCGGGCGATGCCGGTGCGCTGCTTCTGGCCGCCGCTCAGTTCGTGGGGATAGCGGGTGGCGTGGCCCGGCTCCAGCCCCACGCGTTGCAGCAGCTCCGCCACTCGCTCCAGCCGGTCTTTCTCGGTGCCCACACCGTGGATGAGCAAGGCCTCCCCGATGGAATCCCCTATGGTCATCCGCGGGTCAAGCGAGGACTGCGGGTCCTGGAAAATCATCTGCGCCTCTCTCCGCAGCTCCTTCAGCTGCTGCCTGCTCCAGGAGGTGATATCGTTCCCCCGATAGAATACCTGCCCTGAGGTCGGCTCCTCCAGCCTCAGCAGCGCCCTGCCCAGGCTTGATTTGCCGCAGCCGGATTCGCCGACCAGCCCCAGCGTCTCCCCCTCCGCGATGAAGAAGGAAACGCCGTCCACCGCTTTCACGTCGGCGACATGCCTGGCCAGCAGGCCGGCCGTTACCGGGTAGTATTTTCTCAGGTTTTCGACTTCCAGTAATTTACGTACCATTTTGACAAACCTGTGGTAATCACTCACCTATTTATACAGATGGCAGGCGGCGATATGCTCTCCTGAGATAACATATTCCTCGGGCCTTTTTTGCTGGCAGACCGGCATGTGCCACTGGCAGCGGGGGTAGAAGATGCAGCCCTCGGGCGAATCAATGAGGCTGGGAATAACTCCCGGAATGGGCGTCATCTTTTCCCGGCGCTCGGAGATAGAGGGCAGGCAGTTGAGCAGGCCCCA
>DAOUDY010000069.1:0-32996 GCA_034430755.1 Dehalococcoidales bacterium
ATAACTGCCAGGTATTCTTTTGAAGGCGCCGCATCTTCCAGCTGGCCGGTTTTGACGTAGGTGATGGCTTCAATAGGCTCATCATCCTCCCCGAAAACAGTGACCTTGAGCCGGCTGTAGCCGCTTTCGTACCGGTCGAGCCTTTGCAGACAGGCTTCCGTAACCTCGTAGATAGCCCCCCGCACCCGGTCCCCGCGATATGCCTTGATGCTGGCAACGCCTCCCCGCCACTGCCGCGACCAGCCAGCGAAGACCAGCTTGTAATTGGGCAGGACCGCGGTAAAAAGCGGTTTGCTGTCCGGGCACCTTTCTTTCATCTGCTTCTGGTTTAGATTGGAGCCGTAGGCGAAGTGATACAAGCTATTTACCTCAAGCCGCTTTAACTATCAGGTGGCAAGTTCCTTGCCTGTTTCTCCGGACTTTCGATTTTTTCCATGTCCTCGCCGCAGCAGACCAGGGTGCCGCCGCCGACAACGGTAACCACCACCTCATTGCCGCATACGTTGCACCGATATTTTTCACCAGCTTTCTCTACTGCCATGTCTCAAACCTCCTTGGTAACCTCCATTATTACTTTATCACAAATCCTACTCTTGCTGAAAGATATTTGACATATTGGCATAAACAGATATAATAGGGTGAGTGGCACTTCAGCTACGCACGGCCCGGCGAATCGGGTAGTCACCCAAAATGTGCATTTATGGGTAGTCGATTAGAAGACTACTCAAAACAGCACGGGGGAGGTGGTGATTACGATGGAAGGAGTCGTGGCTATTATTCTGGCCGGTGGTACGGGAGAGCGGCTGGGAATTCTGGCGGTGGAGAGGACAAAACCAGCCATTCCTTTTGCCGGTAAATACCGTATTATAGACTTCACCTTGAGCAACTGTGTTAATTCCGGCATTTACAATGTGGCCATACTCACCCAGTATCAGCCGCGCTCTCTGACAGACCACATTGGTATCGGCGTGCCGTGGGGATTTGCCCGTCCCGATGGCAAAATACTGCTCCTGCATCCATATCTGGCACGTGAGGAAGGCCGGGACTGGTATAAAGGTACGGCGGATGCCGTCTATCAGAACCTGCAGTACCTCGAGGAGCAGGAGGCGGAGCTGGTGCTGATACTGAGCGGGGACCATATCTACAAGATGGACTACACCGATATGATTGATTTTCATCGTAAAAACCAGGCGGATGCTACCCTCGCCGTCACCCGCCTGCCGAGAGACGAGCTGATACATTTCGGCACGGTAACCGTTGACGAGAATCAGCAGGTTACCGGCTTTCAGGAAAAGGTAAAAGAACCAAAGAGCGACCTTGTTTCCATGGGCGTGTATGTGTTCCAGAGGGAACTGCTTCACCAGATTCTGGAGGATGATGCCCAGCGCCGTTCCTCCAGACACGATTTTGGCCGGAATATCTTTCCGCAGCTGGTCGGCAACTGCCGGCTTTTTGCCTATAACTTTGAAGGATACTGGCGGGATGTTGGTACCATCCGGAGCTACTGGGAAGCCAATATGCGATTGCTTGACTCGCCGCCATCAATCAGTTTCAGCGGTGATTGGCCGATTCGCACCAAGGAAGATGAGCCCAGGTCTCCAGCGGTCATTTCCCGCCGTGGTGACGTGGTCAACAGCATGATATCGCATGGCTGCATCATTGAGGGGCGGGTGGAGAACTCAATTCTTTCCCCCGGGGTCAGGGTGGCGGCCAATGCCGTGATTAAATACTCGGTGATTATGAATGACACAGTGGTCGGCCGGGAAAGCGTGGTTGATTATTCCATACTCGATAAAGAGATTATTGTTGAGGCGGGAAGCCACGTGGGCACTGGTAATGATTTCCAGGTCAGTCGTGAGGAACCGGCCGTACTCAACACCGGCCTCACCGTCGTGGGCAAGGGAGCGAAAATCCCGGAGGGAGTGAGAATAGGCCGTAACTGTGCCATTGCCTGTAATGTCGCCGAGAAGGACTTCCAGAGTTCCATTGTCCAGAGCGGGGAGACGATAAAGCCAAAACGGCACCGTGCTTCACGTAAGGAATAAAATTGCCTTTGTTCAGGAAAGGAGCCCAGAACTAAAATGTCAGAACTGAGACAGGACCCCACCACCAAAGCCTGGGTGATACTGGCACCGGAAAGAGCAAGACGCCCCCAGTCAAAACACCGGGTCAGGCCAGCCGATGAACTGCCCAGCTTTGATGCGTCATGTCCCTTCTGCCCGGGCAATGAAGAGCTAACACCACCGGAAGTGTTCCGGCTTCCCGTTTCGGACCAGGGTGCTCCCTGGGAAGTGAGGGTGGTGCCCAACCGATTTGCCGCACTATCGCCGGGTGAAAACGGCGATATCGTGGAGGAAGCGCGTCTTTTCCGCAAAATGGACGGCATCGGGGCACATGAAGTCATCGTCGAAACGCCTTCGCACAATACGCCCATGGCTTTGATGAGTTACGACCAGGTGGAGAAGGTGCTCATCGCCTATCAGGAGCGGTATAACGCGCTGAAAAGGGAAAAACGCCTGAAGTTTATAACCATCTTCAAGAACCATGGCTGGGCATCGGGCACTTCCCTGATACATCCGCACTCGCAGATTGTGGCCACGCCCATTGTGGCGCCTTCTTATCACCGTCAGTTTGACATTGCCCACGAGTACTATATTGACCGGGGCCGGTGTCTGTACTGCGATTTACTGGCTGGGGAGCTGGACAAGAACCAGAGAATTGTGGCCAAGACCGAGCAGTTTGTGGTTTTCCATCCTTATGCCTCACATGCTGCCTATGAAACATGGATAATGCCCAAAACGCACTGCGCTTCCTTTGGCATCTTCCCGGACACCTACCTGAACCAGCTGGCCAGAGCGCTGAAGAACGTTCTCCTCTGCCTGTACACGGCGCTGGACAATCCGGCCTTCAACCTGATGGTTGATAGCACGCTTACGGAGGATGAGGAAGACCCTTACTACCACTGGCATATCCGGATTGTCCCCCGGCTCACCACCATCGCCGGCTTTGAAATGGGCTCCGGCATTTACATCAGCACCGCCCTGCCGGAAGATACGGCCAGCCAGATGAGGGCCTGTTTCCAGAAGCTCGCCAAAGAGGGCAAAATCTCGCTTGAGTAGCTTTCCACGATTTTTGGCCCAGTCGCCGGGAGTTCAGCAAGGGATTATCAGCGGTCTTCTCTCTATTTGCCTAACATCACATGTTGGCTTCTTTCAGTGGGCGCCACCTGCCCAGGCCGAAGAGTCCGGGGAACAGTGTTTTTCTGATTTCCTCGATGGCGAACAGGGAACCTCCGGCGATGAGTGCTATCCCCCATTTCTCCGCAGTCAGCGGCACCGTGCTGAAGGCCACCTGCATGAATGGCGCGTAGACCGCGATTAGCTGGAGAGCTATGGCGCCGGCAATTGCCATGAGGAGCCAGCGGTTATGTAAGATGCCCAGCCGGAAGATGGTATACTCATCGGAGCGCGCATTGAAAGCACGGAACCACTCGAAGGCGACCATGGTGCAGAAGGTGATGGTGCGCGCTTCTTCAATGCTCATTCTGGGCTCCGCCCAGCGAAATATAAGAAATACACCAACGCCCATGAACGTGGCCATGAAGATGACGCGGAGGAGCAGCCCGGGGAAAATTATGCCCACTTTGGGGTGGCGGGGCGGCTGTCTCAGCTCATCACCCACCTTTGGCTCCAGCCCCAGAGGGACGGCCGCTGTGGTATCTGTAACCAGATTAATCCAGATAATCTGCACCGCCAGCAGTGGCGCTTTGCCCACAAAAAGGAGCGCCAGGGAAAGGGCAAGGAGCTCTCCCAGATTGGTGCTCAGCAGGAAAAAGAGCACGTTGCGCAGACGGTTGAAAATAGCTCTGCCTTCCTCAACCGCGGCCACCACCGAGGCGAAATTGTCATCGGCCAGAATCATGTCCGAGCTTTCTTTGGCCACGTCGGTGCCGGTGATGCCCATGGCAATGCCAATATTGGCCGCCTTCAGCGCCGGCGCATCATTGACGCCGTCGCCGGTCATGGCCACCACGTGGCCGTGGCTTTTCAGCGCGTTCACGATTCTGAGCTTGTGCAGCGGCTCAATGCGGGCAAAAACGGAAATCGATTCCACCTGGTCATATAATTCCTCATCGGTCATCTGCTGGAGTTCCAGGCCGGTTATCGTTTTCCCCGGCGGCAGGTTGAGCTGGCGGGCGATTGATTCCGCGGTGACCTTATGGTCGCCGGTTATCATCACCACCCTGATGCCCGCCTGCCGGCACAGCCGCACCGCTTCCCTGGCCTCTTCCCGGGGCAGGTCGGCCATGCCCGTCAGCCCGGCGAATACCAGGTTGCCTCTTATATGTTCGTCTTTTAAGTCCTCAAGGTCGCTGGGGAGCTCGACATAGGCGGTGGCAATGACCCGCAGCGCCTGCCCGGCCATATCGTTGTTGGCCTGCATGATGATATCGATGTCCTTTTCGGTGAGAGGGACAACCTGTTCCCCTTTGAGAGCGTGCTTGCTGAGTCCCAGTATCTTTTCCACGGCTCCCTTGACATAGGCTACTCTGCCGCCGTCGCGCGGGTGAAGGGTGGCCATGTACTGTTTTTCGCTCTGAAACGGGATTTCATCCAGGCGGGGATAGGCCTTTTCCAGTTTTTCCTTGTTCATGCCCGCTTTGGTCGCGGCCACGAGCAGCGCCCCTTCCGTCGGGTCGCCGTAGATATCGCAGCACTCATCGTTATCCCGTCTCGTCAGGAAGGAATCGTTGCAGAGCGCACCTATCCGCAGCATTAAATTGAGTGAAGGCTCGTTTTGCGGGTCAATCACCTGTCCATCGCGGCGGAACTCGCCGTGCGGGATGTAGCCTTCGCCGGTTACTTCAATCCACTGGCCGTCCACGTACAGACGCTGTACGGTCATCTCGTTCAGCGTCAGTGTTCCCGTTTTATCCGAGCAGATGACCGTGGCCGAGCCGAGGGTCTCCACGGCCACCAGCTTACGGATGACGGCGTTGCGCCGGGCCATGAGGCGCATGCCGACCGCCAGCACCACGGTGACCACGGCGGGCAGGCCCTCCGGTATGGCGGAAACGGCCGCCGCCACAGCCAGCAAAAAGACCTCCAGCCAGTCCAGTCCTTTGAGCAGCCCGACCGCCACCAGCAGGGCGCATATGCCAAGGAAAAGGGCAACTAAATAACGGCTTACCCGGCTGATGTTTTTCTGCAGCGGCGTCTTCTCCGGCTTGATTTCCTGAATGGCGGTGGCGATCTGACCGATATCCGTCGCCATGCCGGTCCTGACGGTCATCGCTGTGGCCCGCCCGTAATTGACAATGGTGCCCATGTGCACCATATTCTTTCTCTCCGCCAGAGGTACGTCCTCATGGAACGAGTCCGTACCTTTATCCACGGGCATGGACTCGCCGGTGAGCATGGCTTCATTGACCTTTAAATTGGAGACCTCAATGAGCCTGGCGTCGGCCGGAACCCGGTCGCCCGTCTCCAGAAGCACGATATCGCCGGGGACGACCTCCCGGGCGGGAATCAGCCTGATATCGCCATCACGCCGGATGCGGGCTTTGGGCGCTGCCATCTGGATGAGCGCCTCCATCGCCTTCTCGGCGCGCGTCTCCTGTATGAAGCCGATGGCGGCATTGAGAAAAAGCACGCCCAGAATCACACCGGCGTCGATAAAATGCTCGACGATGAGGGAGATGACGGCGGCGACCAGCAGTACATAAATGAGCGGACTGAGAAACTGCCTCAGGAATACGATCGCCGGCGGCGTTTTCTTCTTGCCTTTAAGCTCATTGGGGCCATACTTCAGCAAGCGGGACCTGGCCTCGTTACTATCTAGCCCGGAACGTCGGGAACCAAGTGCCTCGAGAGCTTCAATTATGGAGAGGTTATGCCAATGTGCGTTCATGCTAGGTAGTTCTGGCTTCCTGGCGGCAGAATCTGAGCAGCTCGGCGAAATTGCTGATTCTGGCGGCATTGTTCGTCTCGAGGAAGCCGTCATAGGTGAGGCTTATCCAGGGCTTCTGGTAGATGGCACTGAACTTCTCCGCCATGGCGGCCACAATGCCGCCGGGCATGCAGCCGTGGGGCATTACTGAAATCACCCCGGCGAATACCGGCGACTCCATCCATTCCACGCCGCTGCCGATGCTGAGGACAGCCTCGCTGCCACAACGGGGGGACAGGTACAGGTCTGACTTGGCCAGTATGGCGGCCGTGGACGGTTCTCTCCCGTTGAGCATCTCACGGTAATAGCCTGAAACCTTGTGCTCATCGCGCTCCTGAACCAGTTTCTTCAGGTAGCTGGACAGCATCTTCCGGAAATTCCGGTCTTCCACGGCGTCCTCGAGGTTGCGGTGCGCGGTGTACTTCATCCACTCGCCAACGGGAGAAACGATAACCTCAAGCCCCGCCTCTTCACATTCTTTCACCAGGTCGCGGTTGCTGAACCGGTTGGAGCGTAAAAATATTTCACCGTTGATGCCGACAAGCGGCCTTTGCGGCAGGTGCGGGTCAATGAGAGATTTAAAGGCGGCGGTGGCCTGCTGCAGGACATCGTGGAATGGTTCCCGGCGGCGGACTCGCTCCGCAATCCGTTGCAGAAATTCATCGAAGAGGGCCTCAGCGGCTCCCTTCTCTCTTTCATAGGGGCGGGCGCGCCAGAGAAGTCTCTGCATCCCGTCGACGGCCACGATTGCGTTCCAGGCCAGGCGGGTGAAGCCGGGTTCAAGGTTCAGGTCGCGGTAGGCGTTATTGGAGACCGAGGTTATCATCGGCAGGTCAAAGCCGAGCTCTTGCAGTATCCGCCCCTGCTCGACCACGTATTTCCCCAGTCGGCATGGACCGTAGGCGCCGGCCATAAAGCCCTCGTAGTTCTTGAGATTATCGCCGCAGTCGTGGCAGAACTTCACGAAGTCGCCCAGGGTGACGCGGTAGGGGAGACACTCCGTCCCTGAGGTAACCTGGTTGCTGAGAAGAAGGGTGCGCTCGTCGGACTCAGGTAATACCATGGCCCGCGCCCCGGAGACATTGACCGCCTCGGCGATGACATCGGCGTGGGGACACATTCTGGGCAGAAGCAGCGTCTTCTCCGGGCTGATAACGGCCGAGGCACCGCGGTAAATGTACCTGTTCGTTTCTGGAACGGGCTTTGCGGACTGGGCATAGCTTTGAATAGTGTCAACATATGCTTCAAGGCGGGTGACAATGCCTGCCTCGGCGGCATGCTCGTCGATTTCCAGTTCACCGAGCGGCCTGCCGCCCATGATATCGGCCAGGATTTTGAGCATGAAGGAATTGGGACCGCAGCCGAAATTGGTGAGGGCCAGACCGTAAAGCTGCGGGTCTTCGACGGTAATGGCGCCGCCGGCGACGAATTTGCTCTCGTAGTGCCAGTAAGGCCGGTCGGAATATTCCTTGGGGTCGATGGACTCCAGCGGCAGGAAGTCGAGCGGTATCGGCACCACGCCGAGCTGGGCCAGCTTTTCGGCGATGCCCAGGTTGGCGCCGGAGTCCTGCGACATGTAGGAGCGCGAGAAAAGCACCACGCCTAGCTGGTCACTTTCATGTATTTTTTCCAGTGCTCTCTTGCCCAGTGCCAGACAGTCGGCGGCGAACCTCCGCTGTGCTTCGATGCCGGCATGGGCGGCTTCTTTGCCCTTTCGGCGACTGAAGCCCAGCTTGACCGCCACATCGGTGAGGTTCTTCACCGCCTCCTCATCGCCCTGGCTGAAATCGATAATCGGTGCCAGCAGGCGGTCGCCGAGGTTGAGCACGTGGCGTATTATGAACGGCGATGCCTGAATCAAAGGGCAGGCATACTTCTGGTTCTCGTCGCCTTCTTTTTTGCCCAGGCGGATAAAGCAGGGATAGAGAATGTAATCAACCCTGTCATCGATGGCGGCGATATGTCCATGCAGTAACTTGACCGGGAAACAGCTGTCGCTATAGCTCAGCTCAACAGCATGCTCTATGATCTCTTTGGTCGTCTTCGTTGACAGGACGACCATGACGCCAAGCGCATTGAGGAAACCGATGAGCAGCGGCGCATAGTCATAGGTCAGAAGCGCGCGCGGGAGGCCCACGGCGGGGCCGGAGCCGGCCCCCTCTTCATAATCGCGGAAGAGCAGTTTCTCGCGCTCATCAAAGTACGTTTCCTGACGAGCGTGGCTGATGGCGCTGTCATAGCGGTCGCAGCGGCTGCCGTAGAAGGTGGCTTTCTCGTCGGTGAGCTGCATGCGGGTAATGGTGCAGTTGTTGTCGCACCCCTGGCAGGTGAAGGTGGAGAGGGTGCACTCACCTTTCACGACCTGCTGAAATCCTTTGAATTTTGACTTATGGCCGTTCATTGCTTCCCTGGCGAGCATGGCGGCGCCGATGGCGCCGCTTACTTCGCGGTGCTCGGCCACGGTCAGCGTTCTGCCCTCAAGCTGCTGATTAAAGGCAGATACCACCGCCTGGTTGTAGAAGACGGCACCGGTGAGGATGACCTTGTCGCCGAGTTGACGGTGGCCCACCACTTTGGAGAGGTAGTTCTTGGCGATGGAATTGGCCAGGCTGGCGGTGATGATTTCAAGAGGTACGCCTTCCTGCTGGGCAGAGGCGACCGCCTGACCCATGAAGGCGGCGCATCTCGTGCCCAGGTCAATAGTGTGCGGGGCACTGAATGACAGGTCGGCAAACTCACCGCTGTGCACGGAGATGCCGAGCATCTCTGCCAGCTCGTCAATGAAGCTGCCGGTGCCGGCGGCGCAGGCCTTGTTCATCTGGTAGTCAACCACCACGCCATTGCGCTTGATGACCAGCTTGGAGTCCTGTCCGCCTATCTCTATAATGTCGGCCTCCGGGTCCAGCTCGGCGGCGGCCCTGGTCTGCGCGGTGATTTCGTTCTTGATAAGGTCGGCCCCGATAAAGCCGCCGACCAGATACCTGCCGGAGCCGGTAACGCCCACGCCGGCGATTTCGACGTTGGCAGCACCATCCAGAAGCAGATTACTGAATACCTGCTTCACGGCGTCAATGGGCCGGCCGGCGGTCATCAGGTAGTTTTTGGTGAGCACTTCAGTGCCGGTCTCATCCAGAATAACGGCTTTGGTGCTGGTGGAGCCGACGTCAACGCCGAGGTAGCCGGGGCAGGGCCCGGCGATTTCCAGGCTGGTACCGTTGCCCGGAAGCGCCACCTTCTCCAGCCTGGGCATTTCGAAATAGCGCTGGTGCACATCACCTCTGGGGAGGAGGCATACCCGCGAACTTTTTCCCCGGGAAAGCAGCGCCGCCCCGAGCGATTCAACATACTGGTAATTCTCCGGCACGATGACCTGCACTTCACGGCCGTTTCTCGCCGAGAGCACCTCATTGATTGCCCTGATGATGGCGCCGTTGGCCGCCACGCCGCCGACGAGATAAACTGGCTCGGCGAAGGTGCCCTTCTTCAATGAAGACACCATCCGGGCGATGCTCTCGCAGAGGGCATAGAGCATAGCCTCGACGGAGACCCCTTTCTGCTGCAGGTGGATGAGGTCGCTCTTGGCAAAAACGCTGCAGCGGGCGGCGATTCGCGGCGGCTTGCCCTGGCATTTGAGGGCAAGGCGGGAGAAATCTTCAAGGCTTATGCCGAGTCGGTATGCCTGCTGTTCGAGAAACCTGCCTGTTCCTGCGGCGCAGAGCGGGTTTGACCAGACCTTCCACGGTTTTTTCAGCCCGTCTTCCAGGACGATGACCAGGGAAGTCTGGCCGCCGATCTGTATTATGGTCTTCACCTCGGGGTACAGATTGAGCAGTCCGGAAGCGATGGCCAGCGAGTTGCTGTATTCCGCCCAGTTGAATTCTGAGGGGATAATGTCTCTGCCGGAACCGGAGACGCCGGCGCTGGCGATTTGGTCCAGGGGCACTATCTCATCGAGACTTGAAAGCAGCGCGTTGATGGCCGCCTTGGAGTTGGTGGTTATTTTCTCGCTGCCAAGCTGAACGATTCGGTCGCTGTCGTCAACCAGGCAGAGTTTGGCGTTAACCGAGCCGACATCTATTCCCAGTGAATATTTCATAATCGCACAATAGAAAATTTTAGCAAAAGTACGCCGCTTTGTGAAGGCGGCTGCCTAATATCCCAACCAGCCTTTGCCTTTGCCGCCGGAATGCCGGCCCGGGCGAGCTAGTCCTCCACCGGCACGTAGATTTCACCCTGAAGTGGATAAATAACCTCCAGAAAAACGGTGATGGACTTCTGCCCTTCATCTTCATCGGCGGTGTTGCGGAAGAGCAGAGTGTAGGTATCGCCCTGCGCCTGACTCGCCTTAAAGGTAAACCTGTCGCCCTCGGCAGAGCGATACAGCTGCGCTTTGCCGGTGATGCGGAAATCGACCGTATCTCCCCGCTCCAGATAGAAAAAGCCGTCTACCGTATCGCCGTCAGCAAGCCTGAGCAATATTTCCACCTTCTGCCCGGCTCCCACCTTGAAACTTATCTGTTTCATCTGCCAGGAGGAGCCAAGTTCAACCGATTTCTCTATCTTGAGATTGGCCTGGGACGAGGACGTGGTGACTTCCTGAGTTAAATCTGATATTTCCTCGCAGCCCACAAGGGGAAAGAGCAGCGTGAGCAACATGACGGCTACAATCACCTTTTTCAGCAGCACTGAGACCTCTCGTTCCTATATGCTCTGTCGACTAATTATACACCGAACCGGTCGGGAAAAGAATAGCCGGCATACCCTTTTACTTGACGGATTTGCACGGATGAAATTAGACTAATAACAGCGCTACCTGATTTGAGTTGCTGACCACAAGGAGGCTGCCAATGAAACCGCCGGTACCGGTTATTTCAGTAAAAGGAAAGCCCTTTGAACGGGGCCAGCAGTACGGGTCTCAGGCACAGGCCCTGATACGGAAAAATCTGGAGATGTATTTTGACCTGTGGAGTTCGCTATGGGGTGCCAGACGACCTGAGGTGCTGAAACATTGTTCCGCTCTGGTTCCGGTTATCGGCGAATATAACGCCGAGATACTGGAGGAGATGCAGGGGCTCGCCAAGGGGGCAGAATTGTCCCTGGAAGAAATAGTGGCGTTGAACGCCCGCTATGAGCTGGTGTTTGCCCAGAGTGCGGTGGCGGAGGCGGGTGGTGGCTGCACTTCCATAGCCGCCATGCCCGCCGTGACCGGAAACGGGCACACCATTCTGGGGCAGAACTGGGACTACAAGGAGAGGTTCCAGGGGATGAGCGTCATCCTGGAAATGGAGCCGGATGGGAAGCCGAATATCGTAACCCATACCGAGGCCGGCGTGCTTATCCATAAGAGCATGAACTCAGCCGGATTGGGGATTTGTATTAATGCTCTGGTATCAAATCGGGATAAATTTGAAGCAACCACACCGCTATTCGTGGTGGCACGTGCCATCCTCAGTGCCGATAGCTTCAGCCGGGCGGTGAAGGCGGTTCTGAATGCCAGGGTGACGGTGTCGTTCAATTTCCTCATCGCCCACCGTGATGGCGAGGCGATAGACCTGGAAGTATCGCCATTAGACGTTGGCTTTCTGCACCCGGATGACGGCATTCTCACCCACAGCAATCATTTTATCGCGCTGACCAACCGCCCCGATATGGTCGATGTCTTCAAGGCAACCGCTCCCGATACCCTGTTCCGTGCCGAGCGGGCACGACGTCTAATTGAGCTGGAACGGGGCAAGGTTGATGTGGGCAGCTTCCAGCGTGTGTTCCGCGACCACTTCAGTTACCCCAATTCCATCTGCCGGCATGTTGATACCAGAGAGGAGGAGCCGCGGCAACTGGCCACACTTTCTTCTGCCATCATGGACCTGACGGCGCGCACCTTTTATTTAACCGAAGGCACACCGTGCCAGAATGCATACTACAAGGTAGCGCCCAAATGCCTGTGGCAGGACTGAAGCATATCAGGGCGGGCTGACGGTGAGGCTACGCTTTCTCGACGAGCTGGCCCGCCTTGGCTTTGGCGATGAGCTCGTCCTCGCGCTTTACGTCTTCCAGCGTCTTGGCCTTGACCTCAGGCGGAGGGGTTTCCAGGCCATACTTCCACTTCAGGAAACGCAGCCCGGTGATGGGGTAGAGCGCCGCTATAAGCACGTCACCAATGTCGCTGGTGATATCTTTGACCAGTTCCCTTGCTTTATCGAGTTCCGGCTCGAGAAGGTCCGCCGGCCGGCAGGTCACTGGTTCCTGACCGCGTTTGTAATGTTTGAGGACCAGTTTCTGCACTTCGGGGTCAATGGGTGCCGGTGGTTTGCCATAAAGCCCGTAGCAGTAGTCCATCACCTGGGTTGAGACCAGCTTGTACCGCCCGGCAAGAACGTTCTGGACTGCCTGCACGCCGACAATCTGGCTGGTCGGGGTGACCAGCGGCGGGTAACCGAGTTCCTTTCTTACCTTGGGTACTTCTGCGTAAACGTCATCGAGCCGGTCTATGGCATTCGACTGCCGCAGCTGCGATACCAGATTGGAAATCATGCCGCCGGGAGTCTGATGCACCAGAACATTGGTGTCAATGACCGACATTCGGGTGGTGTTCAGGAAGTCGCGGTACTTCGGCACGATGGACTCCAGATAATCGCCAATCTTGAGCATTTGCGCCAGGTCAAGGCCGGTATCACGGGGAGTCCCTCGCAGCGCCACGATGATTGGTTCCACCGCCGGATGCGAGGTGCGCAGGGCAAAGGGGGCCACGCAGGTGTCGATCATGTCCACCCCTGCTTCCGCCGCTTTGAGCATAGACATGGAGCCCATGCCGCTGGTATAGTGGGTGTGCAGAAGAACGGGCACCTTGACCGTTTTCTTCAGGGCGGAGACGAGCGTGTAAGCATCATCAGGGGCAATCAGCCCCGCCATGTCCTTTATACAGATGCTGTCGGCGCCCATGCCTTCAAGGATGCGCGCCTTTTCCAGATAATAGTCCAGGTTGAAAACCGCCCCCCCCATTTTGGGCTCGGTGAGGGAATAGCAGATGGAAAGCTGGGCATGTTTGCCGCATTCCTTGACTGTTTTGCAGGAGGTCTCCAGATTGCGCTCATCATTGAGGGCGTCAAATATTCGGAAAATGTCAATGCCGCACTCTGCGGCATGTTTCACAAAGGCGATTACCACGTCATCAGCATAGTTACGGTAGCCAACCAGGTTCTGCCCGCGGAGGAGCATCTGCAGCGGCGTGTTTGGCATTAACTTTTTCAGGGCACGGGGTCTATCCCACGGGTCTTCATTAAGGAAACGGCAGGCAACATCAAATGTCGCGCCGCCCCATACCTCCATGGAGTAAAACCCGGCCTTGTTCATTTCTCCGGCAATGGGCAGCATATCTTCGGTTCGCATACGGGTGGCAAAGTTCGACTGATGCCCGTCGCGTAAAGTCAAATCGGTGATTTTCAGAGGGTGCTTGTCTGATGTACCCTTCATTATGTCCTGACCTCCTAGAACTGACTGTGCTATCTCTGGTCCCTCACTTATTTTACACTGTTCGTTAATGATTGGCAAAAGCGGGTCGGACATACGTGCGGGTGTCATTTTACAAGAGGAATGGATATAACGTAGAATGCCTGAAGGGTTGGGATGAGGGCCTATCGCCATGAGGAGGGATTTCTCTGGTTCCTGCTGATCAGCACCGAATGGATTCGACGGTCACCAGACGAACAATTTTCTACGGCTGGATTATCGTTGCTGCCTGTCTCGTTATCATGTCGATGAACACCGGGCTGATGTACAGCTACGGCGTCTTCTTCAAGCACTTGCTCGCTGATTTTGGCTGGAGTCGGGCGGCGACCTCTGGTGTGCATTCTCTATTCATGGTCACTCACGGCCTTTTTGCCATCGGTGTGGGGTGGCTGGCGGACAGGATAGGCCCGGCCAAGATAATGGCCGTCTGTGCCTTCATCGCTGGCGTGGGGCTGGCGCTGACCAGTCAGGTCAATGCGCTGTGGCAGCTTTATGTGACCTACGGGTTGATCTTTGGCATGGGGGAGAGCGCCGGCTTTGTCATCACCATGGCAACCACTGCTCGATGGTTTATCAAGCGTCGTGGACTGGCTCTGGGCATTGTTGCCAGTGGTGCCGGTCTGGGCACCATGGTTATAGCGCCGGTTGCTGAGCGCCTCATCGCTGCCTTTGACTGGTCAATGGCATATTTTATTCTCGGTGTGGCAATCTGGGCAACTATGATTCCAAGTGCGCTGATGCTGCGACGTGACCCTGCCGGCAAAGGGCTTCGTCCATATGGTACTAATGAAGCCGTGACCGCAATGGATAGCGAGGAGTTGAAGAAAGCACATGCTGCGGAAACAGGCATCGGCCTGAAGACGGCGGCGCAATATAAGCAGCTGTGGATGCTCTTTGTCGTCTTTTTTATGTTCAACATCTGCCTGCAAATGGTGATGGTTCATCTGGTGAATTACGCTACTGATATCGGCATTGCCTCGCTGATTGCGGCTACCTTCATCAGCATCATCGGCATCGGCAGCTTCATCGGCCGGCTGCTCATGGGAGCCGCCTCCGACCGCATTGGCGCCAATAATGCCCTGCTTATCTGCTGCATCATAATGATGACCACCCTTGTCCTTCTTATTTTCACCCGGGAGCTGTGGATGTTTTACCTCTTCGCCATTGTCTTTGGTTTTGCCTATGGCGGTGAGGTGCCGCAGATACCGGTTCTGATCGGGCAATTTTTCGGCATGCGCGCCGTAACCGCCCTGGTTGGAGTGATTATTTTTGGCTCCACCATCGGCGGTGCTTTCGGCGCCTGGGTGGGCGGTCAGATATTTGATGTAACGCAGAGTTACCAGCTGGCCTTTACCATCGCCGCAGTTGCCAGCTTTATCGCGATAATGTTCACTCTGATACTGAAAAAGACCAGAGCGGTTATCCAGAAGTGACCGTCACCGCTTGCGATTCATGCTTTTCTTGTCATACCGGCAGGAAAAGAGTTATAATTTTTCCGATTATTGATACTGGAAAATCGGCTGCGACTTGCGTTGAGCTAGAAGTCGCCTTGAAAGGATACG
The DNA here is from genome assembly GCA_034430755.1 of Dehalococcoidales bacterium. Classification (GTDB taxonomy): domain Bacteria; phylum Chloroflexota; class Dehalococcoidia; order Dehalococcoidales; family RBG-16-60-22; genus E44-bin89. The sequence continues at coordinate 15,018 of DAOUDY010000069.1, forward strand.
ATTATCAATAGACGCAGAGTTCTGGCGTTCCTGACGGGACTGTTGCCTCTCTTCGTTCTCGCTCACTTTGGACACCACCTGATGATGGCGCTGCTGTCGCCCCTTCTCCCTTTCATCCGCGATGATTTTGCCCTCTCATACACGCAGGTAGGGGGGTTACTCTTTGCCTATAACATTTCCTACGGTTTAAGCCAGCTTCCCGCCGGGTGGGCGGCTGACCGTTTTGGCCCTCGAATTATGCTCACTGCCGGCGTGGCTGGAGTGGCGTTAGCCGGGCTCTTGATTGGTCTTTCTCCAAACTACTTTTTCCTGCTGCTATGCCTTGTTATTCTGGGGCTGATGGGGGGTGGCTACCATCCCGCGGCGTCACCGCTGGTCTCTGCTTCCGTCAAACCTGAGCGCCGGGGCATTGCACTCGGCATCCATCAGATAGGTGGTACTCTTAGCTTCTTCCTGGCCCCCCTCATTGCCGCCGGCATCGCCAGTGCGCTGGGCTGGCGTGGCTCTTTCTTGGCCATAGCTATTCCCGCCATAGCCTTTGGTATAACGTTCTATATAATCCTGGGACGCAGGGGATATACGACTGCGGTGCCAAAGAAAGCCGCCGATGCTTCTGCGGCCAAGCCGTCCGAATCCGGCGACCTGCGCCGGCTGGTAGCACTTATAGCTGTTGGGATAGCCAGCATGGTGCTGGTATATTCCACTCTCCAGTTCGTATCGCTCTACGCAGTCGATGTGCTTGGTGCCAGCAAGGAGATAGGCGCAATCACATTGAGCATCGCTTACGCTGGAGGACTCTGGGGAGGCCCTCTTGGGGGCTATCTATCCGACCGTCTGGGGCGGATACCGGTGATAATCGCCGTCGGTCTGGTCGCCGGGCCAGCCATATACCTCTTGAATTACGTATCCCTGGGATTCAGCCTTATTGCCGTGCTGCTCCTCATGGGCACTGCGATGCATGTCGGCATGCCGGTGGTGGAGTCTTACATCATCAGCCATGTTTCACCGCAGAAACGCTCCACGGTGCTCGGCATCTACTATATGGGCAGTCGCGGCGGGCCAGCCATCACCTTGCTGATTGGCTATCTGATTGACACCTACCAGTTCCAGATGACTTTATCCGGGGTGGCGCTGGTTATGGTTGCCGTGGCTCTGGCCTGCACGGCGCTGCTCTGGGGAAAGCGCGGTTGATTTTCTAACCCGGCTCTTTCATGCTGCCCCATCGGGCGATGTACTTCTCTTTGGCCTGGGGATTGACGATGGCTTTGGGCCATTCGCCGCGCATTATCCGTGCTACCTCCTCAACGGGACGGTGCCAGCGCGCCGCCTCGGAGTCCGGGGAATAAAAGGCGGAGTGGGCGGTGCTGATGAAATTTTCCAGAGTGAACAGGGGGCTGCCGGGGTCAGGAGGTTCCGGGTCCATGACATCCAGCGCCGCCATGGCCAGTTTGCCCTCTTTTAGGGCCTGAAAGAGGGCCGCCTCGTCAATGAAGCCGCCGCGGGCGGTGTTGACCAGGCAGGCGGTCGGCTTCATTTCGTGGAATGCATCGTGACTGAATATTTTTCCGGTCTCCGTGGTTAAGGCCGCGTGTATGGAAATAAAGTCGGACTCGTTCAGCAGGCGTTTCCACTCCACCATCTCCACGCCCATCTGGCGAGCAGCCTCCGGGGCCACATACGGGTCATGGGCGATGATGCGCAGGCCGAATCCCCTGGCTTTGGGCACGAGCGCCCGTGCTACCTTGCCGAAGCCGAAAAGGCCGAGCGTCTGGCCTTTTAGCTGGGTCATGGTCGGCCATAGACGCTGCTGAATATCGATGCCGCTTGCGGAAAGCCCCCACTGCCCTTTTTGAACGGCTCTGTCCAGATGGACGACTTTACGGGTACAGGCCAGAATCAAGGCCATGGCATGGTCGGAGACCTCTTCCACGCAGTAGTCGGGAACATTGGTCACCAGGATGCCGCGTTCGACAGCGGCGGCGGTATCAATGCTGTCATAGCCAATCTGGGTATTGCTGATGAGCCGGCACTGTTCCAGATGCTCGATGATTTTGCGGGGTACGGGGCGAATGCTGCCCACGGTAATGATGGCATCGGCGTCCCTGGCCAGGGCAATGAAATCTTCATCGCTTTCGCAGCGCTGGCCGATGAACTCCGCTCCCAGCTCGCGGAACTTCTGCGGATACTTCGCCGACTCTCCGGAAAGTGCCAGTGGCAGAACCACTTTAAAGCGATTTTGGTGGCTGCGGTTCAAGGGGCCATCTCCTTGCGTCCTGTGCCGCTATTAGCTTTCCTTATCAATGGTCACCTCGGTGCCTGAGGCAACCGATTTGAAGGCGGTGGCATCGCCGACGACCTGGCCAAAGACGGTAACCGGGCTTGCCGGGCGGGGCTTTTCGCCCTCGCTCATCGGGGTGGGGCCGAAGAAAATGCAGAAGCCCTGACCCGGCGGCCAGTAGCCCAGTTCGCCGACTTCCACCAGGTCCTGTCCCTTCTCCTGGGCAACGCTGACCGGAATGCCGAAATATATCTCATCTCCCCAGGTATTGGCGCGCCCCTTGATGGGCAGGGCGTCCCAGATTGCCTGCGCGGTGCTGGTATCATTCAGTTCGGCCAGTGCCTCCACCGACCCGGCCCTGATGCGAATTCGTTTGTCCATAAGGCAAACCTCCCCTGTATGAATGTCAAATGGCGTGAAAAATCAGTTATCTAGTGTAGCATAACAGTTGGCGGTGTCGCAATTTCCCATCCGCCTGTATTGACAAAGCGGCGCTTCATCAATAGGATTTGGGTAACGATGGATTAGAGGGTCATCGGAGTGAAAGCGTATCTTGCCCTGCTGGTGGGGGTGGTATCAGTGTCGTTTGCGGCGATATTTATTCGCCTGGCGGAGGCGCCGCCGCTGGTCATCGCCGCCTATCGCTTGACCATAGCCTCTCTCATCCTCATCCCGCTGGCCGGTAAAAAGATAATGCCGAGCGTGAAGCGGCTTTCTGGACGTGATGGCCTTCTGCTCCTGCTCTCCGGCTTCTTTCTGGCGCTGCACTTCGCCCTCTGGATAACCTCACTCAGCTACACCTCCATTGCCAGTTCCGTCATCCTGGTGACCTGCCATCCGGCCTTTGTTGCCATTGTATCTTATTTTCTCTGGAGTGAGCGGCTGAACCGGCTGACCATCGGCGGCATGGCCATCGCTTTCGTGGGCATAGTGCTGATAAACTACGGCGGCTTTGCCATTGGCTCGCGGGCCATTCTGGGAGATACGCTGGCCCTCATCGCCGGCTTTGCCATGGGCGGCTACCTTATCATCGGCGGTCAGGTGAAAGCGAGAATCGAAATACTGCCTTACCTGACCATGGTCTATGCCGGAGCGGCCGTTATATTGCTGCTGGCGACGGCTGGCTTTGGCTACTCTTTTACCGGTTATTCCGGCACGACCTATCTGATGATGGTGCTGCTGGCGGTGGTTCCGCAGCTTATCGGGCACTCCAGTTTCAACCTGGCGGTGCGGCTGATACCGGTGACCTTTGTCTCGGTGGCTATTCTCGGCGAGCCGGTGGGGGCGACTTTGCTGGGCTACTTCATTCTGGATGAGGTGCCCACGGTTAAAGAGCTCATTGGCGGCGTCCTTATTCTGGCCGGCATCTTCATCGTGCTCAGGCAGACGCCGCGGTATCTGGAAACAAAGTGATTTACATTTGACAAGGTAATCGTAATCTTCTATGGTGATTATAGGTGCATTGCGTTTGAGGAAGGCAGCGCATTATGGATAAACAGTTTGCCCGGCGTGTGCAGGCAGTTATCGATAACATCCGGCAGGTGGTGGTGGCGAAGCCTGAAGTTATCGGAATGAGCCTGCTCGGCCTGCTCTGCCAGGGACATATTCTTCTGGATGACTTTCCCGGCGTGGGCAAGACGCTGCTGGCCAAGGCACTGGCGCAGTCGCTTGAGGCCAGCTTCAAGCGCATTCAGTTTACGCCGGACCTGTTGCCCACAGATATAACCGGCTCATCAATCTATAACCCTAAGAACGGCGATTTCAAATTTGTGCCCGGGCCGGTTTTCGCCAATATAGTCCTCGCTGATGAAATCAACCGCTCCAGCCCGCGTACTCAGGCGGCGCTGCTGGAGGCGATGGGGGAGGGCAACGTTACCTTTGACGGCGTGGCGCACCATCTTCCCAGACCGTTCTTCGTCATTGCCACGCGTAATCTGGCCGAGGTGCACGGTACCTTTCCCCTGCCGCAGAGTCAGCTGGACCGGTTTCTGCTCTCTTTTGGCATCGGCTATCCCGGAATCGATGAAGAGGTGGAAATTCTGGAACGGCACGAGCATGGCGAGCCGACACTGAATCCGGTACTGACCGCTGCTGATGTCGCTGACATGCAGGCGCAGGTCTATCAGGTTGAGATAGCCCGTCCGGTGAAGGAATACATTGCCAGCGTCGTCGCCGAGACCAGAAACAGTGATAGTATCGTCATAGGAGTCAGTCCAAGAGGGGCTGTCTTTTTGCAGCGGGCGGCACAGGCCAGGGCAGCGATGGCAGACAGAGACTTCGTCACGCCTGACGATGTCAAGGCGGTATCCCCGGCTGTGCTCCGCCACCGTATCCAGACGCGTTCCACCAACGCCACCTCTCCAGATAAATGCATTGATGAAGTCCTGAATACGGTTCGCGTACCACTGTAATTAGCGGGTCTTGAGCGCCCATGAACAGGTGGATAGTTGCTACCGTCATTGCCGGCATAATCGTTTATTTTCTGGCGGTGCAGTCGCAGATCGGCTGGCTATATCTCTTTGACGCCATCATCTGGAGCCTTCTATTATTGTCAGTAGCCCTGTCGTGGCACAGTTTGCGGTCGCTGCACGTGGAAAGGGAAGTGCTGCTGCCGCGAGTCAGCTGGTGGCAGCAGGGCGGTCTCTTTGAGGACGGAGAGGTTGAGGTCAGGCTAAAAATAACCAATCGCGGCCGTCTGGCCAGGCATTTCGTAAAGCTGCTTGAGGAATGCCCTTTTGAATATCCAGATAAACGGGAAAAGGCGTTTCTCATCGCCAGCATCAAGCCGGGGGCAACGACCAGATTCACTTATCAGGCTACCTGCTATCGGCGGGGACATTATCCTGACGCCGCAATTACCGTGCAGTCGAGCAGTCCGCTGGGGCTCGTGATACGGCGGCGAACCTTTACACTGCCGCTGAAGCTGACGGTCTATCCCTGCTTTTACCCGATGACAGGCCTGCCGGTTAGTGATGAGACATGGGCTGACTGGGGGCACGCCGTCAGGTCTAATGCGGCTGATGAGTTCTATGGTTCCAGGGAATACCGGTATGGCGACCCCCTGAAGCATATACACTGGCGCAATACCGCCCGGCTCGGCGATTTCATGCTCAAGGAGTTCGAGCAGGCAAAGCAGGGTTCGGTGACCGTGGCCTTTGACAGCAGGCATGATTCTGGGGAGGGGAGGGAGACCACTTTAGAATACAGCATTAAAATCGCGGCCAGCCTGGCCAGACTTTGCGCTGATTCCGCACGCAGCATAGATATCCTGGCCGGGGAAGAGGCCCTGCGGCGCGCCGACTGGCCTGAGGCAATGGAATATCTGGCACGTCTTGAGGCCATCGGGAAGGGCAGTCTGGCGGAAGAGATAGACCTTGCCGACAGAAACCAGCCGGCAGTGGCGATTGTATCGGCGGCGGAGACGGAATTAATCCCGGCATTGTCCCGGCTGGCCAGCCGGGTGATGGGAACAATAGTGGTGCTGCTGGAAGGTTTTGCCCCCGATGAAAAAGCCCGGGAATTCAGCGACGGGTTACAGTCCAGTAACCTGGAAATCATCACTTGCTCACCGGGCAACCTGGAAGCAGCCTTGAAAAAGCTGAACGATTCCCCATTATTCAAGGGTAAATCTATTTCTAAGGTTACTTGAGATATGGAAGCGACCAGATATGCAGCGAGTTACCGTATTCTTGCCTTTCTGGCGGTAAGCAGTGCCATTGCCGCGGTGGCCTGGGCAATCAGCGATATCACCGTCCTGGCTATCGGGATTTTAGGATTGGCGGCCGGCCATTATTACAGCTGGCGGCGGCGCGATGTCTCGATGCGCCTCAGCCGCATCGTGCTGCGCAGCCTGATTTTGCTCTTTTTCATGGCGCTTACCGCCTTTCTCGGCGGGGACATACTGCTCACCGGGCTGAGCGACCGGATGTTGCTTTCGCGCTATCTTGTCTATGGTCTGGTGATAGGCAGCTTCGAGCTGATGTGGCGGAGAAATGTGGTCGCCAGTTTGATTCTCGGTGGCCTGCTGCTGGTGCTGATAAGCGAGTTTGCGCTTAACCTGTGGTTTCTCGCCTTTCTGCTCTCGTTTACCATTCTGGCGCTGGTCGCGGTGGCCCTCGGTCGAATAGAAGGCGAGGCCGGTAAAGCCGTACTGGTCGGTGAGTTCAGCTGGCTCGGCGCGGGCAGGTTCTGGCTCAGCTTCGCTGCGGGCGCGCTGCTCGTTTCCACGCTCCTTTTTCTCTTTATGCCCCGGCTGGCCAGCGGTCAGGTAACGCAGGCGAGCTGGCTGCCCAGCCGGCTTGACCTGAGTCTGCGCGGCTTCTCCATGCTCCCCAGCAAGCCCAGCGCCTCGGCTGCGCTGGGGATTTTCCCCTCTCAAGGCAGGGGAGCTGGCGGTGACCACGCTGCTCTAGGGTACACCGGCTCGGCGGCCGATGAACCGGTGATGCACGTGCGGAGCCGGGTTTCCAGCTACTGGCGCGGCCTGATTCTGGATGTCTATGATGGTCGCGGCTGGCTGAATACGGCCTATCAGCTCAGGCTCATCGACCGGGACCGGCGTGAATACGTCCTTCCGGACTCGGGTTCGGGTATAGAAGGGCAGAGAGTCTACTGGCAGGCATATTATCTGCTCACCGACCAGCCCAATGCGGTCTTCACCGGCTACCGGCCGGGGAGGATTTACCTGCCGGTGGTCGGGCCGGTCCTTCTGGAGAGCGGTTCACTGTACCGGGCGCTCTCCGTGGTGCCGTATCTGAAACCGGATATGCTGCGCGTGGACCGGGTGGTTGCCGAAGATACCTTCAATCTAGAATTGCCGTTCATCAGCGAACGGACCGCAGCTCTCGCTGAGTCCATCGTAAGGGGCGCACCGACGGACTACGATAAGGCGGCGAGGCTGGAGCATTTTTTGATGACCAATTACCCCTATGATTTAACGGCGGCACCGTTGCCACCCGACCGCGATGCCGTGGACTATTTTCTCTTTGAGCAGCAGGCGGGCTACTGCGCCCATTTTGCCACCGCCATGGCGGTCATGGCACGCCAGGCTGGTCTGCCAGCCCGGGTTGCCGCGGGATACCTGCCCGGCTATATTGACACGCTCACCGGGGCCCATATCGTGCGGGCCGGCGATGCCCATGCCTGGGTGGAAATCCACTTTCAAAAGCACGGCTGGGTGGCTTTTGACCCAACGCCGCGGCCGGACGCGAAACTGGGATTTGCCTCCGGAGGCAACTGGCTGCATTTCGGCTTTGAAGACTATACCGGCATTTCCCTGGCGGGTATGGTGAGCCCGCTTGCCGGCAGAGTATCGATTGGCAGGTTCTCAATGCCTGCCTGGATATGGGTCGTCATACCAGCTGGCTTAATAGTTGCCGTTGTTTTCGCTTTCTTTTTCAACCGGCGCTGGAGGGGAAAGGCAGAGCCGGCGGTGCGGGAGTACAGTATGCTCGAGGGAGAGGCAAGGCGGCTGGCGCTGCAGCTCTATAATAAGATGGTGGCGCTTCTGGCGAGGAAAGGCTTCCCCGCGCGGCAGCCACACCAGCCGCCTTACGAATATGCCGCTGCGATTTGCTCTCAAGCACCCGATGCCAGGGAGGCGATAGACTGGATAACACAGGTGGCCAGCCGTGCCGCCTATGACCCCGGCCCCTTTGATCCCTCGATGGTTCCAGAATCAAAAAGGAAATTTTCCGAACTAAATAAAGCCTTGCGGACCTAATTGCCACGCTGATTTCACGGCTCCTTTTTGCTCAGCAAAGGCAATAGTTGCTATCTTGAAGTTAATGATGGCAATTGCTACAATGGGGCTGGCTATCTGCTTGAGTCTAAATATACAAAATGGAGGTCTAAATTATGGCGGAGAAAGCGGCTGATAAAGCCTATGAGCGTGGTCACTACTATGAAAAGACCTACCACGGCTGCAGCCAGTGCGCTATTGCGGCGCTCCAGGACGTTTTTGACATCAGAAACGATGTCATTTTCAAGGCGTCCACGGGTCTGGCCGGTGGTTCGGCACTTTCCTGCGAAGGCAGCTGCGGCGCTTACGTTGGAGCCCTCATGGTTCTGGGGCTTCTGGTAGGCCGGGAGAGGGATAATTTCGCCGACCCCGAAGGTGTCCGCTTCACCACCCAAAAGCTGGCGGGAGAACTTCGCAAAAAATTCATCGATGAGTACGGCTCCATCATCTGCCGCAACATCCAGACAAAAATAATGGGCCGGCCCTATTATCTGGCCGACAAGGATGAATACGAGAAATTCCACAATGCCGGGGCACATGAGATTTACTGCCCGGACGTCGTGGGCAAAGCGTCCCGGTGGATGGCGGAGATACTACAGGAAGCCAAACTGGTTTAACCCGGCAGGTCTTCCCGCTGCCAGGCCGCTTTTATCTGGGCGAATGTTTTTGCCGCCAGCACCTTGTCTGCGCGCTCCTGCTCTTTGGCGGTAAAGGTGTCGATGTTCCGGCAGATGTCAGCCAGTCTATCTGCCGGGAATTTAACGGCGCCATTCTCATCCATGTGTACGATATCACCGGGGGCGACATCCATTGCCGCGACCGATACCGGCACATTGATGGCGCTTATCGCCATTTCACCATGTCCCGGCGTTATGCCGGTGGTAAGGTACTGTATTTCCAAAGGCCGTATCTCATCGATATCCCTGGTCGGGCCATCGGTGACCACCCCGACAACTCCACAGGCTTTGAGGGCAGAGGTCAATTGACCTCCCGCCAGCCCTACCCTGTGTTTGATTTCAGGTGGGAAGTCCTGCTTGATGACCAGGATTGCCGGTTTTCTTTCTCTGGCTAACGTTTCATAAAGGTCAATTATCGACCAGCGCTGGTAAGCGGGGTTGGGCAGGGCGAAGACCACGGTTACGGCATAGCCAATCCGGGCTTGCAGTTCGGGAAAAGGACAGCGGACTGACTGGTCGGTGTACCAGTTCTGTCGCCAGGGCTCGTATAGCCCCAGGCAAAGCGGGTTTTTCGGATACGTGGCCACGATGTTGGTGATTGACGGCGTACTGAAGCCGCGTAATTTCTCCAGCATTTCCTTTTCTGATAACTCCGGCATATGAGCTCCTTTCCAGTTATTCAGTAATAGCTGTTCCATATTCTAGCCCAATCGCCATCTGTTTTCCATAGACATTGAAAATATTGGCTTTTGGAAGGGGATTAGTACCGGTGTTATTATAGTAATGTTTCCATTTAACGCGAAAGAGTAAAAAAGAGGTGAACACATGAAATATGTCTTTCCGTCCCGGCGTACCGCGGTAATGAGCACGGGCGGCATGGTGGCATCAAGTCAATATCTGGCGACGCAGGCCGGAGTGAGCATGCTCCAGCAGGGGGGCAATGCCGTTGATGCCGCCATCGCCGCCGCCGCCGCCCTGAACGTGGTGGAGCCGATGATGACCGGATTGGGCGGCGACCTCTTTGCTCTGGTATACCGGCACGGGAGCAGGGAATTGAAGGCCCTGAACGCCAGCGGGCGCGCCCCGTATGCCGCCAGCCTGGAGAAAATGAGAAGCCTGGGCTTTGGAAAGATGCCGGAAACAGGAATTTATACCGTTACCATCCCGGGGACGCTGGACGGCTGGTGCACCTTGCTTGAATCATGCGGCACGATGAAGCTCGAGCAGGTGCTGGCCCCGGCCATCGCCCTCGCCGAAAAGGGATATCCGGTTACCGAGATAACCTCACTCCGCTGGCAGGAAAGCCAGCCCAAGCTGGAAGCGGACGCGGCCGCTGCCCGGACCTATTTGCCCCGTGGGCAGGCTCCCCAACCCGGCGAGGTATTCGTGCAGACCGACCTGGCGAATACCCTGAAAAAGATTGCGCGTGAGGGCAGAGACGTCTTCTATCGGGGTGAAATCGCCGGGGCAATCGTGGCCTGCTCGCAGAAGCATGGCGGCCTCATTACCATGAAAGACCTGAACGACCATACCTCAGACTGGGTAACGCCCATCAGCGCCAACTACCGCGGATACGAAGTGTTCCAGTGCCCGCCGAACGGCCAGGGCCTGGTCACGCTGCTCGCCCTGAATATGCTGGAAGGTTATGATTTAAAATCAATGGGGCACAACTCGCCGGAATATCTGCACCTGCTGCTCGAGGCGCTGAAGCTGGCTTTCGCCGATGCGGATAGATACGTCGCCGACCCCGATTTTGTGGGCATCCCTTTAGAACAGCTGCTCAGTAAAAAATATGCGGAGAGCAGAAGAAACTTAATTGATAAAAACAGGGCGGGGCAGAAGGTAATGGCCGGCCTTCCGGACAGGGAGGGAGATACCGTGTATCTGGCGGCGACGGACAGAGATGGCAACAGTATCTCGCTGATAAACAGCCTGTATCAGGGCTTCGGCTCCGGAATCGTCGTTGAGGGAACGGGCATCTGCCTGCAGAACCGCGGCGCCCTGTTTTCCCTGGAAAACGACCACCCCAACTGCATCGCCCCGCACAAGCGACCGTACCACACCATCATCCCGGCCATGGTTTTCCGTGACGGCAGGCTGTTCCTGACTTTTGGTGTGATGGGCGGCTTTATGCAGCCGCAGGGGCAGTTACAGGTGCTGCTCAATGTGGTTGATTTTGGCATGGACGTGCAGACCGCGGTGGACGCGCCAAGAGCCCGGCATATCCAGGGAAGCAACGAATGTGTCTTTGAACCTGGAATTCCAGAAAAAGTCCTTCAGGTGCTGGCGGAGAAGGGACATCGTATCGCCCGCCTGAATGACACTTACTCCCAGCAGTTTGGTGGAGGGCAAATAATCATGGTTCATCCTGAGAGTGGGGCGCTCATTGCCGGCTCTGACCCGCGTAAAGACGGCTGCGCCATGGGGACATGGTAGGAGTATGATGCTATATGATTGTTAAGTAAAAGTTGAGTTTAAGCGTATTAATTCACCAGACCGGGTATATATATGCCCTATCGTCTTTCAATTCCTTTGGATAATCTCCTATACCGAAGCCTTCAGCCGTAGTTTCAAGAAACCAATATTTTGTGCCGAGGTATTCGTAATAAGTTCCGTAAGTGTTAGGCACATCTACTCCAACGGCTATATGCTGCTCGCCTTCCAAGTGTAGTAAAATCACGTTTATCCCCAAGCTATCTAATAAGGTAGCGACAAGTATTGATGTATCCTCGCAGTCACCACCGCGGTCAAACAGCGTTTCGACAGGGTATCTGGGATATTCATCACGGCTTTTTGTGTCGTAATCGACTGTATAAGGTAGACTTTGCACGAATGATGCCACAAAATTAGCAAGTTGTCGGTCGGTATATCGCTTTGTGTCAGCAATTTCACGAAATTCATTGACCAAGAATTCAATGCATGGGTCAGATTCCGACTCTGTTGCCATATCAACAAATCCTGCAATATCTATCGGTCTTGGTTTCTCAGAGTAATTCACGTAGCTTGATAAAGTAATAGCTACATTAAGCTCTCTACGACCATTGAAGTTCCATTCGTAGTATTGAGGTACGTCTATGCTCAGTACTTCATTAAGTCGATTACCTAGACTGATAATATTCTTCGACTTCTCACTTAATTGTTGTTGATAGTCGTCTATTTCTTCTCTAGCTTCTTCCAAATTATACTCTAGGCTTACATTTTGCTCTTCCAGAGTGTCTATTTGAGTTCTTAGGTTCGCAGATTCTGTCTTTAGTCCGCTTATTTGTGATTCTTGATTCTGAATTAATAATTCCTTTTGGTTTACTGCCTGTTCGAGATTGCAGTTAATTTGTACCAATTGAGATATCTCATTATTCTGACTATTTATTTGTGCTACATAGTTTTCAAGCACGGGTGTGTAGTCTAAATAACTAATTAAATAACCAAGCCCACCACCAGCTAATACAGCAGCTACAATAAAAAGCACTATCTTTTTCATAGCTGTCTTCACCTCTGTCAAAGATAGTTTAAATTATAGCTGGAAATAATTGGTTGTCAATATAGTGACTAATAGTTGTATTCACATTTGGAATAATTAGAGTATAGGTATTGACAACGGCTAGATTAGAGCTATAATTAATGACACTTGTTGAGATACCGCCTTAAGGAGGTGACCGCAATGGCTGAGGAAAAGCTCCCTTCTATCATGCGCAAGTTCGCCAAAACGATGGAAGACGGTGACGTGGAGAAGACGCTCGACTTCTTTGCCGAAGATGGGGTATGGGTGACACCCTTCGGTACTGCCAAGGGCAAGGCTGAGATACGACGTCACACGGCGTGGATGTATGACCAGATGAAGGATATCAAAGTCAAGGAATGTGGTAATGGCATCATTGCCCAGGGGAACAAGGCCTTTTTTGAGCATGAAATATCTGGCACCATGCAAGGGAAGAAAGCGGCCGTCCTGGCCATATGCGCCTATGAGTTTGCCGGTGACAAAATCAAAGAGACCAGGACGACCTATGATAGGCTCTCCATGGCGCAGCAGGCAGTTACGGGCTGGCTGCCCAAGATGATGCTCAATATGATTGTCAAGCAATCGGAGAAGGGGCTGCGTTAGTTGGTTTCAGGCTAATCCGTAAAGCTCGGGCCTGGTGCGCACCTCGTTGATGAAGTCGGCCACCATGTCTTTCAGGTTGCCGAATCTGGGCTGCCAGCCCCATTCCTCACGCGCCCGGCTATCGTCAATCGACTTCATGCTCTGGTTCTGGTAAAACGCCATGACCACCGGGTCGGGCTTGTAGGTTACCTTGAGGTCGGGGATGAATTTCCTGATGGTTGTTTCCAGCTCCTTGGCCGTGGGCGACGGCGAAAATTCATTTATGTTGTAGCAGACCGTCTTGATATTTTTCCTGGGCGCCTCGTACAGCATCAATGTGGCATGGATGGCGTCTTTGAAATAGGTGATGGGTACGGATGTGTCCTCGGTGACAAAGCACTCGAATGGTCTGCCCAGTGCCGCGTTTTCAATCATCCAGGCGTTGTACTGGGCGATTCCCGGCGTCTTTACCCCCGGGCCGATGACCCCGCCGTAGCGCAGGCAGCGGAAGTCAAGGTCGAACTTGCGACGATAAAATCGGCCCAGAAGCTCGCCGTAGACCTTGCTGGCACCGTACATGGTAATCGGCCGCTGCAGGGTGACATCGGTGACGACCTCTCCGGTGTCCAGCCCGTAGGAGGCGACGCTGCTGGGAAAGATAACGCGGTTTACCCCGAAAAGCCGGGCCGCCTCCAGCACGTACATGGTGCCGGCAACGTTGGTCTGGAACGAGCCCCACGGATTCCCCTCGGAGGGTACACTCAGCATGGCACCGAGGTGAAAGATTGCCTCCACTTTATTGTCTTTGACCACATTCATTATTTCGGGCCAGACCTTAAGGTCGCCCGGAACGATTTTGACATTGTCCTTTATATCAGCCACGCGTTCCGGCCTGGATACGATATCGAACAGGACGACATCCTCCCCTTTAGCGACAAGCTCATGTGCCAGTCCAACGCCGATGAAGCCCATCCCACCGGTTATCAGTATTGACATCGATGCCTTAGCCTCCTTCCCGGTTCAATATCGTTGCTTATTCCGGCAGTTTATCCTTACCGGCCATCTCTCTCAGCAGGTTGATGTAATAGCGGAAACCTTCCAGGGTGACGTCCGGTGGGACAACGTGGTCAAGGCAGGGGAAGTAGCCGCCGGTCTTGATAAGGTACGGGACTTTGGACATGACCTCTTCCCGGATGGCGTCCTTGCCTTTGAGAAACACCCGCTTGTCAATGTTGCCGCTGATGACAAGAGCCTTGCCGTACTTTTTTCTCAGGGCAATGCCGTCCATCCCGGATGCCACCTCGAGGGGCCACGGGAAATTGACGCCGACCTCCAGCCAGAGGGGTATCAGCTCGTCGACATTGCCGTCGCTATCAGCGTGGATGATATCGATGCCCTGGCTGTGCAGGAAATCGGTGATTTGCTTATAGCGGGGCAGCATGTATTTCCGTATCATGTCGGGAGATATGAGCGTGCCGCTCTTGTAGGCCATGTCCTCCCAGAAGCGGACAGTATCGATTCTCAAGTCCTTAAAGGCGCCCTTGGCCATCTCCATATCCAGGTAGAGCACCTGGTCCATCATATCCTCAACGAGGGCGGGGTCGTCATAGAACATATAAAGTAGCTGCTCCAAGCCGGTCCACTCGCGCAGCACCCCGAAGAAACCTTCCATCAGGAGCATGGTGGGGACGTCTTCCCGGTTTCTCATCTCCACATATTCGTTCCAGGGGGAGGGCCAGCGCTCTGGCGTATGCGGGTCAAGGCGCTTTTTGTATTCGTTCCAGGTGGCCCGGTCCTTGACCGGACGGTCTAGGTACTTGGGCATGCGCCAGGGGTGTTCTTTGGAGACCTCCACCACCGAGCCGCCGTAGGTCGTTTCCACGCGGTGGCGCTCGTCTTCGCGGAGCACCTTGATTTCAAACACGGGCATGACGGGCGGGGTCACATGGTAGGCGCCCAGGCTCTGTGCGGAAGCTATAACCTTTAAATCGGAGCGGTTGTGTTCCGAGATTATCTCCTGCAGGCCGTGAAGGTGCTCAAACCCGAAGTACTCGTTCATCCCTTCCTGCGTTCTGATTGATTCCGGAGCACCCTGCTTTATCCATTCGTCAATCGTGTCTGACCAGCAGCGGTGAAGCCAGTCCATAACTATAAAATCGCCCGGTCTCTCCCCGCGGCAGATGGCTTTGAAGCGTTCCCGATTGGTCATTTCCCCTCTCAACTCCATTATAAACTCTGGTGAGCTCACGTCATTCCGGCAGGGTTTCTTCAATATGCGGCAGCGCTATCACGCATATAACACGAACTGGTATTTTCCGCCAATCAGGTCCTGCGCTGAGAAACCAGTTATCCAACCAGGTCTATTAACTATAACTCACCCTGTACCAGGGTCTCCGTGTCCTGGACGCCCTGAATGCCGCGAATTTCGCGGATGATTACGCGGGAAAGCTCGAAAAGGCTCTTGGCCTCAGTGGTGGCAATGGCATCCCACTGTCCGAAAACGAGGTTGACCTCGGATACACCGGGTATGGCACGAATCTGGGAGAGGGCGTCGGCCTCAAGGCCGGGGACAAGTTTTATCAGCAGATATCCTTTTATCATTTCCGTGTCATTATACCCCCGGGATATGGCATTGGCAAGGACTATTCACCCAGATAATCACCCGGCTTGAGGCCCGATTGAGCAGTGAAGTCGGCAGCGGCTATCTTTGGCGAGCCCTCTGGCTGTACCCGCTTGATGAGTATGGCGCCGCCCGGGGCCGCCACCAGAAACCCTGATTCTGCCACCTCGATTACCTCTCCCGGTGCTCCCTTCACCTCACCGGTGCGCCGCTCGGAATCGAATACTTTGAATTCTATGTCGCCGTAACTGGTCGCAGCTCCCGGCTGGGGATTGGTGCCGCGGATGAGGTTATAAATCTTGGGCGCCGGCTCTTTCCAGTTGATAACCGCCTGCGTGCACAGCCCTTCATAGGTGGCCTGCGCTTCATCCTGAGGGATGCGGGGCGCCTTGCCCTGTCTGATGAGCTCAAGGCTCTCTTTTATCGCCTCTATGCCCAGGGGGAAGAGCTTCTTAAAATAGAGTGACCCCACCGTATCATCGGGGGCGATGTCAACCTCTTTCTGCAGCAGGATAGGGCCGGTATCGAGCCCTTTATCCGGCCAGAAGATGGTCAGGCCGGTCCTGGTCTCGCCGTTGATAACCGCCCAGTTGACGGCGCTGCCGCCTCTGTGTCTGGGCAGAAGCGACGGATGGTACTGTATGGTGCCGAGTTTGGGGTAATTCAGGGTGGAATCAGGCACAATATCGGTAACGAAAGCCATAACGTTCAGGTCGGGTTTCAACTTAACATAACTGTCATAGACTTCCGGGGCGCGCATTCTTTCCGGCTGGAAGACAGGAAGGCCGAGCTGAAGTGCCCGTGTTTTTAGCGTGCTTTCTCTGCCGGGGGTATCGGGGGTGGTGTAAACCCCAACCACCTCCTCCCCCATCTCGACCAGTGCTTCCAGCGTTTTTTCGCCAAAGGCAGCCTGACCGGTTAAAACGATGCGCATATGCTAATCTCCTGTCCCGATAACGCTAGACCATAATTTAGACCACGCCAGGAGACGTGTCAAATCAAAGTTGAATCTGATTCGATATAGGGACAGAATGCAGCGGGAAAAAGATAAACGCTTATATCTGCAGCGGGTTCGTGCCGTGGGCATACTATGTAAAAGACGGCATGTTCTGGGAAGTAAACAACCAGGAAGATGTTGCCTCTGTCTTAAAACAGGATTAGTCAAATCATATGGTTCTGGTGTAAAATGATGGCTGGTGTTCCATTTCAATTGATAACGGAGCTGGCTATTTGGGCAGAAATATAGTAAAAAGCGTGCTTCCTCCCGGAAGCTACTACTTTTCCGGCGATGAGGCAGTGGCCGAAGGCGCCATTGCGGCGCGATGCGGCTACTGTGCTGGCTATCCGATTACCCCGGCCACTGAGACGCTGGAGAGACTCTCCGTCCGGTTTGGCGAGGTAGGGGCAGCATTCCTGCAGATGGAGGATGAAATCGCCTCCATCTGTTCCTGCATCGGGGCATCCTGGGTGGGGGCAAAGGCGATGACCATTACCTCTGGCCCCGGCTTCAGCCTCATGCAGGAGGCCATTGGCTACGCCGTCTTTACCGAAACGCCGCTGGTCATCGTCGATGCGCAGCGCTCCGGCCCCAGCACCGGGCAGGCGACCCGGGTGGGCAGCGGGGATATCATGCAGGCCAAGTGGGGCTCGCACGGCGACTATCTGCCCATCGCGCTTTCCCCGTGGTCGGTGCAGGAACTGTACGACCAGACCATCGACGCCTTTAATCTTGCCGAGCGCTTCCGGGTGCCTGTTTTCGTCATGGCGGAAGAGGCGACCGCCCATCTGCACGAAAAGATAGAGGTCGGTGCGGAAGTGGAGCTGTATAACCGAGAGAAAAAGCCGGGCGCGCCCCCGTTCGGCACGGAGGAGGAGGACGGCGTACCGCCTATGCCCGCCTTCGGTGACGGTGAAAAATTATTGATTACCGGCTCTACCCATGACGAGTGGGGAGTCAGAAAAATAACCCACCCCGATATCCACCAGAGACTGGTGACCAGGCTGCATAAAAAAATCCTGAACCGCAGCCAGGAGATTATCCAGCATGATGATTACTATCTGGACGATGCTCAGGTGGCCGTGGTCTGTTACGGCTTCACCGCCAGAAGCGCCCTGTTCGCCGTGGAGCAGTTGCGGGGGGAGGGCAAAAAAGTCGGCGTGCCGCGCTTGAAAACGCTCTGGCCCTTTGCTGATGAGTTAATTAAAGAAATCAGCGCTAGGGTGAGTAAAATCTTTATTCCGGAGATGAATATGGGCCAGGTGGCCGGTGAGGTCAGGAAATACGCCGCCTGTGACGTGCTCTCTTATGGCCAGGTCAATGGCGAGATTATACACCCGAACACGATTATGGAGCAGTTGAGGAGGCTCGTGTAGTGGTCAGGGAACTTGAAAAATATCTGCGTCCCGGAATCGGGATAACCACCTACTGCCCCGGCTGCGGCGAGGCCATTCTTCAGGGGCTCATCTTGCGGGCCATTGACGAGCTCAAGCTCAATATGGATGAAATGCTGTTTGTCTCGGGCATAGGCTGCGCTGCCTGGATACCGAGCCCCTATTTCTATGCCGATACGCTGCACACGCTGCACG
>DAOUDY010000070.1:0-7636 GCA_034430755.1 Dehalococcoidales bacterium
GCGGGTAGTTGATGCTGACCAGTCCGATTTTCGGGGCGATAACCCCCCAGAGAAGCATGAAGAAAAAGGAGCTGAGAAAAAATCCCGGTATCGCCGCCAGTATGGAAAAGTAGCCCATTTTATGCCTCCATTCCTTTTTCTATTTCTTTGAGCTTAAGGTCTATCCACGCGTCCACACCTTGATGAGCCGCCTCCCTCAAGTCCTCCAGCGCCTCCTCTTTCGTCCTGCCCAGTCCGATGACCAGCGGCTCCCAGATGATGAAATAGCTGCTTGTTTCCTGGTCAAATTCAATTTTAATATCCGGTCGCCTGGACACCGCTCCCCCTCACTCCTCTTCTTCCATTATGGCCTCGATTTCTTTGTAAGCACGGGAGATAACGTCACGGACGCGCTTCATTTTTTCGGGGTCGGTATGGTGAAACCGCCCCATCATCTTTCCCAGCCGTGCCCACTTCTGACGGACCTGGCCCATATCACCGATGCTTTCCGGATTCCAGCGGTCCCTCATCTGGCTTTTAACTTCCTCGGCAAAATCCTTTCTCTCCGACAGGAACCGGCGGCCCTCATCGGTTATGGTATATATTTTCTTCCCATCCTGCTCGGCGGCGCTGGCGTGCCCCAATTCTTCAAGCATCTGCAGCGTCGGGTAAACGGCCCCGGGGCTGGGAGTATAGAAGCCAAAAGAGCGCTCTTCCATCTCCCGGATAATTTCATATCCGTAACGCGGCTTGTCCTTGAGCAGGTCCAGAATGACGTATTTCAGGTCACCTTTCTGGAAGTGGCTTTCACGTTCTCCTTTTAGAATTCGATGCCTGAAAAACATACTTTCCTCCGTCTCAACATGATATATCTAGTATTATCACGATATATCTTGATATATTTTAATGCCGATGTCCCCTTCTGTCAAGAGGTTTTGAAGAATTTTACAAAAATTTTTTGGGTTTTAAAAACAAACAGGAATTAAGAAGCACAGGAATTAAGAAGCTTGGAAGTATTATGGAACAATAGAATACAATGATTGAATAATTGAATGTCGGATTTAGCCCTCTGCCCGCCATTCCGTGACACGGGAAGACCAGATACGACCAACGGCTTTTACCAGTACTTCCCGGCGGGGGTCCGGCACATCGAGGGGAGATAAAATACGGTCGGCAAAGGATTTAAGAAAGGGGCAGCACTTCTGCAGTTGCATTACCGTCTGACGTGGCCCGCCGTAGACCATATAGTCAATAAGCCTGGCCTGAGGTTCAAACTGCTCCCGCGCGTGAAGGCATACCCGGTCCAGGAATTCGTCGGCCTGATTTTCCCTCCGCCTCTGGAATCGCTGCTGCGAGGAGCCGCCCTTTTTATGCCGCCCGTGCACCAGCCCCGTCCCCACCTTGCTGGTCACGAGCTGCTCACCGTGACACAGTCCCACCGCATAGGCGCCGAGGTGCACCAGAACCAGGCCGACCGTGTAATCAACCCGGAGCAGTTTTGCCAGTGGCCCGGTGGCAAATCCGATAGATATAGCTTGCTCTGGCAGCGGGAAAGGTGGGAAAACCAGATACTTCTGCGCACCGCCCCAGAACAGCACCGCCCCGGTCCGGGAGCGAGCCATCAGCCCGGCCAGCTCTTCTGGAAGGGCAGCTTCACCGGCGGCATCTGGCAGCAGGTCATGGATTTTATACGGGGACAGTCCGGGTGGCAGACATGCCGTAACCGCCCCGGCATCATCTGTCTTTTCCAGCTCGTCCAGGAACTCGAGCATTCTGGCGCGACGCAGATAGTATGTGTTCGCTATTAAGGCCAATTCGGGCAATCCCCTCGTGCTATATATTGAGATTTTGGAATTAAAGACTGACCAAGGTAGCGCCGTCGCCGCCCTCATCATGTTTGCCGGTGCGGAAGGACTTGACCAGCGGGTGGGCGGCCAGAAAATCCCGTACAATCTGGCGCACCGTGCCGGTGCCGACCCCATGAATGACCCGGACTTCGCTCAGGTTGGCCAGCGCGGCATCATTAAGGTAGATATCAAGCGCCACCTCCACCTCATCGGCCCGTTTGCCACGCAGGTCAAGCTCGGTCGATATCACCTTGGTTGCCGTATGCATCACGGTGCCACGTGCTCGCGACGGCTTATGTTCGGTTATCTTCTCGACGTTCTCCAGCCCTGTTTTCAGCTTGAGCTGTCCCGCCTGGACCTCGACCTCCTGCGTATCTTCGGAAACGGACAGCACCGTGGCCTGCAATCCTATGTCTCTTAAGTAAACGATGTCACCGGTGGAAATGTGCTGCTCCGCCTCAGGCTCACCCGTTTTCGGAGTCCAGGCCTCGCTGCCCAGCTGCTCCTGCACCCCGGCCAGCGCTTTCTTGGCCTGCTCCAGCCTCTCCCTGGTCATTTCTTTACGCAGTTCGGAGCTTGCCTGCCGAACCTGCCGGTGCAGTTCGGCAGCTTCCCTGACCACCCCGTCTCTGGCCTCCTGCCTGACTGCCCGCTCTTCTTCCCTCAAACGCTCCAGCCGGTTTTTAACCTCCGCGTTCTGCTGTTCCACCTGGCTTCTTTCTCTTTCCAGAACGGCACGGACTTCCTCCATCTTTTTCTTTTCCGCCATCAGACCGCCCAGCAGCGATTCCAGTTCCAGAGCTCCCCTGGAAATCATACCCCTGGCCTCGTCGATTATCTCTGGCGGTACTCCGAGTCGCGTGGCGGTGGCCAGCGCATTGCTGCCGCCCGGGATACCCACCGTCAGGTGATAGGTCGGCGCGAATGTCGCCGGGTCAAAGTCAAAGGAAGCGTTCTCTATCCCGGAGGTGGTGTGGGCAAATGCCTTCAGGTCGCCGTAATGGGTGGTGGCCACGGTCAGGATTTCCTTATGCAGAAAGTAGAGCAGCACGGAGCGGGCCAGGGCGGAGCCTTCCGCCGGGTCGGTGCTCGTTCCCAGCTCGTCAAGGAGCACCAGGCTGTGCGGGGTGGCGTTCCGTATGATGCGGACGATATTGCCCACGTGCCAACTGAAACTGGAAAGTGTCTGCTCGATGCTCTGCTCATCGCCAACATCGGCAAAGACGCTGTCCAATACGGGCAGGCACGTTTCCGGCGAAGCGGGAACAGGTATGCCGGCCTGCGCCATCAGGCTGAGCAGCCCGATGGTCTTGAGGGCCACCGTTTTGCCACCGGTATTGGGGCCGGTGATAACAAGTATGGAGAAATCGCGGCCGATTTCCACGGAAAGCGGCACCGCTTTCTCCCCGAGCAGCGGGTGCCTGGCCTCGACCAGCTTGACCACGGCCGTTTCCATGCCTTCATTTGCTGACCCACTGACATCGGTAAGAACCGGTTCGCATGCTTTCACAGCACGGGCGTACCTTGCCTTGGCCAGAGCCAGGTCCAGCTCCGCCATCTTCTCGATGCTTGTGGAAAGCTCCGCCCCGTATCTGCCCACCTCCGCGCTGAGCTTGCGCAGTATTCTTTCCACCTCGCGCTTTTCCTCATTCACCAGCTCGCGGACGGTATTACCCAACTCCATGGTTGACCAGGGTTCAACGAACACCGTAGCCCCGGTGTTGGATACGTCGTGGGTGATGCCTCTTATCTCTCTCCTGAGTTCTATTTTGACCGGAATAACGTACCGGCCCTCACGCTCGGTGATTATCGGCTCCTGAATTATTTTTCTCCCCCGCGGCGACCTGATAATCGCTTCCAGGCGAGTCCATAAATGCTCACGGGCTTCCCTGAGCTGATTCCTGATGGCGGCCAGGTCTGGAGATGCCCGGTCGAGCACGTCGCCGTTGGGGGAAATACAGCGGGCGATTTCTTTCTCCATCTGACGCAGTTCCGTGATGTCTTTGGCTATATCCCACAGCCGGGGCAGCTCTTCTGACATGGTGCGCAGGTGGCTGCGCGTCTGACGCATGGCGGCGAGCGCCTGCTGGATTTCGACCAGGCTCATCGGCTCGAGGATGCCTTCCAGCGACGCTATCCGCACGACTTCACGTATATCCGTCACACCGCCGATGGAAAAGCCCGGTTCCAGGGCAAGAAGATGACGTGCCTCCGCGGACTGCCCGAGCCGCAGAGCAATCTGTTCGTAATCAGCGAGCGGCTTTAGCTCGAAGGCCAGCTCGCGGCTGGCCGAAAAAGAGGCGTAGCCCGCCAGGACCGATATTATCTGTGGAAACTCCAGTATTTCCAGGCTCTTTTCATCCATAGGCAAACCTCTGCCCGCACGGTTAAATTATAACACGATACCGCTTCTCACCGACTGCCGTCAATCTTTGTAAAAAGGGGGATTGGGGTGGCTGAAGTGGTCCGGAAAGACGCGCTGAAAGCTGCCGACGTCAATATGTCCCTTTTCCGGCTCCAGCAGCCTCAGGCCATCCGCCGGTTCTCCGCCTTCTTGATAACCCTGTTAGCCAGCGAATTCTCTATCGGAGCGCTGAATATATTTATCGACAACCTTGCGGAAGTGATACCCGTAGACACTCAGGCTTATCGATATCGGCAAGTTGCGCGGGTACTTCATTAACGTCAGCAGGAAAAGCCTCCAGTAATATTTTCTCCCCTTTTCCCTGAAGCCCAGAATCCAGACGGATTTCAGGAACGCCATCATTTGATAGAAGTGTGGTTTATTCCTTCTCCTGATATTCGGCCGGTACTCTCTCAGGAATGCCTTTACCCGCTCATAGTACTGCTTTGGCGAGTAAATCGTGTCCAGGATATGTTTGTAGCCATCGACGAGGGTGGTATGATTCATCTTGGGAATGAAGTTGAGGGAGAGGTCCGTATTGTCACCGCTGAAGTCCCTGACCAAGCGGTTCTCCTTCTTGAGCCGTTTGTGCAGCCGGGTACCGGGCGGAGCATTGAGCAGGCCCACCATCGCCGTGACGATGCCGCTCTTCTGAATGAAGTTTATCTGGCTCTTGAAGATGGAAAGCGGGTCGCTGTCGAAGCCCACGATAAAGCCCCCCTGCACCTCCATGCCATAATTCTGTATCTTTTTTACCGAAGCCACCAGGTCACGGTTCCGGTTCTGCATTTTATTGCACTCTAACAAGCTTTCCTCATTTGGCGTCTCAATACCGACGAAAACGCAGTTGAAACCGGCTTCCACCATCATCCGCATCAGCGTTTCATCATCCGCCAGATTGATTGAAGCCTCCGTGGAAAGGGCAAAGGGATACTTTTTATCTTTCTGCCATTCGATTACTGCCGGAAGGAGCTCCTGCTTCAGCTTTCTCTTGTTGCCGATGAAATTGTCATCGACGACAAACACTCCGGAACGCCAGCCGTGATTATACAGCGCCTCCAGCTCCGCAACTACCTGCTCCCCGCCTTTGGTCCGCGGCCGATGTCCATTCAGTACTATGATGTCACAGAACTCACAGTTGAACGGGCACCCCCTGGAATACTGGAGGCTCATGGACGAGTACTGCTTCTGATTGATGAGCGACCAGAGCGGAACGGGTGTTTCGGAGATATCCGGCCGGGCTTTTGACAGGTAAATAGGCTGTGGATTCCCTTCTTTCACGTCTTTGAGAAACAGCGGCAGGGTTACCTCGGCTTCACCGAGCACCAGGTGGTCCACTTCCCTGAATTCCCGGTATCCTGTGGTGAAGAGAGGGCCGCCAGCCACCGTCCTGATTCCCAGGCGCTGGCACCGACTGATTACTTCCTTTGCCGAATCACGCTGCACCACCATGGCACTGATGAAGACAAAGTCGGCCCAACTGATGTCTTCATCGGTGAGCTGGCTCACGTTCATGTCGACCAGTTTTTTCTCCCAGTCGCCGGGGAGCATGGCCGCCACCGTTAAAAGGCCCAGTGGCGGGAAGGACGCCTTTTTGGAGACGAACTTCAGGGCGTACCGGAAGCTCCAGAAAGTATCCGGATATTGCGGATAGACCAGAAGAATCTTCATGATATCTGACTGTACCGGCAAACGATTATCGGATTTTAAGTCTATTATACCAGCTTATACCAGTTTTGCGCTACCATGTGGTTATTATTTAAGCTAAGCCAGAATTTATCACAGTCTAGTACTTAAGTACATAATACTTTTGTAATATTATTGTAACGCCTTTGGAACAATAATCTATAGCAAATTTCGCCATTTGGGTAAATAATTATGATATACGGATGATAGCTTGAAATCATAACGCCGTTACGTGCCCTGAAATCGGGATAGAAGCTATAAATAAAAATAAATGGTCGAAATATCCTCTCCGGTCACACATCGAACCAACAAGGGTGGTGAGTTCAATGAAATATGGCAGATTAATGTTAACGGCGCTTCTGGTCATTGCCCTGGGGCTGGTCACTCTGGCCGTGCCGGGACAAACCGCACTGGCAGCCAGCATTACCGTTGATGATGACGGCCCGGCGGATTATTCAACCATAAAAGACGCTATAGGTGCTGCCAGCCCCGGTGATGTCATCGTTGTTTCCCCCGGTACGTACAGCGAGGTAGACCTGACTCTCAGCGCTGCCAACATAACCCTCCAGAGCACCGACCCCGAAGACCCCAGCATAGTCGCCGCCACAATCATTGATGGCTCTGATACCGGTTATGCCGTATCGTTTTTAAACGGTGATACGTCAGTGCTGGAAGGTTTCACCATTACCAATGGTCTGGATAGAAACATCTGGATTCAATCGTCTTCCCCGGTCATTAAGAATTGCGTAATCAATCAATATAAATCTCCTACCGTACTTGGGGGAGGTATCTATGCCGAGAGCTCTTCGCCAACCATCGTCAACAACATTATCTACGAAAATGCCAATTTCGACTCCTCTACCAAATATACTGGTAACGGTTTAGCCTTTTATCTCTGTACAGCCACGGTGGTCAACAACACCATCTGCAACACCAAAAATGGCATCAGGCTCTCACAGAGTTCGTTGGTCATTGCCAACAACATCATTTACAACCAGACAGATTATGGTATCTATTACTATGTGACATCAACAGCTTATTCCACAACCATAAGCCATAATCTCATAAATGTTAAGATTAAAGAGTACTATAAGGCCAGTGGTTCGTTAGACATCCCTCCCCACTCGTCTGATATTAAAGGCAACCCCGACTTAGTAGACCCGGCTAACGGCGATTTTCACCTGCAAGGCACTTCCCCGTGCATTGACGCCGGCGATAACAACTATGTGCCTTCGGGAATAGACACCGACTTTGAGGGCGAGGACAGGATTGCTGATGGTGATGGGGACCACACTCCGGTAGTTGACATGGGCGTTGATGAGTATCCTGATTTCACCCCTCCAGCGGCACCAACGAACCTGGTTGCCACTGCCGGTAATGAACTGGTAGACCTGGACTGGGATGATAGCTCGGAAGGTGACCTCGGCGGCTACAACGTCTACCGCAGCCAGACCACCGGCAACCCTTACACCCGGGTGAACGACAGTCTCCTGTCATCCAGCACCTACACCGATACCGGCCTCACCAGCGGCGTCACCTACTACTACGTGGTGAAAGCAGTGGACCAGAGCAGTAATGAGAGCGGTTACTCCGACGAGGCCAGCGCCACGACCAATAAGCCGCCGGTGGCCGATGCCGGTCCGGACAAGACCTACACGCTTAGCTCCGGGCAGACCACCGCTAACGTTACGCTAGACGGCAGCGGCTCCTCTGACCCGGA
>DAOUDY010000071.1:0-8217 GCA_034430755.1 Dehalococcoidales bacterium
AAAAGGGAAGACCTGGCACACACCGGAGCGCACAAGATAAATAACGCGGTGGGGCAGGCGCTGCTGGCCAGGCGCATGGGCAAAAAGCGGGTGATTGCCGAGACCGGCGCCGGACAGCACGGCGTGGCCGTGGCCGCCGCCTGTGCCCTGCTCGGCCTCGATGCCATCGTCTACATGGGCGAGGAGGACATCGAGCGGCAGTCGCCCAATGTCCACCGCATGAAACTGATGGGCGCCGAGGTCCGCGGCGTTGCCTCCGGCAGCCGCACCCTCAAAGATGCCATCAATGAAGCCATTCGCGACTGGGTCACCAATGTCGGCGATACATATTACCTGCTCGGCTCGGTGGTCGGCCCTCACCCGTACCCGGTAATGGTCCGCGACTTCCAGTCGGTCATCGGGCGGGAAACGAGAGAGCAGATGCTGGCAGAGTATAAGCGCCTGCCCGACTCCCTGGTGGCCTGTGTTGGCGGGGGCAGCAACAGCATCGGCCTCTTTCATCCTTTTTTCAATGATAAAGAAGTGGAATTCATCGGCGTCGAGGCCGCCGGACGGGGCCTGGCAACGAAGCAGCACGCCGCACCGCTGGCAGCGGGGGAGGTTGGCGTTCTGCACGGCGCCAAGTCATACCTCCTGGAAGATGGTGACGGTCAGATAAGTGAGACCCACAGCATCGCCCCCGGGCTTGACTATCCCGGCGTGGGGCCGGAACACAGCTACTATAAAGATATCGGCCGTGCCCGCTACGTCGCGGTTACTGACGAACAGGCGGTGGAAGGTTTCGGGCTGCTGTGCGCCACGGAAGGCATCATCCCGGCCCTGGAGTCCGCCCATGCCATCTACCATGCCGCCAAAATGGCGTCCGAGTTGCCCGCTGACGAAATCATCGTGGTCAACCTTTCCGGCCGCGGCGATAAAGACCTGGGAATAGTTGCCAGATTCATGGACGAGAAGAAATGAGCCAGATTGCTGCCGCCTTCAAACCGGAGCACAAAGCGCTTATCGCCTACCTGACGGTCGGCTATCCTGACCTTGAGGCCACCGGAAAGGCAGCGATGGCCCTGGCCAGTAACGGCGCTGACATCATCGAGCTGGGCATCCCCTTCTCCGACCCGCTGGCCGACGGCACCACCATCCAGAGAGCGAGCCACCGGGCACTCCAGAACGGTGTCACGCCACAGCAGTGCCTGGACATAGCCGGACAATTACACGGAGAGATAGCCGCACCACTGGTGTTTATGACCTATTACAACCCTATATATCATTTCGGGCTTGATGCTTTCTGTCATAGATGTGCTCAAGCCGGCGTGAGCGGCCTTATTGTGCCCGACCTGCCACCAGAGGAAGGGCAGGAACTGGAAGCAGTGGCCCGGAAACACAAACTGGACCTCATCTATCTGCTCGCCCCCACCAGCAATGAAGAGCGCATCAGGCTCGTGGCTGAGCGGTCTCAGGGATTTATATACCTGGTCTCGGTGACCGGCGTGACCGGCGCCAGAGACAGGCTGCCCGATAACCTGGAGGCATTTATAACCCGGGTCAGAAAGGTTACCCGGAAACCGCTCTGCGTCGGCTTCGGGATTTCCGGTCCGGAACAGGCACGGCAATTAGCCGGCATAGCCGACGGGGTGATTATAGGCAGCCGGATAATTCAGCTCATGGAGGCGGATAGTTCCCTGGCTGAGCTGGCCGGTTTCACAAGGCAGGTAAGGCGTGCCCTTGGTTAATCCCCTTTATGGGGCAATTATCTTATTTCTTAAGGTGCCTATGCCCTCAATCTCCACTTCCATGATGTCTCCGACCTTCACCGGACAGGCGCCACCCGGGGGCGTTCCCGTCCAGACCACGTCACCGGGCTGCAGCGTTAAAAACGCTGATATATAGCTAAGCAGTCTCTCAACTCCGAAAACGGTAAGCCCGGTGTTGCTGTCCTGCTGGACTTTGCCATTAAGTCGACTTCTTATCTTCAGGTTGTGCGGGTCAAGGTCGGTTACCAGAAAAGGTCCCATAGGCCCAGACGTGTCAAATGCCTTGGCCCGGGTCAGGCGCCCGT
Organism: Dehalococcoidales bacterium; assembly: GCA_034430755.1. Lineage (GTDB taxonomy): Bacteria > Chloroflexota > Dehalococcoidia > Dehalococcoidales > RBG-16-60-22 > E44-bin89. Next base: position 2,054 of record DAOUDY010000071.1, read on the forward strand.
CCTTTGCGTTAAGGTCGTAGGCGGTCACATCGTTGCCGCAGGTGTAGCCGAGGACATAATCCAGCGCTGCCTTTTCCGAAACATCCTTGGCCTGGCGCTTGATAACGAAACACAACTCTCCTTCATAACGTACGTCCTCTGATACTTTGAGATATACGACGTCATCGTCCGGGCCAACAATTGTGTTTCGTGGTTTGAAGAACAGTGCTGGCTGCTTGGGTATATCCCAGCCCATCTCCTTGATATGGTCCAAGTAGTTCATACCGCAGGCAATCGTGATGCTGGGCTCAACCGGAGCCAGAAGCTTCACGTCTTTCAGCTGGCACAATCTGGCCCCCTTCTCAAATTCCCCGTAGATGTTGCCCTCAAGAGAATGAATGTCTTCGCCCTCCACAATCCCCCAGGTCACCTTGCCCTGCCATTTGAAACGCGCAATTTTCATCGATTTTTCTCCTTTCCCTGAGTATTTATTTGATATTCTATCATGATTGTAGGGATATCATTTCATAATTTACCCGCAAAAAGAAACTTATTCAAGAGAAAAGCAAAGGCCTCCAGAAATAAATCTTAATAGAGACCATTCGAAAATTTTTGCCGATTTTTTCATTGATGGCTGCAAAATAAAAGCAATATAAGGTAAAATATCGCTGCAGGGATTGAAAATATGCTCTGCAGACCGGCGGTAATCGATATCCCCGTGCCAACCATGGTTATCCCCTTCTGATTGCCGGAAAGGAGTTGTGATATGCTGGACATAGTCAAGGCGGCGGCCGTGCAGACGGACCCTAAATTGATGCGGAACCGGGAAAATATGGACAGCATGCTCAAGGCGGTGAACAGCGCCGCCGATAAGAAGGCGAACCTGATAGTGCTCCCGGAATGCAGTCTCACCGGCTATGTCTTTCAAAGCCGCCAGGAGGCGCTGCCTTTCGCCGAAACCATTCCCGGACCGAGCACCGAAGAGCTGCTTCCTCTCTGCAAACAACGGAACGTTTACGTCATCTTTGGCCTTCTGGAAAAGGCAGACGATAAGCTGTTCAACGCCGTAGCCTTCGTTGGGCCTGAGGGACTTATTGGCAGTTACCGGAAGATTCATCTTCCCTTTCTGGGAATCGACCGTTTCGTGGACAAGGGCGACCGGCCGTTTCAGGTCCACACAACTCCTATTGGCAGAATAGGCATGCACATTTGCTACGACATACTCTTTCCCGAATGTGCCCGCGTTATGACGCTTTTGGGTGCCGATATCGTGGTACTGTCCACCAATTTCCCGGAGGGTCGCGGCGAGATGCTCAATTGCGTTGCCCGGGCCAGAGCCATTGAAAACAAGGTTCATGTGGTGCTGGCCGACCGTGTCGGCACCGAGAGGGGCTTCACCTTTGCCGGGATGAGCAACGTGGTGAGCGCCACCGGCGAGGTGTTGAGTCTGGCCAGCCCTGATAGGGAAGAGAGCGTCTATGGTGAGGTCAGTTTGGAGGCGGCACGGCAGAAGCACCGGGTTTTCCTGCCCGGCGAGTGGGAGATAGATAACATAGGCGACCGCAGGCCGGAATTATACGGCCTTATCTCCCGGTCTGTCCCGCAGTAGATGCCTCTTGACCTGACCCCCGAAAAGGAGTCCAGTTTTAATTTTAGCAAGTCCAAATTTTGGTGATTAGGAGGCATCCTCATCTGGAAGTGGCATTCCTCTGGGTAAGTGCCCTGGTCATGCTTATAGCTAGTCTTCTCAGCATATTCAGCTTAGGGTTATATTTCCTGCCTGCTTCAGTATTACTTTTACTGGCGGCAATCGGTATAAGGAAAAGAGAAGAGCCTCAGCTTATGGAGGCGAAATGAAAAAGCTAATTGTATTGCTTGCCGTTATCTTAACGGTTCTATTGCCGGTATTCGGGGGCTGTAACCCGGAGCCTTCCCCTCCACCAATGCCGAGCCCCGCGCCGGCGCCGGTGACTTCTGTGCTTCCCGCGGAGCACCCCCGTGACTTCCCGGAAAACCTGAGATGGCTCACGGAGGAGGAGAAAGAAAAAGCCGTGGAGATTGCCCTGGGTACACCACAGGCACAGGAGTGGGCACAGAAGGAAAGCCAGTACAAAACAGCCATCGACTGGATAGCCCTGAACCCGAATCCAGAGGGAGAAGGTTATTCCGGCTACCGTAAATTCGAATACGAAATAGTCGCCGAGGGAATACCGAGGGGCATGGTTGACATCACGCCTCCCGGCTCGCCGGAGAGGGTGGTCTCGGTCGGCGTTCCCGACGACGCCGAGATATACCCCGATGTCACCATCTGGTTCGGGGAGCCGGCGGAGTGGATTGTCTCGGTGGCAGTTGACCTAGAAACAGGCAAGGTGGTATATGCCGAAGGCTATCCCAACTTATCCCACCCTGCCCGAGTACACCTGGAAGAGCCCCCATGACTATTATCCCATGCACTGGATGCTGGCTGACGCTGAGTACATATTCGACGGCATCAGCAAAGACGCCGGCTGCGCCGACGAAGAAGCGTCTGCGGAGGGCATCAGGCTCTGGTGGGGATATGTGAACCCCCGCGACCAGGTGCCCAGGGACGCCAGGGAGCTGACCTTCAGGGTATTGATAAGGTTTGATGAACCTAAAAAGTGGTACGGGCCCTGGGAATTTACCGTGCCGCTGGAATAACCTTGCTAATAAGGGGCCCCTGTCGTGGGAGGAAAATATGTCAATGAAGCCTGTCTGTGCCTTCCGGGCAAATATTAAAAGGAGGCGGGAACAATGATTTATTTACTGGCCGGGCTTTTAATCTTTCACGGCATAGTCTGCCTTCTCGGCGCCTTCTTCCCCTTTTATCCGCCTGTCTTCCTCTTCTACTGGATTTTCCCCGGGCACTTTGCCATCAGACTGGTAATAGTTCTCCTCATCGGGGCGGCGCAAATTACTTATGGATTGCATTTAATTTTAAGAAAGAAATGGCGGATAAGATGGTACTGGCCGGCTGTCGCTGCTGTCGTTATCGCCGGCCTGCTGCTGATTTATCCCGTTCTCCAGAACCCCGGTCTCTTTGGGGCATCGGCGGGAAAAGATGAAATTCATCAGCCGATATTGTTTAAAGAGATGCTTCCAACGCAAGGGGAGGAAGCCCCGGACGACATCGTACCAGCACCCGGCCTCGGGCCGGCATACCGGGCCAATGTCCACCAGTCAGGCGTGGAGAATCCCTGGCCGCCTATCGATACTACCAAAGTCACTATCGTCAGCAGCTTCGAGACGGATACGGTTTATATCCGGTACCGGGACTATATCGAGACAGAAGCGGGGGAGTCCAGAAACAACGTTATCTCCATAAGCATGGGCAACAGGGCGGTCGGCAGCCTGAACCTGTATACAGTTAACCTCCCCACCGGCATTGAAGTCACCGAGGGGATGCGTTGGCACGGGCCGGGGCCGGTATCTTCGGTGCTGGTGATTGAAATCTCCCCTGATGTTGAGGCCGGGGAATACTCCTTTGGGATAGGCATTGAGATTGATGGCAAGGATTACGGCACGGTTTCATGTACGATTGAGGTGATTAGAGAACCGTATTCAGACAACCACGGGATTACCACCACCAGGGCCGCTCCGGAACCGGGCGATAATATCACCAGGTCCAGCTCTCTCATGATAAAGCTAACTATGGATGATCTCATTGAAAAGTCGGACGCGATAGTAATCGGCAAAGTGGTTGACATTTTCCCCGCGAGGCGAGTTAATGAGTTGCCGAGAGGTGAGTTACCACCAAGACATTGGATAGTAATTACCGACGCGGTTATCGAAGTCGAGTCTTACCTGTACGGGCAGCCAGAGTCATCATACATCGCGGTTATGGTGCAGGGCGGGCGGGTCGAGCAAACGTTCGTGTGGGTTGAGGACCAGCCGGAATTCAATCTGGGGGAAGAAGCAGCCCTATTTTTATGCCGGGTGCAACCCGAAATTATACAGTTTGAACTAACTCCTCCGGAAGGGTTTGAAGCCGCCGACTACTACATGGTCACCGGCGCCATGCAGGGTGAACTTGGGTATAAGGATGGTCATATGGTTGACCTTGAGGGAAAATCTTTTGCCGTCTCCGAAATTGAGCAGAAGATAGCCTCAATACACGGCGGCAAATAACCGCCTCATGTTAAAGACAAGCCAGGCTTTGGCTGATAAAATATTACGGTCAGTAGAGAGAATGGGGGAAACAATAAACTGATAAAGAAATACCTGCCGCTAGCGTACGTTTCCGGGAGCATCTATGAAGAGCTGCTGGCCAATCCTTTAGACGACCCCATGGCTCCTCTCACGAGGGATTATAACCTTGAGGTAGTGGACACCGGACACGGCCCCATGTTGAAATTTGCTATAAACGAGATGAAATGGACGAAGCACCCCGAGCTTCCCTACGTGGGGAACGTTATCTTCTGGGAGCCGGGAGGTATCCGCCACCGGCTAATAGAGATGGTTATGCCCTGGCAAAAGAGAAGTGCCCCTCACCAGTTGATGAAACTAATGCCGAGATATGACGTTGTGCCGGTCAATAGAGTGGAATCACAGCATTATATCGGACTGGCCAAGGTTAGGGAAAGCAAGATTATAGAAGAATTCAAGGTGCCGATTATGGTCAAGTCCGGTACGGATGCCGACTTTGAACTCAGGCTGGAGAACCGCACCGGCCGCGGCGGGTGGATTAATTTCAGCTACAGTAAATCAAACACCTACGCCGAGCTTATCAGGTATGAAGGCAGCGCCAGCGAGGAATGGCTGCTTGTTCCTGTGGAAGTCACTGATAGACTGAAAAACAGTTCGGAGGCGGCTCTGTCTATCGTATAGTACCTCCCACAGTACTGGAATTAAACCACGCTTGTGAACCATAATTAGCTGTCCGGTGTTCACTGTGGCCTGTACGTTTGAGAAGACCACGGAAAGGTTATTGAAAAGACTCTTTCTGAAAACAGACGGCGACGATTGCGAATGGTTCTAGGTATCGTCCCCCTAAGTGGAGCTGAGGGGACTCGAACCCCTGACTTCCTCCTTGCAAAGGAGGCGCTCTCCCGGCTGAGCTACAGCCCCAAACTGACGCACCCATTATACCATATCTGAAGCTCATTTTTATCTTTCAGCCTCCGGGTTCCCTGATTCCTGTCGTTCTTGTCAGCTACAGGCAATGCTGTTATACTGAATTCGTTGCCAGTTTTAGAAATCGCTATGGACTTTGAGACCATTATCGGCCTGGAAGTACACGCTCAGCTGTTGACCAAGAGCAAGATGTTCTGCGGCTGCAGCGCCGAGTATGCCACCGCCCCACCCAACACCCACGTCTGTCCGGTATGCCTGGGCATGCCCGGCGTTCTGCCGGTGATAAACAGGCAGGCAGTGGAGTTCACCATCATGACCGCGCTGGCGCTGAATTGCACCATTTCCGAGTATACCAAGTTCGACCGCAAGAACTACCCTTATCCTGACCTGATGAAGGGCTATCAGATTTCCCAGTACGATGCCCCCTTCGGCCTGGGTGGCTGGCTCAGCATAGAAGTTGATGGCCAGGAGAAGAAAATTGGCATCACCCGGGTACATCTGGAGGAAGATGTGGCCAAGCTGCTGCACCGCAAAGACGCCAATGGTGAAGAGTACAGCCTGGTGGACGTGAACCGTTCCGGCGTGCCGCTGATGGAGGTCGTCGGCGAGCCGGACCTGCGCTCGCCGGAGGAGGCCCGCCAGTACCTGGTCAAGCTGCGCAGCATTCTCCAGTATCTCGGCGTATCAACGGGCAACATGGAGGAGGGGAGCTTCCGCTGCGATGCCAATATCAGCATCCGTCCTGAAGGCAGCTCCAAACTAGGGTCCAAGGTTGAGGTCAAGAATATGAACAGCTTCCGGGGGGTCTACCTGGCGATGGACTATGAGGAAAAACGCCAGAGGAAAGCCTTCAGCGAAGGGAAGAAGTTAGCTCAAGAGACGCGGGGCTGGGTGGAAGAGAAAGGAAAGACAGTGGCGCAGCGCAGCAAGGAATACGCCCATGACTACCGCTATTTCCCCGAGCCCGACCTCCCCCCGCTTTCCATCAGCCGGGAATGGGTGGAGGAAATAAAGGCAAAATTGCCCGAACTGCCTGAGGACAGGCGAGGCCGGTTTATAAAGGAATACGGCCTGTCGCTCTATGATGCCAGCCT
>DAOUDY010000072.1:0-1831 GCA_034430755.1 Dehalococcoidales bacterium
CCTCGCCGGTGCGGAAGAGTATCTCTAGGAAGTTCTGGGGGTGGGGATAGTCGGCCACCCAGCCCAGGTAGTACATCTCGTCCTTCTCTTCCTTCAGGTGGTAGAGGAACTGCTCCGGCTCAAGCTGCCTGACCCTGACCTCCACACCCAGGTTCTGCCGCCACTCGTGGACAATCGCTTCCAGGTCGCTTGATATCATGCCTCCCCAGCCCATGGTCGTGATGGTAATCGGCGGCAGATTCTCAACACTGCCGTACGTGGAGCCAGCAATCAGCGCCTTCGCCTTCTCAACATCGAACTCCAGGCCTTTCAGGTTTCCATTGAAGCCGGGAATGCCGGGCGGCAGGATGCCATCGGCCCTCTCCATCATATCCCTGAAGACGAGCTTGACCAGCTTGTCCTTGTCAATTGCCACGCTGAAGGCATGGCGCACATTCGCTTCGTCGAATGGCGGCCGGGTGTGGTTGAAGCCGAGGTAGCTGAAGCTCAGTTCCGGCTCAACCCGCAGCTCCTGGAAAAAATCGCCGGCCGGGTCGGTGACCTTGTCAATATAATTGATATAGACCTCGGTGGCATCAATTTCCCCGGTCTCATACATGTTCATCGGCACGCCACCCCACAGCTGAAAAACCACCTGGCCAACCCCCGCTTTCTCACCGTAGTAATGCTCGTTCCTTTCCAGCACCAGCAGATTTTCCTCCTGCCAGCTTTTGACATGGAACGGGCCGGTGCCGTTGGGCTCCCGCCACCACTCTCCACCAGACTCCGCCTCATTCCGGTCCACCACAAACGCCACCGGGTAGGTCATCTTGGCCAGAAAGTATGACTTGGGGGTATCAATGGTTATCCGGAGGGTGTGGTCATCAACGACCCTGACGCCGCTTATTTCCGCCGCTTCTCCAGCCAGCACCTCCCTGACGCCAACAATGTCTCCCAGATAGGTGGCCGCGGTCAATGACCCGGTGGCGGGTCGGCAGGCGCGCTCCAGCGAATACTTGAAGTCATGAGCGTTGACCTCCCGACCGTCCTGAAATTTGACATCCTGGCGCAGATAGAAAGTGTAGGTGCGCCCGTCCTGGCTCACGTCCCAGCGCTCGGCAATATCAGGAGCTGGCTCCAGGTTTTCATCAAGGCGCACCAGCCCGTTATAAATCTGCTGGATGTATTCATGCGAAATCATCTCCCCCGATACCGCGGGGTCAAGGGTGATGGGGTCGATGTTATAGAGATTCAGCTCCGCTTTCTGGCCGCACTGGCAGCCCGCCAGAAGCAGGCTGCACACCAGTATTACGGCAAAAAAGGCATAGACGACACGTTTCATTTAGCGTACCGCTCTATATTTATTTTGCTTACAGATTGGCTTTGACCGCCTCGCAGAATTCGGTCGTGGACGCAGTTCCTTTCTGGTCACGGGTGAGATACTTCCCGTCCTGGTAAACTTTATAGACCGCCGCCTCTAAATGGGCTGCCTCTTTCTCATAGCCGAGATGTTCCAGAAGCATACCACCGGCCAGGAGCATGGCGGTGGGATTGATGACGTTCTTACCGGCAATATCAGGCGCCGTGCCGTGCACCGAGCCGAAGTAGGCAAAGTCCTTGCCGACGCAGGCATTAGGCGTCAGCCCCAGCCCGCCGATGAGCGCCGCCGCCTCGTCTCCCAGGATATCGCCGTGTTCGTTGTCCATGACCAGCACGTCGAACTGCTGCGGGTTGATGACCAGCTGCTGGGCGCAGTTATCGATGATTATCTGGCCGAAGGTGAGCTCGGGGTACTGCCCGACCGTCTCCTCAGCAATGCGGCGGAACAGCTCGTCCGACTCTGTCAGGAGAT
>DAOUDY010000073.1:0-3159 GCA_034430755.1 Dehalococcoidales bacterium
CAGTCCAGGCATAAAGAATGGTGGATTCATCAGTAAAGCGGGCTACTGTGTCAATGTGGGTATCGGTGTCGTCTGCCCAGCCTATGCTCAAGTCATCAGTTTTGGCTCCGGTAAGCCAGATAAAGTGTTTGACGCCGAGGTGTTGGCTGATGATGGCTTCAATTTCTTTCTGGTTTTTGCCGGGATTACGGTTTTCGTTTATTATTGAGCTGCGGGTGGCTAAAAAAGTGCCCTTACCGTTGACCTCCACACCACCACCCTCCAGTACCAGAGGCGGCGAGAACACTGGCAGAGATAGCTCTGTGGCTATTCGGGCAGGTACTCGGTCATCTCTGTCATATTTATATCTTCCCCCCCACCCATTGAATTTCCAGTTAGTTACCGCCAGCTTTCCCTTTTTATCGGCCACGAAGATAGGGCCGTTATCTCTTGTCCAGATATCATTGGTGGGGATAATGTGGAAGTCAATCCCCCTAAGGCCGATGCCAAAGAAGCGGAACTGCTGCTCTAGATGCTCCTGACGCCGCCCGTCCGGGGCAACTATGTGAACGTTTTCATGCTCATGCAGGGTGGCAGCCATCTCCAACCAGGTCTTTTCCAGCTTTAGCTGGTAGCCCGACCACTGGTCATCATGTGGCCATTGCAGCCAGGTGCCTTCATGCGGCTCCCACTCCGCCGGCATACGAAAATCTTTCGGGTCTAACTGTTTTCCCATCCTTGTGTGTGTCTCCCCTTGGTACAGGCGAGGGGGAAGGGTACTGCGTGAAAAAACTATGCTACTATATGCAGCACGCCTTGTCAAGGGTGTTTAAGTTACTTAAGGATGTGCTAAAACAGCCTTACTTATGGTTAACAGCGGCAGAAATTATTTGGCGGTGGCAGGCAAAGCCCCTCGCTTTTGGAGGGAGCAGCTATGGCAAAAATGTCGCAAAATTCACGCCTAAAAGTTAAGCGAATTGTTAGGCAAAATTCTGTGGAGGGGTCAGTGGGGGCGCAAAACAGGCTCAAAAATAACTGGCAGCGGCGGGATTCGAACCTGCGACCAAAGGCTTATGAGTCCTCTGCTCTACCGCTGAGCTACGCTGCCATCGGCAAAATATAGCACGCTTTGATTTCTAGTGTCAATTCCAGCGTTTTATGACGTGCACCGCGGTAGCCTTGAAAGTGGCGTAAACCCCCTTATCAACCGCCAGGTTGAGGTCCTGGGCTGAGCGCTTGGTGACCACCGCCAGTAGGGGGAAGCCGCAGTCCAGTTCCACCCTGACCAGCGCCCCAACGGAGAATATCCGGGTTATCCGACCCTCAAAGGTGTTGCGGGCGCTGCTGGCGTCCCTGTGGGGGGCCAGGGTGACATCTTCGGGGCGGATGAGGGTGTGGACTTCGGCGCCGATGCCGTAATCCGAGATTGCCTGGATGACGCCGCCGCCGACATCAATAGCGACCAGCTCGTTATCCCTATTGGCGATTACACCGCCCAGGATATTGCCGACGCCGACCAGCTCGGCGACCCTGGTGTCCCGGGGGGTGCTGAATATGTCGCCGGGGCTGCCTGTCTGGAGCAACTGGCCGTTGATGATTACCCCTATCCGGCCGGCCAGGCGCTGTCCCTGCGACATATCGTGGGTGGCCATAACCACCGTTGTCTTTTGCCCGCCGATGATGTGCGCCAGCACCTCCTCTATCTTGGCGGTGGAGACGGGGTCTAGGTTAGCCGTGGGCTCATCGAGGAAGAGCACCTCCGGTGCTATCGCCAGCGCCCGGGCGATGGCTACCAGCTGCGTTTCGCCCCCGGAGAGGGTGCGGGCGTTACGGCTTGAGTATTCGGTCATGCCCACCAGCTCCAGAGCATTGTTCACTCTCTGGTTGATGGAAGATTCCTTTTCCTTTCTCCATCTCAGCCCGCAGGCGATATTATCGCGGACGCTCATGTTAAAGACCACCGGTTTCTGCAGCACGAAAGACATGCGGCGGCGCGCCTGAAGGCGCAGGCGTTTGCTGGCGGTGACCTCCTCACCGCCAAAGTAGATGCTCCCTGAAGACGGCACCTCAAGCAGGTCAAGCAGGCGGAGTAGTGTCGTCTTGCCGGCGCCGGTGGGGCCAATGAGCGCCAAGACTTCACCCTGTTCAACCTTAAGGTTGATATTTTTTATAATTTCTTGCTTACCGTATTTCTGGGTGATATTAACCGTTTCTATTAAAGCCATGCTTATCTCTGCTGAATCCGGTTTAAACCTATATTTATTACCAGGGCGATGAAGATGAGAATCATGCCCAGCGCCAGCGCCAGTTCCAGGTCGCCCTTGGAGGTTTCTAGGGAGATGGCCGTAGTAATGGTGCGGGTAAAGCCCCTGATGTTGCCGCCGACCATGAGGGAGAGGCCGACCTCGGAAATAGCCCGCCCGAAGCCCATTATCAGCCCCGCCAGCACGCCGAACCTGGCTTCCCTGAAAGTGACCACCGACATCTGGAAGCCCGAGGCGCCGAGGGAGACGGCGGTATCGGTGATGGCCTTGTCGGTGGCGCTGAGGGCGGAGATAATAAGCCCCAGCATCAGCGGGGTTATCAGCACCACCTGGCCGATTACCATGACGGCGGGGCTGAACAGGATGCCGAACCCTCCCAGCGGGCCGGCGCTGGAGAAGAGCACGAAGACGAAAAGCCCGACGGCTACCGTGGGCAGGCTGAACAGCGTCTGGATGATGTTTATCAGCGTGCGCTTGCCGGGGAAGCGGTTGAAATGGATAACCGCCCCCAGCGGCAGGCATATCAGTGCGGCGATAGCCGAGGAGGTCGCCGAAATTGCCAGCGACCTCCCCGCTATCTGCATGACCTCGGGGTCAAGAGATATGATGAGCTTGACCGCGGTTACCAGTCCTTCCCAAATCTCGGTCAATTAGTTCTCCCTCTCTATATTGCTCTTTAACTGCTGGTGTACTCCGGGACGGGCAGGGTATAGTCTTCAACCGGGGGACAGCCGGGCATATCACAGCCGGCGATGGGGAAGAAGAGCGGCCTGCCGTATTCGGCTTCCCCGTAGGCGCTGATTATATCCTGGACTTCAGCGGAAATCAGCCAGTTGATGAACCGGTTGGCGATATCAATCTTGGCCTTGGGATGCGTCTCCGGGTTGATGGCTATGGCGGCGTAGACGTTGAGGAA
>DAOUDY010000074.1:0-5586 GCA_034430755.1 Dehalococcoidales bacterium
GCCGGGGACATGTAGACGTAGTCGACGATTTCCTGGAAGCCCATTCTGATGTCGCCGCCGATGTTCTGGTGCTGGAAACCGTCAATGACGCCGCGCTGCATAGCCTCGTAGATTTCGGGGCTTGGCGTGGCCACTGCGGCTACTCCCAGCTTGCCGAAGATGACCGCCTCGTCACCGAGCAGGCGCATCTTCTTGCCCTTGAGGTCAGCTACCGTGTTAATCGGGACACTGGTATAGAGGAAGGTCTCCGGCAGTTCCACTGATGCAGTGATAGGCATGACGTTGAAGCCACCGGCGTCAAACATCTCCTGCATCAGCTTGAAGCCGTCCCCGACCTGATACCAGAAGAAGTACTGGAGGGCGGTGGGGCCGGCCACGGAGGTGCTGAAGATGGTTGATGCAGCCAGGTGGGGTTTCCAAAGAATGGGGCCGTTGTGGGCCATCTCAAGGACGCCGTTGCTCGTGGGTTCTAGCTCGGTATCGGCAGGAACGATAGCGCCACCAGGATTGGGCTGGATGGAGAATCGGCCCTGAGATGCCTCCTCAACCGCCTTGCAGATTCTTTCCAGGGTGAGATAGGTCGTGTTGGTATTGGGGTTGTCATCCTGTGAAATCCATTTTATCACTGCTGCCGGCTGGGCAGGTGCTGGTGTGGGTGCAGGTGCCGGAGCTGGTGCTGGTGCCGGTGCAGGAGCCGGTGCTGGTTTAGCGCAGGCAGCAGCCAGACCGCTTACCAGTATTACCGCTAATAGTAGTGTAAGTAGTAGTCTTTTACTCAATTAGTCCTCCTTTTTAAAATAGTGACAGTCAAACGGTGGCATAACGGTACTTTAAGAAAACAGTCACCCCCTTTCATACCAATTTGGCAATACCCTTAGAAATAGACAAAGCGTAACAGGAACAAGGGTATAGGTGCATATCTGATATGCCATAATATCGAAGTCCATTCATTTTGTCAAGTTTTTCAAATAATAGAATTCAATTTGCGCTGCATGATGAGCGCTATTTGCGTTCAGGTGGTACGCAGCGCGGTCAGACCGACCTCGGGGTCAAGGTCACGCTCGAGCTGATAGCTGAGCTCGCCGATGTAAATCTCTACCGTTGCCCAGACAATAGCTTCTTCAACATGACCGCCGATTAGCTGGCCTGGCTTTAACGGGTCGCAGGCGCACATGTGGATGTGGAATATTTTCTCACCCTCATATACGGAAAGCGACCCCTGAGCGGAGAGAATTGACAGATGGCCCTCATATTCATCGAAGTCCCATCCCCACTTGCCGTCTTTGGGAGCGGTTCCGAATTTGACCTTTTCCAGAGAGCCAATGATACCGAGGATTATGGCCGAGGTTATGCCTTTCTTTTCACAGTATTTGGTAAGCTCGCTTAGCAGTTCCTGACCGTGATTCAGCCGGAGAAGATTGACTGATTTGAACACGTAAAAACCTCCTTCTTATTTTCCTTGTTTTAGCCCTATTTGGTAAATGGTGAAGACCAACTCACTAAGGCGGGGAGGTGATGATTGTGATGTGTCAAGAGCAGTGGTCATCGTTCCACTTAATTTTACAATATTCCCATGGCGGATGGCAAAAATTCTGGGATTGATAACAGACGAATATTTGACAAATATAATGGCGAAAGATAAAAATGTGGTTAATGTGTCTTTATTGTTTTAGGACCCTCTATGGGCGGACATTTGCCACACCGTAAGTAATAACAAGGAGGGAACAGTCATGGGTCGTAAAGCTAGGGTCGGTTTCACCCGGGATTACTATGATAAAGACGGCAATTTCATTCTGGACTGTCCGGGATTAAGGTCTCTGGAGGAGATGCCGGGTATCGAGCGCGAGGTCTTCGCCGAGATGCTGCCCGAAGTGACCCCGCTTCAGATAGAAAATTACGATATGGTGGTTACCCGTACCTTCTCCCGATGGACGGAGCGCAGTTTCGTCGGCAATGACCGGCTTCTTTCACTGCACCGAAATGGCGTTGGTTATGACCGGGTTGACGTTCCGGCGCTGACCGAAGCCGGGGTCCTTTTATGCATCACGCCTGACGCGGTACGCCGTCCGGTTGCGGTGACCATCATCGCTTTTATCCTTGCCCTCAGCACGCGCCTTTTCCTCAAGCACCAGCTTACCAGTGCCGGGCGGTGGAATGAGGTGGCCAGGCAGACAGGCTACGGCCTGATTGGCCGGACGCTGGGGTCGCTGGGCGTGGGGAACATAGGGCATGAGATGTTCAAACTGGCCAGGCCTTTTGGTATGAGGCACATTGCGTACGACCCTTACCTCAAGCCGGGAGATGTCAGCGATGTTGATGTGGAGCTGGTGGACATGGAAACGGTGCTTTCTGAATCTGACTTTCTCAATATCAGCTGCCCGCTTAATGAGAAGACCCGTCATCTCATCGGTGAGAAGGAGCTGAAAAAGATGAAGCCGACCGCTTTCCTCATCAATACCGCTCGCGGGCCGATTATTGATGAGGCGGTGCTTTATAAAGCGCTGCGGGAAAGGTGGATACGGGGGGCGGCGCTGGATGTCTTTGAACAGGAGCCAACGCCGCCGGACAACCCTCTGTTTAAACTGGACAATGTCATCGTTACCGCCCATGCTATGGCTTTCACCGACGAGTTTCTCAACACGGTGTGGGAAATCATCGCCAGGCAGATTGGTCAGCTGATGCGGGGGGAAATGCCCGACGGCGTGGTTAACCGGGAGGTATGGGACCAGCCGAAGTTTCAGTCCAGGCTGAAGCGGTTCCTGGAACAGATTAAAAGCTGAAATCAGGGAAGGAGATTAAATTGAAGAAAAACCGCGTGAAGGAGCTCTGGGGTGAAGGCAAGGCAGCCGTTGGCACCTGGGTGGTGCTGGGCAGTCCCATCACCGCCGAAATCATCGCCAATATGGGATAAGACTGGATAGTAATTGACACCGAGCACGGCTCCATTGATATCGGCACCACGCAGTCCATCGTGCAGGCTGTCTTATATACCGGCACAGTGCCGATGGTCAGGGTGCCCTGGAATGACCCGGCGCTAATCAAGCGTGCCCTGGATGCCGGTGCTTACGGGCTGGTCATCCCCATGGTGAACAGCCGCGAAGAGGCGATGCGGGCGGTACAGGCCGCCCGTTACCCGCCGCTCGGCATACGGAGCTTCGGTGGACCGAGGACGCGTCTCTACGGCGGCGTTGACTACTTTGAACATGCCAACGAGGAGATTGCCGTCATCATTCAGATAGAGCATATCGATGCCGTGAACCACGCTGAGGAAATCCTCTCTGTGGAAGGCGTTGATGCTTTCTTTATCGGGCCGAGCGACCTCGCCATATCCCTGGGGCTGAAGCCGGGCCTCGACCAGACCGACCCCCGGCATGTGGAGGCGGTGAGCAGGGTTTTGGAGCTGGGAAAGCGGCATGGTGTCCCGGGGGGCATTCAGGTTGGCAGCGCCGAAGCAGTCAACGAGCGCATTGCCCAGGGGTTTCAGTTTATCGCCTTAAGCAGCGACGAGGGTTTGCTGCGGAGTGCCGCATCGTCAGCGCTGCAAAAGGTCGTTAAGGATAGAAAAGTAGCTTAACCCCACCCATCGCTGGACTTTTTTTCTTTCTTTCTTCGAAGCGCCCAGAGCAGCGTGAGAACCAGGATGCCGCCGAATATGACCACGGAGATGATGAACATCATTTCTGCCTTGTGTTCTCTTTCGGGCGGTGTCAGGGGGGTTGGTGCCGGCCTGGTTGTTTGCGCGCCGGAAGCGGGCTTCTCCCCTGGTGGGGTGATGTTTTCGGTAGAGAAGGTCACCATTTTTTCGTTGTTCGCCTCATTGCTCTCCGGGACCTGGTTGCCTTCATCGATAACCACCCGGATGGTGTGTGGCCCGGTCCGGGATATCCAGGTGCTGAAGACCTCCTCCGTGTCGGCGTCTGGCTTGAGCGACCTGACCTGCCCCGAGGCCAGATACTGGCCATCGACGTAGTAATTCACGGATGCATATCTGGATTTGATGTCACCCTGATTTTTGATAGTTACCGTGAAGACCACATTATCGCTGGCAGAAGCCTCTTCAGAGGGCCAGGTGATGGACTCAATGATAAGGTCAGGGGCAGGTGTGGAGAAAGTGACCTTTTCTTGGTTGTTGCTTTCCGCTCCCTCGGTGATGGCGTTGGCACCATCGGCGAAAAGAGTAAGGATATGCGGGCCAGCGGCGACATCCCATTCAAATGTCCTGGTCACGCGCGCGCCAGCCTCAAGCGGCGGAATCTCCTGGTAATTCGCCACGTTATCATTGACGTAGAAGTATACCTGGGAGCCTCCGGCATTCAGGCTGCCCTTGTTCTTGACGTAGGCGGTCAGGGTGACTTTATCGCCCATCGCTGGTTCAACAGGGCTCCAGGTCAATGCTTCAATGGCGAGGTCTGGCAAGGGGTAGGCAATCAGCGTCTCGTTATTGGCCTCATCGCTCTCGATAACCAGGTCTGAGTCATCGATAACGGCCCGGATGGCGTGTGAACCCTCGGCCACTTTCCAGTCGAAAGTCCGGGTTACCCTGCCGCCGGGGTCTATTTCCGGAATGTCCTGATAACCCATCGGCTTGTTATCAATGTAAAGGCGTACCAGTGAAGCCCCGGACCTGTAGGCTCCATTATTGGCGGTGGTTACGGAAAAGGTAACCGTTTCTCCTGCCAGCGGATTGTTAAGCGACCAGTCAATGCTCTCAACTATGAGGTCGGCAAGCGCGGGTGAGAGGGTTACGGTCTTCTCGTTATTGGTCTCATCGGTTTCGTCAACTGTCTCGGTGAAGTCAGCAAAAGCTCTGATAACGTGTTCGCGGGCGGTGATGGTCCAGGTGAAGGTCTGATTATCGGTTGCGTTGGGCGATACCATATTTACACGGTCGGAAGCCACGCGGTTGTCATCAACGTAATAGGCAACATAGGCGAAATCAGACCTGGCATCGCCCTGATTTTTTACCTTAACGGTAAGCGTTACCTCGTCACCGATGGTCGCCTCTGACGGTGCCCAGGTTATCTGCTCGATGATGAGGTCGGGTGGCGGAGTCGAGAGGATAACCGTTTTTTCATTATTGGTCTCATCGCTCTCTTTCACCTCCCTCCGCCGGTCGGCGGTGGCCCTTATCTGGTGAGAACCTGCTTTGGCTAACCAGGTGAAGGTTACTTCATCTGTGCCGCCAGCATCCACCGGATTCAGCAACTCATGGCCCTTGCTCACGCCGTCAACGCGCAAATCGACTCTCGACGCTAAAGAGCCGCCGCCCCCCTGGTTCTTCACGGTTACGGTAAAGGTAACATTGTCGCCCACCCAGGCATTGGCAGGCGACCAGGCGATGTCCTCTATGATGAGGTCGGCGAGCAGTGGCGTGAGGATAACGGTCTTTTCATTATTGGTCTCATCGCTCTCGGGGAAAACGGCACCCAGGGTCACAACGGCTTTTATATCGTGCGTGCCTGGCTTGGCAATCCAGGAGAAGGTCACGTTTTCCGAAGCGCCGGCCTCAAGTTCATCGAGCCATTCCGTAGCCAGATATCTATCATTGACGTAGAGGTCGATGGCCGGGATGCCCGATACGCCGTT
>DAOUDY010000075.1:0-27027 GCA_034430755.1 Dehalococcoidales bacterium
TGCCCAATACCCTGCCGGACGGCTGTGGCCTTGAGCATTTTGGGCTCAGAACCGACAACATTGAAGAGGCGGTGGCCGAGTTGAAGGCGAAGGGAATAAAGTGTGTCCAAGAGATAAAAGCTATCAGTCCTACTACTAAAATAGCGTTTTTTGTCAGCCCTGAAGATATATTATTTGAGTTACTGGAAGTCAGCAGCTAACTCTTAAATCACGATACCACGCGCCTTGAAACCGCGCCAGGGGTAACATATTTAGCCTTAAATTTCGGTGAACTCCCTGTTTTACGTTATAGGCAAAGCTATATTTGCCAACATATTGCTTGTCTTCATAGCTGGAATTGACTCTATACAACGTTGCCCATTTTCACATATCAATCAAGAGTCCACTTATTCATCCAGGGGTCTCTACGGCCAAATTTTTTTAAAGACTTAAATATATACACATCCGGGGGGTATTGACAATATGTTAAAAGATAGTAAAATCAAAGTCTAAAGTCTGAAAAAGCTCTTAGAATAGGAAAAGGAGGGCATCATGAAAGGTAAACACCTTACCACAAATCAAGGTGTGCCGGTCACTGACAACCAGAATTCGTTGACCGTTGGCGAGCGTGGTCCGGTCCTGTTACAGGATGTCCAATTCGTGGAAAAGATGGCCCACTTTGACAGGGAGCGTATCCCCGAAAGAGTCGTCCATGCCAAGGGGGCGGGTGCACATGGCTACTTTCAGGTTTACAAGAGCATGAAACCTTATACCAAGGCAAAATTTCTTCAAGACCCGGCGCAAAAGACCCCGGTATTTGTACGGTTTTCCACGGTAACAGGGGGGCGAGGCTCTGCCGATACAGTGCGGGACCCCCGTGGTTTCGCCGCTAAGTTCTACACCGAGGAGGGCAACTACGACCTGGTTGGGAACAATTTACCGGTATTTTTCATCCGGGATGCGATAAAGTTTCCCGATATGGTTCACGCCTTCAAGGGTGCACCGGATACCAATATACCATCAGCATCTTCCGCGCATAACCGTTTTTGGGACTTCATATCGCTAACACCGGAATCAACTCATATGATTATCTGGCTCTTTTCTGACCGCGGCACACCGAAAAGTTACCGAATGCAAGAGGGCTTTGGCGTCAACACATATGTTTGGGTGAATGCTGAGGGGAAGGCACTTTATGTAAAATACCACTGGAAACCAAAACTGGGGGTGCAGAACCTTGACCGCCATGAAGCAACACGCCTGGCCGGCGTCGACCCTGATTATCTTATCCGCGACCTTTACGATGCCATCGCCAGCGGCCAAGAGGTTGAGTACGAGCTTAACGTGCAGTTGATGGATATCGCTGACGAATTGAAACAAGACTTTGACCCCCTGGACCCCACCAAGACTTGGCCTGAGGACAAGTTACCACTTATGGCGGTGGGCAAAATGGTGCTCAACCGCAATCCGGAAAATTTCTTTGTTGAAGTGGAGCAGGCGGCTTTCTGCCCGGCCAGTATTGTTCCAGGAATCGAGTTTTCGGCTGACAAGCTTCTTCAGGGTCGAACATTCTCCTATGCTGATACTCAGCGCCACCGGTTAGGGCCGAATTACCTGCAGCTTCCCACCAACCGCCCACTCGTCGAGGCTATCAACAATCAGCGCGACGGAGCCATGCAGACTGGGGAGTTCAGTGGGCCAGTGAACTATGAACCCAGCAGCCTGGTCAGTGATGCGCCAAAAGAGGCCCCTGAGGAAGGCACCCCGCGCGTATACAATCTTGAAGGAGAAGTGGCTCGGCGGAAGATCAGCAAAACGAACGATTTCGCACAGGCCAGAGAGAAATATCGTTCCCTGAGCAAGATGGATAAGGAGCACCTGGTAGATAATCTCATTGCGGACCTTATGCACATCAAGAAGCCAATCCAGCAGCGGGTAATTGAGAACCTGACCAAGGCTGACCCGGAGCTGGGACGCTCCGTAGCCAGTGGTTTAAAACGCTAACAGAGTTGTGCGTTTCTTTCTGAAGATTAAAGGTCGTCTGCGGCCAGCTCGAAACGCCGCCGGCCCAGGCCTTAGCGGCTTCTCCGCTCGCGGCGGGATGCTTTTCTCTGGCTGGCATTATCACCCCGGTAGTCAGGCACGGTGATATTGAAGGGCGTGCTGAGCTTGGGGTCGATAAGGCGTGAGCTTATCGAGCTCTCGATATTCTCGTTGATTTCCTCTATGGTGTAGCGCGTGGTAATGACCGTGGGCAGCCGCGAGTTGTACCGGTAGTTGATTACCTGGTACAGTTTTTCCCTCACCCACGGCGTGGTGGTCTGCTCTCCGAAATCATCCAGCACCAGCAACGGCGCCGTTTTGACCTTTTCAAATACCTGGTCATAGGATACCCTGCTTTCCGGGCTGAACGTCGACCTCAGGTGGTCAAGAAACTCAAGAACCACAATGAACAATGCCGGTTTGTTCGCCTGATAGCGATAGTTCACAATGGCCGCGGCCAGATGGGTCTTGCCACAGCCGGTTTCACCCATAAAAACTACCCAGCCATCGGGCGACTTGGCGAATTCAAAAGCGACACGATAAGCCTCTTCCAAGTTTTCCTGCTGCTCCGGCGGCAGGTTGACCCGTCTCCGGTCGAAGTTTTCAAAGGTCATGCTTTTCTGGAGCTCAAATTCCGGCCCCCAGGCATAGTCCAGGGACACGGGCTGCTTCTCTTCAATCACGCAGACTTTGCTCAGTCCGGGGTCAGCCAGACGGGTCTGCAGCCTTTCCTCCATCTGCTCTAACGAGACAATGGGCACAACCACCGTCGGCATTTTGCTGTTAGAGCGGTATGTCAGCAACTGGTCGAGTTTCTCTCTGGCCCACGGCGTGCTGGTCTGAACACCGAAATCGTCCAGAATCAGCAGCGGGGCGTTCCGCACCTGGTCAAAGAACTCATCGTAGGGAATTTCACTGCCGGGATTGAATGCGGAGCGCAGGTGGTCCAGAAGGTCCGGCGTGGTGATGTAAAGAGCGGGGAAACCATGGCTGATGCGCTCGTTGGCGATGGCCGCCGCCAGGTGCGTTTTGCCGCTGCCGCTGGGGCCGATAAGCACCAGCCATCCCTTCGGGTCAGAGGCAAACGCTTTTGCCGCTTCGTATATCCGCTGGAACTGCTCCTGGTTCTTCGGGTTTCCGCTCCTCCCCTGCGGCTCCAGGTTCTCGAAGGTGAACTGGGCGAGTGTCCCCAGGTTGCTGTACCGTTTCAGTCGGGCCAAGCGCTCGCCATCAAGCTCTTTTTTCACGCACCGGCAGGGCACCACCTGGCTGAAATCCGGCTTCCCGGAAGGCAAAAGCGGATGAACCACCCCGGCACCCTTGCAGATAGGACAGTCGGCACTCGGGGAGAGGGCTTCTTCAACGTCGGACCATGTGTCCGTATTTTCCCTTGATGTATTTATCCGGGTCTGTCTTAGAAACTCGCTGATATGTTCCATCGGTCTTCCCTTCGGTTGACCACCGTTCCAGAATGCGCAGGATATATCGTATGTTTCGCTTGTTGAGCGCCACCGCCTCTTTGATGGCGTCCCTGAGCCAGCTCTCCGGGTACAGCTTCTCCGCCTCGCGCAGCTCGTCGGCGATGAGCGGGGTCAGCATACCGATGTTCTGCTCATACAGGGTGAAGATGTCCGGCGGCTCCTCAAGCTCGACGTGGCTCTTCTCGGCAGCCCTGAGTGCGCTCAATTTGAGTTCACCGTTTTCGATTTTAGCGGCGGCTTTTCGGTCCGATTCGGTATTGAGAAGGTAGATATCTTCGGCCGACCCGTCCCCCTCAAGAGCCATATGGATGAAGGTTCCCCGCTGGCTGGCCATCTGCAACGCCCTTTGCAGCACCTCCTCTGGCGCCCCCTTCCCACCTTTCAGGCTTTTCAGCAGTCCATCACTCCCCAGCAGCTCATGGTAGGTGACAAATCGCGGATAGCCCTTTTTTCGGTAGAGCGCCGCCAGCACGTACAGAGTTGCTTTAAGCTCCTGGATATCACCTATCTGGGGCAGCAGGGCACTGAGAAAATAATTGGGGATGGGAGTGAATTCCATTCTGGCCGGAAATCCGCTGAACTGTCTCATAGCAACGTCGGCTCTTCGCTACTTACCGGGTACTCGTAATTGTAGAACGTGGCCAGATTGTGCCGGAAACGCAGCTTTATCTGCCCGGTGGGGCCATTTCGGTTTTTGGCTATCATGATATCAGCTTCCTCCCGGGGGTACTCCCGGTCGGGGTGCTGCAGCTGCCATTCCTCCTCGTTGTGATAGTATTCATCACGGTAGATAAACATTACCACATCGGCATCCTGTTCAATACTGCCGCTTTCCCTGAGGTCTGCCAGCTGCGGAATGTGTGATGCCCGCCACTCCACCGCCCGGCTGAGCTGTGATACCGCAATTACCGGCACGTTCAGTTCACGGGACAGCGCCTTGAGGGAACGGGAGATATAACTGATTTCCTGGACGCGGTTTTCACCCCGCCCCTCGCCCCCCATCAACTGCAGGTAATCAACGATAATCAGGTCCACACCTCTTTCAAAATACAGCCGCCTGGCCTTGCTGCGCATTTCCACCACCCTCAGCTGCGGAGAATCGTCAATGTAGATGGCCGATTCGGAAAGGACACCGGTGGCCTCCATGATACGCCTTTCCTCGTCCTCGGTATGAAGCCCGAGCCTGACCCGCCGCGAGTTCACGCCGGATTCACTGGCCAGAAAACGCAGGACTATCGAGTCCCTGGCCATTTCCAGGCTGAACAGAGCCACGCACGCTTTCTGCTCTACGGCTACGTTCCGGGCAACGCTGAGGGCAAGGCTGGACTTCCCCATGCTGGGGCGGCCGGCAACGATAATAAGGTCGGAGCGCTGAAAGCCGCCCAGAAATTCATCGAGGCCAACGAAGTTGGAAAGCACGTAGGGCACCTGCTCGCGAACGCGACCTTCCTCCTCCGGCGGGGCTGCCTCAAAATACTTGTCCAGAACCTGACGGATATGAACGAAGTCACGCTCACCATGTCCGTGGCGCAGCCGGAATAAAATATCTTCCGCCCGATTCAGGCTGGTGTCCACGTCCGGGCCAGCCTCGTAGCCGACGCGGGCAATCTGGTCGGCAGCGCCGATAAGCCCGCGCATAACGGAGAGCCGATAGACAATCCGCGCATAGTGCTCGATATCCAGCGGAGTCGGGCACACTGAAATGAGGTGGCTCAAAAATGCCGCACCACCAACCGCCTCCAGCCTTTCCTGCCTGGCCAGCTCCTGCGCTACAGTAATCTGGTTTATCCCCTCATTGCGTTCATAGAGCGCGAGGCAGGCCTCATACAGCCACTGGTTCCGTTCATGGTAAAAGTCAGGCTTGCTCAGAAAGGTGGCGATTCTATATATCGCCGTACCATCGATGAGCAGTGAACCGATGATGGCTTCCTCGGCATCAATGTCATGGGGGGGCAACCTGTCGCTAGCCACTTACTCCGTCTCCTCCTGGCCCTCAGCTTTCGTCTCTTCCACTACCGCCTCCCCCTGTTCCCCAGCTTCCGCTTCTTCCGATTTCTTCTCCGCCCTGGCACCCTTCTTTTCCTTTTTCTCTTTCTTCCCCTTGCTCTCCTTCTTCGCCTTAACCTCTTTCTTCGCCTTAACCTCTTTCTTCGCCTTAACCTCTGCCATCTCCTCAACGACGCTGAGCTTGAGCTTGGGGACTATATCCTTGGTCAGCCTGATGGCTATCTCGTAGTTACCTATCTCGTGGATAGGTTTTTCCAGCTCAATCTTTCTTTTGTCAACTTCCAGTCCCGCGCTTTTGTTCAGCTCTTCGGCAATATCGGCATTGGTGATTGACCCGTACAGCCTGTCCTTGGCTCCCGCTTTGGCTTTTAAAACTATGTCCAGCCCTTCCAGCTGCTTGGCCAGCTCCCGCATCTCCGCCTCGGTCTCAGCCTCTATGCGGGCTTTCCGCTTCTTCTGTGTCTCCACTATTTGCGTTGACCGGGCGTCAGCCAGCACCGCCAGCTTTCTGGGAATTAGGTAGTTGCGCCCGTAGCCATCGGCCACGTCCTTGATTTCTCCAGCCTCAGCCACATCGGGCACGTCTTCAATAAAAACAACTTTCATCGGCTAACCCCTTGCCCTCATTATACTTTACTCCAAAATTGCCCACCAAGAAGGGGGCTAACTTTTTATTTGCCAGCGAGGTAATGCTCGGCATATATCGCCGCCACCGCCCCGTCCCCCACCGCCCCGGCAACCTGCCGTATTGAGCTCGCCCTGATATCGCCGGCGGCCAGAATGCCCGGCACATCGGTCTCCATCTTTTCGTTGGTGATTATGGTGCCGTTGTCCGCCAGACTGATAACGTCCTTCAGATAATCCGTATTTGGCCGGAAACCAACGGCCACAAAGACGCCGGATATATCAAGGGTGGACTTTTTCCCGGTATTAACATTTTTCAGCCTGAGCCTTTTTACTGTATCTTCCCCTTCAATGGCCTCGACCACGGTGTTCCACAGAAATTCCATTTTCGGCTCGGCGAAGGCCCTTTCCTGAAGGATTTTGGTGGCGCGCAGCTCATCGCGCCGGTGTATCACGGTAACCTTTGAGGCAAACTTGGTGAGCTCCAGAGCTTCATTCATGGCGGCATTGCCGCCGCCAATCACCGCCACCGGGACATCTCTATAAAAATAGCCGTCGCAGACGGCGCAAAAAGCTACGCCCCGGCCGGTGAACTCATCCTCACCGGGCACCCCCAGCTTGAACCGGTCAGAGCCGCCGGCAACGATGACCGCTCTGGCGGCAATGTCTCCCTCGCCCGTCTTCACTATCTTCTGCTCACCTTTCAGCTCAAGGCCGGTCACCTCAGCGGCCAACGTCTCCAGACCGAACTTCGCCGCCTGCCTTTGCATGGCATCGGCCAGTTCCAGCCCATTGACGCCGTCGGGAAAGCCGGGATAGTTCTCCACCTCGCCGGCATTGATAATCCAGCCACCCGTGGCCCCTCTCTCAATGAGCAGGCTTTTCAGCCTCGACCTCGCCGCGTAAATGCCGGCGGTGAGCCCCGCGGGACCACCCCCGATAATGACCACATCATACTTCCGCTTTGCCGCCAACCTCGTCCTCCTGAATAATTACATCTTATTAATCTATCGGTTAAAGAACAGCATCGAGGCTTCGCTTCAGTTCTGCTTTCGGCCTGAAGCCAATGATGTTTGAAACCGGAGCCCCATCTTTGAATATGAGCAATGTCGGGATGCTCATGATGCCGTACTGACTGGCTGTTTTCATGTTCTCGTCAACATTCAGCCTAGCTACAGTGACTTTGCCCTCATACTCACCGGCCAGCTCCTCCACGACCGGCTCCACCATACGGCAGGGCCCGCACCATGCCGCCCAGAAATCGACCAGCACCGGCGTCTTCGACTTCAATACCATCTGGTCAAAGTTACTGTCATGTACTTCCACTGACTTGCTCATGAATCTCCTCCTTGATTACCCGTGCTATATCTTCCTCAGCCATATGCTTGGCAATGCCGATGGCGTTTTTGATGGTCTTGGCCTGACTGCGCCCGTGGGCGATGATGATATTCCCGCTCACGCCGAGCAAACATGCTCCCCCATATTCGCGGTAGTCTATCCGGTTGACCCAGGAACCGAGCCCCAGGTCGCGGAGGAGGTCACGCGCCCGGAAGTGATAGGCACTGGAAATGACCTGTCCGAGCTGCCGCGCCGACCCCAGAAATGAGTCACTCATGCCCTCGATTGTCTTGAGGACGATATTTCCGGTAAAGCCGTCGGTAACGACCACATCAGCCACCACTTTCAGAATATCGTGTCCTTCAATATTGCCAACAAAATTCAAATGTTTGGCCTTTTTTAAAAGCGGATAAGTTTCCTGAACCAGCAGGCTTCCCTTCTTCTCTTCTGCGCCATTGCTGAGCAGCCCGATCCGCGGTTCACTGATACCGAGCACATGCTGGCTGTACACAGACCCCATCTCGGCAAACTGGACCAGGTGGCTGGGGCGGCACTCGGTGTTGGCACCGGCATCTATCAGCAGTACCGGGGTAGAGGGGGTGATATCCATGATACAGGCGATGGCGGGGCGCTCAATGCCCTTTACCTTCCCCAGTCCAAACAATGCGGCACCAAGCACCGCGCCGGTGTTGCCCGCGGAGACAAAGGCAGCGGCTTTCCCCTCCTTTACCAGACTGACGCCAACGACAATTGATGAGTCTGGCTTACTGCGTATGGCTTTTATCGGCGACTCGTTAGGCGAAATGACCTGGCTGGCCTCAACAATTCTGATGCCCTGTTTTTTCAGATGTCGGCCCGCCAGCACATGGAGCACTTTTTTCTTCCCCACCAGCGCCACCTCAACTCCGTACTCCTCGGCTGCCTTCACGGCCCCCTTTACGACTTCAAGGGGCGCATAATCCCCGCCCGCGGCATCAACGGCAATAATCATTCGATCCCTTAAAAACCTCTCCCTTATCCTGACCCTTTAGACTGTTCAAACTCCTTCTTGACCCTGACCAGTGCAGCCGGCTCAGCCATCAGGTCAACCACGGTCATCGCCATTGCTTTGGCGGCATCGAGAAGACCGCGTGTGCCCGCTTCCGAGATCGCCATTTTGGCAAATTGAGGGGAATGAGTGACCGCTCTGGCCGAAGCTATGGCGATTAAGGGGTGAATGCTGGGAACCACCTGGCTGACATTACCGATATCGCTGCTGCCAATGCCTATCCTGAGGTCGACTAAATGTACCCGCCTGCCGAGTGACTGCAGGTTCTTCCGGAACATGCGGGCCAGTGTGAAATTATTGCGCAGCGGGGCATAGCGTACCTCCCCCCACCGGTATTTCAATCTGGCTCCAGTAGCTGTGGCAGCGCCTATAAAGCAGTTAAGCACCTTCTCTTTCAGTTCATCCAGATAGCTGTCGTCTTCAGCCCGGACGATGAAATGCGCGGCGGTGTGCGCCGGCACGATATTGGCCGCTTCACCGCCATCGGTGATGATGCCATGGATGCGGGCGCTGTCCCTGATATGCTGCCTCAGGGAATTGATGGCCGCATAGGACAGAAGCATGGCCTCCAGAGCATTGATGCCCGCTTCCGGCCTGGCGGCGGAATGGGCCGGCTTGCCGAAAAACTCGACCTCCAGCGTCTCAAGGGCGAGGAATTTGGTGGTCGCTGTGTTCAGTCCCGCCGGGTGCACCATCATGACGGCATCCATACCCTTGAAGGCGCCTTTCTTTATCATATACACCTTACCGCCGTACATTTCCTCCGCCGGTGTGCCCATCACCTGCACTGTGCCTCCGAGTTCATCCACCGCCAGTTTGGCCGCTATTCCGGCGCCAACGGCGCTGGTGGCGATGATATTGTGTCCACAGGCATGCCCGAGCTTGGGCAAGGCGTCATATTCCGCCAGAAAAGCGAGCGCCGGTTTCCCCCTGCCGTAGCTCGCCCGGAAGGCTGTCTCCAGCCCGCAAATGCCCTTTTCCGTGGCGAACCCCTTTTCCCTAAGATAATCGGTGAGCCAGGTGGCCGCCTTCTCTTCCTGGAACGCGGTCTCGGGATGGCTGTGGATTTTCAAACTCAGGTCTTTTAGCTCGTTACGGTGATTGTCTATCGCGCTGATAACACTGGACTTTAATTCGCTGACATCCAATACCATCACCCCGTCATAGATAAAAATCGGAACAGCTACAATCCCTATTATAGCCCAATATCATAGCCTAATGCCAGACAGTATTTCAAAGATTTTAAAGCGCCAAAGCATGAATTATACCGCTCCCTCGTGCTAAAATAATGAACGCTCATATGGCTATGGAAAGAATTAAAATCTGGGTGCAGGTGCATCCCGGCGCCCGATGGAACGAGGTGCAGGGCGAAAAGGGTGGCATATGGCAATTGAAAATCGCCGCACCGCCCGTCAGGGGCAAAGCGAACCAGGAACTGATAGATTTTCTCAGCGAAGTCCTT
Source organism: Dehalococcoidales bacterium (assembly GCA_034430755.1). Lineage (GTDB taxonomy): Bacteria > Chloroflexota > Dehalococcoidia > Dehalococcoidales > RBG-16-60-22 > E44-bin89. The sequence continues at coordinate 9,980 of DAOUDY010000075.1, forward strand.
CAGACAGGCAAAACCAGTCTGGCAATCGAAAAGGGTCTGAGCAGCAAACGGAAGTTAATAGGCATCAGCGGTCTAACTCTGGAGCAGGTAAAGGCGCGGTTTGATGCCAAGGTCAGGCAACAGCGTGCCAGCTAAAGCAACTTCTTCGGCATGGCGAAAACAGTATCGGCAGATTATGGGGCGGAGGCATCATATTTCAGTTCCTAAGCGAGGCGTACAGAGTAAAAAGTGAGTAAATCTACGGTTGCCCTGGTCGGATGCGATACTTATGACGAGGAGCGAATATATCAAGCAGTTGAAACGGGCATCACGCTCCTCGGCGGTCTCACCCGTTTCGTTAAGCCAGGGGAACGGATAGTACTGAAGCCGAACGTACTGTTTGGCACCAATCCTGATAAATGCGTGGTCACACACCCGGCACTGCTAAAGGCGGTGGGGCGGCTGCTTCAGGCGGCCGATGCTGACGTCTATTACGGCGATTCCTCCGGTTTTGGGAAGTGCGAAGCCAATATGAAGCGGGCGAGATTGAAAGCAGCCGCCGATGAACTGGGAATAAAGCTGGCCGATTTCGATAAGGGCAGAGCCGTTACCCACCAGGAAGCGCTCCTCAATAAAAGGTTTGTTATCGCCAACGGCGCCCTGGATTGCGACGGCCTGATAAGTTTACCGAAGCTGAAAACGCACGGGCTGACCCGGCTCACCGGAGCCGTCAAGAACCAGTTTGGCTGTATACCCGGCATCCGGAAAAGCCAGTACCACGTCAAGATGCCCAGCCCGTATGACTTTGCCACCATGCTGGTTGACCTGACCACTTTTCTCCGGCCCCGCCTGTATATCATGGACGGCATTATCGCCATGGAGGGCAACGGACCGAGGAACGGCTGGCCAAAACACCTGGATGTCCTGCTGTTCTCGACAGACCCCATTGCCCTGGACGCAACGGCCTGTAAAATCATCGATTTGAACCCCGAATTTGTACCGACTTCTGAACCCGGGGAAAAGGCCGGGCTGGGAACGTATCACGACCAAAACATAGAGCTGGTTGGTGAAGATATTGAATCATTCATCGATAGGGACTTTACCGTGGTGCGCCGCCCTCCCGTCCCGGTGTGGGGCGGCCGCTGGAGGACATTAATCAGAAACTGGGTCTGCCCGCAGCCGACTATCGATGCCGGCCTTTGTACCGCCTGTGGCACCTGTGTCAGACACTGTCCGGCACAACCGAAAGCCGTCGACTGGCACACGGGAGACGAGTCCATACCGCCCACATTTAAATATGACCGCTGCATCCGTTGCTACTGCTGCCATGAATTCTGCCCGGAAGGGGCAATCACGATAAAAAACACGTTCCTGGGCAGGCTTATCTTTCATTAAAGCATAATGATATAAGAGTTGATTTTTACATGATTACTACGGTATAAAGAGTATAGCAGCTTTCTCTTCAAGTTTTGCTATTATTTATTTCCATGAATAATGCCGGGACAGACACATATTTACTAAGCACGGGCGAGCCGGTGACTGCCTTAAGCTCCCATCCATCTCCTCTGGAGGAGTACCTGGCAGCTTTTGAGGACCGGGAACAACCATTCTTCCAGTACTATTTCTTCGATGGGAAGGCGGTAAAGTCGAGAGCTCTGACCAGAGGAGAATTCTGGGATTTGGCCGGCGCGGGAGCCGCGTACCTCCATGAACAGGGAGTGGCCAAAGGAGACAGGATACTGCATTGCTTTTCCCACAACAGTTTCCATGATGCGGTCTTCAGGCTCGCCGCTGTACTGGTGGGATGCGTTCCCGTGACCGTTAACTGGCAGGTGGACGATAACAAGCGTGTCGTCAACAAAGCGGAAATAACCGGGGCCCGATTCCTTATCTTCGATGAAGAATTCGCCAGCCGGATAGAAGCCATAAAATCTGATTCGTCCTTTCGAGCTGCCCTCGAAGCAAAGAAAATTGAAACATATAGAAATGCCCAGGTTCCGACTTTTCCCTCGCTCGGTTATGAAGATGAGCGGATGGTCATTTTCACTTCCGGGACAACCGGAGAGCCAAAAGGCGTCAGCTTGCCTTATCGCTGTTATCTGGCCAATCGATTGACTTTTGAGCGATACCTCGACATAACCGAAGCAGCGGGGCTTGACATCCTGCTGGTCAACCCCCTGCATCATTCCAATTCCTCGGCTTTTCTGGACTGGAGCATGCGGCGCCGCGGAACAAGAGTTCACATCGTACAGCGTTATTCGACACTTTACTGGAAGATAGTGGCGGATGTAGCCAGACACAGACGAGACCTGCTCATCGCCCCCATGGTTGCCCGCCATTTCGATTTTCTAAACGAACTCTCGGCTCGCGGTGAACTGCCCGTTGCGGAAGAGGCCTTGAAAGAGGCGCTGGGCAAAACCGATATCATGATTGGCTCGGCACCTGTCGGCCCGACCACGGTTCAGCGCGCCATCAAATTCAGCAACCACCTGCCCATTGTTCGCTTTGGGGCGACGGAAACCTGCCTGCAGGTCATGGCCACGCCGAGGACGCTATCGCAAGACGGGCTTATGCAGGCATTTCAGGCCGGGTGGTCCCACTCCTACCATGGCGAGAGCATCGCCGGCTATTACATCGGCCGGGAACACTTCCCGGTCACGCGAATCAGGGCGGTCAGGTCCATTGACCCGGAAGATAAATCGTACATGCTGCCCTGCAAAATCGGCGAACCCGGCTACCTCGTCACGCAGGGGGCCAATATTATGAGCCACTATATAGGGGATAGTGCCGCTACCAAATCTGTCTTCCACAAGGGCTGGTACACCGGTCTAAGAGATATCGTCTTCACGCTAAAGAATGAAGAGGATGGAGAGCTGGATTACTACTGGGTAACGAGGGACTCTGCCCTTCTTATCCGGGGTGGCGCCAACTATGCTTATGACCAGGTGGCGGCAGAGCTATCCAGGGTACTGGCCGAAGATTTCCAGATGAAGCCCGAGCAGTTCAAGCTGGCGGTGGTGGGCTTACGAGTCGAGAGCGAACACGAAGACAGCTGCTGCGTTACCATTGAACTCAGCGAAGAGGCAGCCGGTAAACAAAGCCAGCTGGAGGCCGATTTTAAAAACAGGGCCCGGGAAATAGTCCCCAAAGGTTTTCGTCCGGACTATGTCCGCCTGGCCAGAATCCCCACCAACTTCAAGGGACTGGTACTTATCCCCGAACTGAGAGCCGAGTTCGCACAATCTCTAAAGGCGCAGGGGCTGAAAGTACATACCTAGATACGCAGGATGCGCCTGGCATTCTCCGCCAGAATCATCCGCTTTTCCCCGTCGGTACAGGGCAGCCGGAGTATCTGTTCCAGTTGGGGCTGCAACGGTATCCCCGGCATGTCGGTGCCAAACATGATTCTTTCCACCCCGATTTTTCGGAAAACCCTGACCGCGTCTTCCTCGGCGAGACCTCGTCGGGCGACCACGGGCAACTGGTCCGGGGCGGCAAAACCCTGTGACGTGTCGAAATAGACGTTGGCATACTTCTGCGCCAGCTCCACCCTCTCATCCCACCAGGCCGAGCCAAGGTGGGCCAGGATAACGGTCAGCTTCGGGAAGGCCTCGAGAACCTTAGCCCAATTCCTGGGTTCAGCGTAATTTTTCTCATCCTCATGCAGCTTGTAGCCCAGCGGATTGGGGTACATGAATACCAGATGCGAATGCGGCCAGGGGCCGGAATCAGCCAGTATGGGCAGGCCCAGTTCCTGGCATTTCTCATACATGGGCCAGAACGCTTCATCGTCCGGGTAGTGGGAGAACTGCCCCGGGTGCATCTTGACGCCTTTCGCCCCCTGGCTGGCTCTCAGGGCTACCTCTTCCGCCATGGCTTCAGGGCCTCCAAGGTCATCAGACATGCCGATAAAGGGCAGCAACCTTGGCAGACGACGGCCCACGCCGCACCCCCACTCGTTCATCTTGCGCATTATCGGCCCGATTTGCCCGGCGATTCTTTCCTTCTCTTTCCGCCTTTGACTTTCGGGAAGTCCATCCAGCTTTGCTTTTTCGTACAGGGGGCCGCGGTACTGTCGAGGTACCAGAATCATAAAGGCGGTCTGCGAAATGTTATTCCTGTCCATGTATTCGATGGCCCTTTCCGGCGTCGCCCAGCGGTCACGTTCCCGGCGCCCCGGCAGGGGAAAGTACTCTCTTTCCTCATCTTCGGTCCGGCACAGATGAACGTGCATGTCAATGATTTCGAAGTCTTCCATATATTTCTCCTTCCTGCCAGCGTTGATTACATTATATGATAACATCCAGACGGTTGTCCCGACACGGCAAACGCCGTAACTCACCTTTTGTTTAATCGAACTTTATAGTAAAATATCGCCGCAGGCATTAAAGAGGAGTTAAAAATGACGAGCAATACATCAAACATCGTTGATGCGTATATAAGGACACATCCCGGCTCGCAGAAGTTGCATGAACGGGCAATGCGCATTTTCGCCGCCGATGGTGCTACCCACTCTGCCCGGATTTTCGACCCCTTCCGTCCTTATATAACGCGAGCGCGGGGAACCCGCAAGTGGGACATCGATGGTAATGAATATATCGACTATGTCATGGGACATGGTGCCTTGATTCTAGGGCACTGCCATCCCGCGATAGTGCAGGCGGTGCAGGAGCAGGTGGCCAGAGGCACTCACTACGGGGAAAACCACGAATTGGAGGTGGCCTGGGCGGAACTGATTCAGCGCATGATGCCGGCCATGGAGAAGATCGAGTTTTTCTCCTGCGGTCAGGAAGCAAACATGATGGCGGCCCGCCTTTCCCGCCTCTTCACCGGACGTAAGAAAATACTCCGCTTTGTGGAAAACTTCCACGGCTGGGGCGACGAGCTTGTCGTCACCGATGCTCCAGGGGTGAGCAATGATTACGTCACCATGATACCCGGTCATGATTTGAAGCTGCTGGAAAAGGAGCTGATGACCAGAGAGTACGCCATGGTCATGGCCGAAGGCGGCGGTGCTCACATGGCCGGGCAGATACCGTGGGACCCTGATTTCGTACGCAGTATCCCTCCGCTGGCGCGCAAGTATGGCACCGTTTTCCTCATCGACGAGGTGGTCACTGGATTCCGCGACGCTGCCGGCGGCTGGCAGTCCACAGTCGGGGTGACACCCGATTTGACCAGTTTGGGCAAGACTATCGGCGGCGGGCTCGGCATCGGCGCACTTGGCGGCCGCGCGGACATAATGGACATGCTCAAACCCAAGGCCCCTCCACAGCCTTTCGCCAGACACCCGGGAACCTGGAATGCCAACCCGCTCACCGCAGCCGCTGGGGTGGCTGCCTGCACGCTTTACCTTGACGGCGAACCACAGCGACGGGCCAATGAGCTGGGCGCCTACCTCAGAAAGAAAGGCAATCAGGCACTCAAGGATAAAGGATATGCCGGCCGACTCTATGGGAGAACGATTGTCCACGTCTATCTTGGTCCGGCTGATTATGAACCGGCTGATGATAGCCTGCCCCCGACCAGTGATGTGACAAAATTAGTTTCCGGAGCCGCGCAGAAAGGAAGGCTCTGTCTGCACCTGCTCCAGAGAGGCATCGCTACTATGGGCGGAAGGTTCTTTGTCCTGTCTGCCATGCATACCGAAGAAGAGCTTGACCGGACAGTGGAGGCACTGCTTTCAAGTCTCGACGCGATGTCAGCGGACGGAAGCCTAACGTAACATTGATTCGAGGGCAGGGCCGCTGGCACGCGTTTCCGGAATCCTGAATGCGCTCTGTTCGCTCGTTTTGACAACCTTGAGGCCGGTCAGTAAAAACGCCCGCTTATTTAGTCTTCGCTATTAAGGACTGCCTTGAATTCTACCCTCTGGTCGCTCACTCTATTCATACTCGTAATTTTAATACCAGAGAATCGTTCGCTGGCATTCAGTTCACTTAAATACGACAGCACCGCTTCCTCGCTTGTTGCCCTGCCAGTCAATTTCAATGCTGTTTTGCTATTGCTGATGTTAATGAGGCTCACGGTATCGGGAACAGTATTGATGATAACTGCCAAATCACCATTCAATTTTTCGCTCTGCATTTCCAAGTTCACTAGAGCAGCCGCAATATCGCCACGCCGGACCTCAAGGGTGTCTATGTTCTGCTCAAATTCGGCTATGGTATCGATTAGCTGCTGCCGGTTAACTAACTTTTGCTGGAGCAACTGTACTGTGGGATTTAACTGTCTTCGCGTCTCAGAGATATCACTCGAAGCAGCATGAATCAACAGCACCAGGAAAAGAAGAAAACAAACAGCGACGGCTACGCCGGGCACCAGTAAAATTCTGGTCAGGGAAATTGGCTTAGGTTGATAAACCGTGGGTAGGATGTTCAAATTGTTTATCTCCCGCGATGAGCCGTTTGGAGGCTGGATTTTCTTGAGTATTAATCCCATATTCGCCATATATCTATTGGGGTTCAATCCATCTGGACTCTCAAGCGGAGGCATCAGGGGTATAATCGGACGATGTAACTTGTGTGATAGAATCTGGCTTTGCTTGACGGCGTCAACCAGTTCTCCTGACACCAACACCGGCTGAATTGGCACCAGAAGAGCCTCTTTATTATCAGCATTATAGAAATCAACGGACCGGTTAATTTCAGTTTGAATCATGGACAGTTTGCTATGCCAGGTTACTTTTTCGTCGGGGAAGGCGATGGTTCTCACAGAGCGCAGAATGCCTTCGGCCTTAATAATAATATCGAATCCGCTGGCCTGAACATCGACAACTATAGCCGTAGGGTCATTAGCCAGCCTTACCAGCAGTAAGGGTTTTATATCCATCAAATCTGGCCTGATGCCGGCAAGTTGCAGCGTATTAAATACTGAATCGGCTACGTTTCGTGGAATTGCCACCAGAAAGACCAGCATTTTCTCTTCCGGGGCCGGTACAGATTTCCACGAAAGATATAGCTGTTCGGGAGAAACCGGGAGCACTCTTTTTGCCTCCCGCCTCACCGCCTCCTCAAGCATTTCTCTGGGTAATTGAGGCAGGGAAATCGGGCGGGTAAGGCAGCGATTCCCGCCCAGTCCGAGAGTAACCTTCTTTGATTTTATCTTTAGGATTCTAAAAAGGTGTTTGATTTTCGCCGCCACGTCTTCCGGTTTCAGCACCACCGATTGCTTCACCAGGTCAGGTTCCAGCGGCACCTCGCCCCACTTTCTAATCTGTTTCCCATTGGTGACGAGGAGCCGGATGCTGACATCGTCAATATAGAGTGCGACCACCTTCTTCGCCATTGCTTAACTTTCCCTATATGTATAGATAACCAGCTTAATACTAGCGGATGGTATCGCGCTGCTGTCTGAAGGTGGTATATCCATGCTCACTGACTTAACTACCGCTGTGGCAAGGTCAACATTAAGCTGGGTAATGAAGGCGATCAGGTTATCAACATTACCATTGGCTTTGGCATCAAGGGCGAGGGCAAGGCACGAAACGCCTTCTACCTCCTCACGGAATATGTCTGACGAATGCATCTCCGTTATGTTGACACTATTTGCTCCAGCCACGGTATACAGGACATCGCTCAGCACGATGTTCTCTATTGACTGGACCAACTTTACTTCCTCTGCTTCATACAGTGTGCGTGCTCGATTGAAATCCTCTTCCAGTACATTCTGTCGCTGGGTAAGCGCCTCCAAACTTACTGAATTTAAACGTGAACGAGTCGAACCCAGGTCTTCTTTCAGCTGCTCCCGTTCTTGAAGGTGTTGAAAGTAGACCAGGGATAAGCCAGCCGCCGCGATAATGAGGAAGCCGAGGGCAATGGTGAGCCAGCTTTTCTTACCGATCTTCATAATTTATCCTAATCGACGGAATAGGCGTTACGTAAGACCTCGCCAGGTGTGGTAATATGGTCCCTTACTTTAAACATCCCGTCTTTGACCAGAGGGATCATTCCCTCCTTGATCGCCCGATTCCTGAGTTCGGTGGCAGTGGTGCCGTGGAGCAGCATCATTCGTATCTCGTCACTCACCTGCAACAGTTCAAAAATCCCGGTTCGTCCGTAATAGCCGGTATACGAGCATGACGTGCATCCACTGCCGCGAAGAAACTCTTTACGCTCATCGCCAGTCTCTTTTTGGTAGCCCTCCTGTTCAACCAGGGAACCCGCGGTGAACTGTGTACAATCGGGGCAAACACGTCGTACCATTCTTTGGGCAACGACTCCAATAAGTGCTGATGCCACAAGAAACGGCTCAATCCCCAGGTCAATAAGGCGAAAGATAACGCCCACGGCATCATTGGCATGGATTGAAGACAGTACAAGGTGTCCGGTGAGCGCGGACTGAACCGCAATGCGAGCCGTCTCCGAATCGCGAATCTCCCCAACCAGGATTACATCCGGGTCAAGACGCAGTATGGACCTCAGTCCACTGGCGAAGGTCAGGCCGGCTTTAGGGTTTACCTGAATTTGATTGATATTCCTGAAGCGGTATTCCACCGGGTCCTCAATTGTGATAATGTTACTCTCAATACAGGCCATGCAGTTAATCGATGCATAGAGGGTGGTAGTCTTGCCAGCGCCAGTCGGCCCGCTGACCAGAATCATACCATACGGGACTTTGAGCATTTCCTTATATTTATCCAGGCTCTGCGAAAGAAAACCTAGTTCGGTCAGGTCCATTACCGCTCGGGATTTGTCCAGAAGACGTAATGCCGCCATCTCTCCATATACCGTTGGAACCATGCCAACGCGAATATCCATGAATTGCCCGGTTCTCGTTTTTACCGATAACTGGCCATCCTGGGGGCGATGGTGGTCAGCGATATTCATATTGGCAAGGACTTTAACACGCGAGATAATCGGGCTTGCCGTCATCAAGGGCAGGGAAATCATATTATGAAGAGTGCCGTCGATGCGGAACCGTACCTGCAGTTTCTCTTCCTGGGGCTGGAAGTGGATGTCCGAGGCTCGAGCCTTTACCGCCTCATCAATAATCAGGGCAAGTGCCCGGGCAACTGGAGCATCAGTGACTGTATCCAGTCTGGTGCCTGATTCTGCTTCTTCTGCGTCCAGGGAGAGACTCGAGATTTCTTTCTCTATTTCTTCATATGACTGATAATTGAAGTCGATAGCTTCAATGATTTCCTTGGCGTTAGCTTTTTCAGTTACAATGTGCATCTGGCTGCTTGTCGCGAGAGCTTCCAGAGCAATAATATCGGAAGGGTTGGCCATGGCAACATGGAGCACGTTGCCGGCTGCTTCCAGAGGAATAGCGGTATATTTTCTGGACATTGATTCCGGGATGAGTTTCAACAGCTCAGGCTGAATGAGCTGTTTTCGTAATCTTCTTTCCGATTTTTCAGTCTGATGTTCTTCCAATGGTGAATTCGACATCGCCCTTCTGCCCTCTCAAATTTTTTCAGTATCATCCGACATCGGTCTGACTTCCATCAGTCCCTCGGTTCTCATTGCAAACACTGCGTCTTTTAGCACACATATCTCCGCTGCTTTTAGCAAAATTTAACGATTGAAAAATCACCGAGCTTCCTGAGTATTATTATGATTTATGAAGCTGAATAACTCTTCTTTCCTGAACCTGATCACCTTTTTCGGTCCCAGGCGGTATGATTTCAGCTGTCCCTTCTTTTCCCAACGTCTCACTGTAACCGGATGCACATTCAGAAGATGCGCCACCTCATTTACGGTAAGCATTTTGTCAATATATTCTTCCACAGCTGACATAGATTACACGACTCCCTTTCCATAAACATTACTAAACTTATTTACTCATTGATAAACTTTAGTATACAGGTGTTATATTACATAAGTCCTATTACAAAGGTGTTACGAACAGCCCCATAACGATTACAGAAATGTTACAGAATCATTACAGTGTATTATCATGCGCTTTCCTGGCAACACGACAGCATTGGACAACCCCCTGAATGGTCTAATCACACCAAATGACGGCATTGATCTGCTCCCCGAAAACTGGAACTATTTTGGGGGCAGGTCACTTGACAGCATCGTTCCCTCTGCTATAGTCTGGGGTATTATCAATAATTCAATCAGGGAGGTAGAACTGTGGTAAGAAAAGAAATCACAGGGAAAATAGTCAGCTATTTCAAATCAGACCAGTGGCAACGGTTCATGAAGATGCTCACCCAGACAGACGACCCGATGTATCATATGCATATATATGTGGAAAACAGCATCCACCCCGAGTCCCTGTCCAAGCTGTTCACGGAATATCATGAGCTGAAGGGCATTGTTCTGGACCGGGGTATCAAATTCTCCGGTCTTCCCGGCGTCGGCATGTTCATCAATGTTCAGCCTGTAGATTCTAAAACCGGCCGGTTTCTGGCAAACTATGAATTATTCTGGTTTTATAACCCGAATGTGCTTATTGGGCCAGCAGAAATTCGGCCGGACATAGACCTGAATAAAACTCCTCTGTACAAAGACGTTCAGGAGGATAATGTGCATGGCTGGGGCAAAAAGTTCATGGACGACTACTACAAGCAATTTGATTTCAAGTGCGTGGGGCCACACGAAGAGGCCGAGATACGCAACTATTTCAAGTCTGATCATTTTAAGAAATGGCTCAGACTGATTGATGACTCTCCCGCTGACCATGTTCATTGCAACGTAGAGATTAATTTTGACCCCGGGGTTCTGAAAATGTACGCTGTAGAGGCCTTAGAGGAAGTGGGCCTGAAAATTGACTGGGTTATACCCAACGTGTTTCGTGTGCCGTCAGGTTATCGGGGTAAACTGATTTTCCTGTGCGCACATCCAGAGTGGCAACACGATATCTGCTGGGACTTTAACCCGGATGTAGTCATCAGGCCAGCTACCAAGCCATTCGTCGGGCAGAGAATGCCGGCTGATGGAGATATTACCTTTGACTTCAACCTTCACAGCGATTTTGAAGCATCGCTGGCGGAAGGCGAGTACGTGAAGCTAACTGATGATGAGATCAGCGAAATTCTGTCTCAGGTATAAACATATACCAGCAACATCAGCCTGAGTGTAATGAGATACTCCTAATCAGTGGCGGGAAGTCGCCGGAAAAAAGTTATCCGTTGACGTTCGCTGATTATGAGATTGGTTAAATCACTGAAGCGGCTCAACGTTCATTATCAGGTGCCCGCTCTCTTCATCAAGCCTCTCTACCATTCTGACCCCAGCAATCTCTCCAACAACTATAACCAGCCGTGTCTGAATGGGATTCCCGCCCTCTATCAAATGCCCTCCGCAAATCTTACCGTCAGTGTCAGCAAATAGACCGTGAATATGATAGTCCATCTCGCCTTTAGCCGAGTCATAAATGAATCCCTCAAGGCTCATAACCTGCAATGGGCCTGGGATTACTTTGGGTGGGCCGAAATCGGCGCCGGTCTTTGATGTTTTACTCACTATCACATTCTCAATCGTCAACTGTCGCAGGCTACCAACGGTTGATAAAATTGCGGCGTAGCGAATCCCGTTATTACGGCAGGCTTCTTTAAGACTTGCCACCAAGTCCTCACCGGTCGGCAACTGTACCGGTAATACTTTGCCTATACGGCCACAAACGCCCCTGCTTTTAGGTTCTACCAAGTTTCCTTTGCTCCTTTCTATCTATTCAGTGACTAAAAACTTTAGCTAATATATCACTACTACCTGAGTTAGTCAATCGGAGTGCCAATGCAAACTCAAGGTGCATCACAATGAGTCAGACAAAGCATCAAGGAGGCAGGAGAAGCCTTTTAATAGAATTTGTTGACAGGCTTTTATACAGATAGTAACATTTACTCAGCCAACACTTGAAAGAAAATATAACTTAGGAGATTCAAACATGCAAATAAAAGGCTGGGTTGCTATTGTTACTGGAGGTGCCAGCGGTATTGGGCGCCAGACTTCACTGCGGCTTGCCAAGGAAGGCGCCAAAGTGGCCATAGTGGATAAAAATAGAGAGGGAGCTAACAAAGTCGTTGAAGAAATCAAAGCTCTAGGAGGAGAGGCGCTAGCCCTGGAGGTGGATATAACAGATCTGGATGAGGCTCACCAGATGGCCAAAGCGGTACTGGACAAATTTGGCCAGGTAGACATATTAGCCAACATCGCCGGGGGAGCTTTCCCAAGCAAGATGGGGTCCTTTGCCCAATCGAATAGAGAGGTATGGGATCTGAATATTAATCTCAATCTATTCGGAACATTTAATTGCACACGCGCCATTGTCAACCATATGATGGAGAGAAAAAAGGGCAAGATTGTAAATATTGCCTCCGTTGCCGGGATGGTGGGTCAGGCAACTACGGCTGATTATGCTGCTGCCAAAGGTGGAATCATCGCTTTCACCAAGTCATTGGCCAAAGAACTGGCACCTTACGGGATAAATGTCAACTGTGTTTCCCCAGCCTTTACCGGAACGGGACGGGTTCTCAGCATGCCAAAAGAGTTCTTGCAGAAGCAGATCGATTTTATTCACCTGCACAGATATGGCGAACCAGAGGAAATAGCCAACGTGGTAGTCTTTCTGGCTTCGGATGAAGCCAGTTTCGTAACGGGAGCTAACTACGTCGCCGATGGTGGCATAACCTTATCATACTAGACATACTCAGCCGCTGACAAAAGCTCGCGGCGCAAAATGACTGACGGCCAGGTATAGGCTCTCTGTTTTAGATTACGCGGCAGCCCTCTGGACAATCGAATTATTATCGCAGGCCAGAGGGCTGCTATTTGTTCTTTTTACTGCGCTACTTTATCATCATATTGGGCAGCCAGAGGATTATCTGAGGGAAAACGGCACATAAAACTATCCCAATAATTATCAGCGCAACGAACGGAATTACCCCGCGAATAATATGAGCGGTGGTTACTCCCCATTCCGGCTTTGATATACCCTTCAAAAAGAAGATGGCATAGGCGAAGGGAGGTGTCATAAATGACATCTGAAGGTTAACGCAGACCATCAAGGCAAACCAGATCGGGTCAAAGCCCAGGACATCGCCGATGGGAGTTACAATAGGAACCATAACAAACAGGATGCCCATCCAGTCAATGAACATCCCCAGGATGAAGATGATAAACATGATGACCCAAAAGGCTCCCCACCTGCCGCCCGGCATGGCCAACACCAGGTTGGTAACCACGTCGCCACCACCCACTCTCAGAAAAGTACCGGTAAACATGGTGGCTCCCCAGACAATGAGAAATGCCATGCAGGTAATTTTCAATGTTTGAAGCATGCTCTTGGTGAGTGTTTCCCAAGTTAGCCGGCGGTAGGCCAGGGCTAGAATTGTGGCAGCGAGAGCACCGAGAGCGGCCGCTTCAGTTGGTGCGGCGATGCCGAAGAAGATGCTGCCCAACACCGCCAGTATTATGAAGACCGGAGGCACCAGTCCACCAAGCAGAATGCTAATCTTCTTCAATATGGGGACCGCTCGCTCTTCGGGCGGCATTGGCGGGCCATCTTCAGGTCTGATAATGCATCGAATGCCAATATACGAAATATACAGGACGGAAAGTAATAAACCTGGCATAAAGGCACCCATCATCAGCTTACCCACCGACAGGCTTGACATGGGGCCATAGAATACCAGCATAACACTGGGCGGTATGAGTATGCCCAGTGTGCCGCCGGCGCACACCGAGCCGGTAGCCACCTCACGACTGTACCCTCGCTGGAGCATACTGGGAAGGGCAATCAGCCCCATCATAATGGTTGAGGCGGCGATGATGCCAACGCAGGCGGCCAAAATGGTGCCCATCAATACCGTGGCTATGGCCAGACCTCCCCTCAACCCCCCAAGCCACAGATAGAGAGCCCCGAAAAGCCTCTCAGCAGTTCCTGAGATTTCCATCATGTTGCCCATAAAAATAAACAACGGCACCGCCAGCAGGACGTAACTGGACATCAGCCCTAACACACGCAAGGGGAACATTTTGAAGACCATGGGGCCCAGAAACAGGATGCCGGCAAACAAACCGACGCCGCCGATGACGATGGCCAAAGGATAACCAAAAAGTATACCAACCAGCAATCCCCCAAACATTAATATAGTTATTATCTCGGGGCTCAGCTCTACCAAGGCTCTGCACCTCCCTTCATAAAGCTCCTCAGGTCTCTCAAGAAGGTGGCTACCCCCTGAACACACAGGAGGATAAAGCCAATCGTGATTGCAGTCATATATGGCCAGACCACTGGATACCAGATACTGTTAATGTCATACTTTTTCACGACAAAGGCTTCCCAGGTGTATGCTCCAAAGTAATAGGCAAGCAGGCCATATAGAGGGAAAAAGAAAATGATGGTAAAAACCAAATCTATGAGCAGTCTAACTTTAAGTGGCAATTTAGTATATATAACGTCAACTCTTACGTTGCCGCCAACCGAGTGCACATAGGCCAACCCGAAAGTCGATAAAGCGGCTCCCATCATATAGCTCAAGGCGTATGACCAGTTTGTAGGCGCGTTAAAAAGATATCTCATGAAGACGTCGTAACAGATGCTAACTGTTAATAGAATGACTAGCCACGACGCTATCTTGGCGATCCGCTCGCTGTTTGAGGTTATACCATTATAAAAACTCCTCATTATAAACCTCTTTAGAACCTGAATATCCCAATTAAAAGTTTAGGAGAGAGATATATGCCCATTAACCAACCGGAACCTTTGGTAGCCCCCAAACAGAGCGAGGGCTACCAAAGGCAAGACTTGCTCAGGCTAGTTACCTAGTCATATATCGAGTATTTCAGGGTCGTCGCGTTCTTTCCCGCTTTGAAGGTTTTCACGAACGCCTGCTTGTTTTGCCATATCTCATTGAACAGCGGGTCGTCGGCGGCATACCCTTCCGTAATCTCCTTAGTCCGCTTGGCAATTTCCGCCTGGAGCTCGTCGCTGACGTAGACGATAGTGGTGCCGTAATCGCGGTACTTCTGTATGGCCGCGCTGTCACTGAGAAGCAGTTCGTTTCTGAACTCGTAACTATGGGCCTCAATAGCCACTATCAGTAGCTGTTGCAGGTCAGCGGGCAGTTTGGCCCAGGATTCACGGTTTACCTTGATGGTATGACTGGCGGCCGGGGAATGGATGCCGGGGAGCATCATGTATTCCATTATCTCGTGGAAACCCATCGGCCAGTTTACCGCAGGGCCAGCGTATTCGAAGCCGTCAATGACGCCTTTCTCCGCAGCCTGGTAGACCTCTCCTCCAGGTATGGTTACCACGGAAGCCCCAAAGGTTCCCAGCACCTCAGCCCAGAGACCAATGGTGCGGAACTTGAGGCCCTTCAGGTCTGCGGCTGTTTCCAGAGGCTTGTGGGCATAACCAAACACTTCCTGTCCTTCTGTCAGCAAGCCGATTACCAGCCCATAGTCCTCAAATACCTTGCGGGCATAATCCATACCATCGCCAAGGTAATACCAGGCACTATCTTCGTCACACGTGGTGCCGGCTGGATAGCCCGAAGCACCCAGCAGCAAGGCTGACTTTCCCACGATACCCATCTCGGCACCAAGGTCGGAATGGCCCATGTCAAGTATGCCGTCTCTCACCGCTTCGGTCTGTTCGTAGGTGGGGACAATCTCATTGCAGGGATGAAGATTGATGATGAACCTGCCTTCGGACGCCTCCTCTATGAAGTCGCAGAGTTTCTGGTGAAACATGGTATACGTTGCCGACCCAACGGGGTGAAGAGTCTGATATTCCCACTTAATCACTTCAGCTGGTTGGGCCGGGGCCGGGGCTGGGGCAGGAGCCGGGGCTGGGGCAGGAGCAGGTGCCGGTGCCGGTGCCGGTGCCGGAGCCGGGGCAGGGGCTGGGGCCGGGGCGGGAGCAGGCGCAGGGGCTGGTTTCGCACAGGCAGCGGTAATGCCGCTGATTAAAACCACGACTAATACCAGAGATAGTATTAGTTTACCTTTCATATTCTCCTCCTTTGTATAGGATACCTCGCCTTTTCAATGTATTTATGAAGTCTATCACCCCCTTTCATTCAAAAATACAAAGAAGTATAAAGAAAAAGAGCGCTGCTTGCCGGGAGTTGAGTTCGGCTACAGCGCTCTAATTAATTTTACCTGCATCCTTCTAGAACCTGTTTAAAAAACACACACCGATTACACTCAATTATACCCTCATTTACATGATTGTCAATACTTAAATGAATCCCAGTCACTATTAAAGCTAAGTTATGGAACAATAGCTTGTTTTGTTACCTCATTTTGGCTAAAGCGGCTCCCTCTCAATTGTCATAACTACATTCCGCATGCCCACAATCTTGCGATGAAACATCTTAACAAAATATGCGACTTTACCTTTCGCCAGAATATATTTATGATATAACAAGGTTATGAATAAACTGACAGGAATCGGATGCCTGAGGTGTTAATCATAAAGACACCTGCTTTGTACCGTTAAAGATTTAATCAAAAAGAAAGGAGAGAAGGATAAAATGAGGGTCGTTACATTTAAGAAAGAGGGGTCTGGCAACAGGATTGGACTTATACACGGGGGTAAAATCGCTGACCTGAGAGCTGCGTTTGAAAAGTCGCTTTCGGAGGGAAAGGATATTCCAGCCGAAAGGGCAAAGGATAACGCGAGCCAGCAAGTTCCTGACTCCATGACTGGCTTAATCAGTCGCGGGGATGATGGTATCAGATGCATTAAACAGGCGTACGAATTTCTTGATAGTTCAGATGAAAAGAGGCTGTCGCTGGCACGCTCTTCCAGCGGGGAAAGGATAATCTATGAAAAAGACGAAGTCCAAATACTCAAACCTCTGGAAGTATTCAGGGCTTTGAATGTTGGCGCGAACTACAATGCCTATCTGTCCATGATGAAAATCGTTGAGCCATTCAAGGGGACGGTTGAAACGTTTTGGAAACTGCCGCAAACGGTAATTGGCCCGGATGAAGAGATACTATGGCCGGTATCGTGTGAGCAGGTCTCCTGCGAAATGGAACTGGGCGTGATAATTGGCAAAAAGATAAAACGCGTCTCAAAAAATAACGCATTGGATTGCGTCTTTGGCTACACGGTCGTGAACGACGTAACCGCCATAGACCTGATAAAGCGAGGGCTTGGCG
>DAOUDY010000076.1:0-4704 GCA_034430755.1 Dehalococcoidales bacterium
ATCGGCATTCAGGCATTGTCCGGAGCCATTGACTGCGGCAACAAGTTCATCTATATCTGCTACGATAACGAGGCGTATATGAACACCGGCATCCAGAGGAGCGGCCTGACTCCCTACGGAGCGGTCACCTCCACCACGCCCGCGCCCTGCTTTGAAAACCGGCCCAAGAAGGACATGCTGCGCATCGTGGCGGCGCATGATATCCCCTATGCCGCCACCGCCTGCATCTCCTATCCGCTGGACTATATGGAGAAGGTGGAGAAGGCGAGCCGGGTGAATGGGCCCACCTACATTCACATCCTGACGCCGTGCCCCACGGGCTGGGGCTTTGCCCCCGATGAGACCATTGAAATCGGGCGTATGGCGGTGGAGAGTGGCATTTGGAAGCTGGTGGAATTTGAGAACGGCCAGTTCCGCACTACCTATACGCCGAAACGCCGGCGACCGGTCTCGGAGTACTTATCGGCCCAGACAAGGTTCCGTCACCTCAGTCCGGAGCAGGTCGCTGCCATCCAGAAAGAGATTGACGCCGCCCGCGCTTAGGGCCGAACTATCCTGACAGTGGAGGAATTACCGATGGACGCTATGGAAGCCATTTTATCCCGAAGGAGCATTCGCCGGTATACCGGCGAACCGGTGCCGGAAGAGCTGATCAGAGAGCTTCTGGAAGCGGCTATGAGCGCGCCATCAGCCAGCAACGAGCAGCCGTGGCAGTTCGTCATCATCGATGACCGCCGCATTCTGGATGAGATTCCCAGGTTCCATCCCTACGCTCACATGCTGAAAGAGGCCTCCTGGGCGATTGCCGTCTGCGGCGATTTAAATCTGGAGATGATGAGCGGCTACTGGATTCAGGACTGCTCGGCTGCCACACAGAATATTTTAATCGCCGCCCATGCCAAAGGGCTGGGGGCGGTGTGGCTGGGCGTTTACCCCAATGGGGAACGCGTAAAGACGGTGCAGAAATTGCTCGGTCTTCCCGAGCATGTGATACCCCTGTGCTTTATATCAATCGGTTATCCGGCCGAGGAAAAGCCGCCGGCCAACCGCTACAGTGAGTCAAGGGTGCATCACAACCACTGGTAGTGCTTAACGTGCCACCGCCGCACCCACAATGGACCGGTTTATCTCCAGCGAGGTGGCCACGCTGGCGCCGCCGGCAACGGCACGGGATAAGCGCTCTATCTTGAACTCTTTGGTATAGCCGTAAGCGCCGTGGATTTGTCTCGCCGTCTCCACGATTTCAATGGCTGTGGGCACGACGAATATCTTGGCCGCGGCGGCCTCGGTCATCCAGGTGGGCGCACTCTGGTCCTGCAGGAAGGCGGCGCGGTAGGTAAGCCAGCGGGCCGCCTCCAGCTTCGCCTGCATCTCGGCAAGCTGCCACCTTATCCCCTGCATGCCGGATATCGGCTTACCCCTAACCATTCTTGACCTGGTATAGGCGATGGCCTCATCGAGGGCGGCCTGGGCAATGCCGACGCAGGCGGCGCACTGCTCGATTTTTTCCGCTGCTATCCAGTAGAGCAGGACATCGAACCCCCTGCCTTTCTCTCCCAGTATGCTGGCTCCGGGCACGCGCATGTCCTCGAAATACACGTCAGCCGCTTCTATCCCCCCTCCTCCCATCAGCTCCCAGACCCTGGTTGCAGAATAGCCGGGCGCATTCTTCTCGATAACAAAGGCGGTGCAGCCCCCGTCTTCATCTTTCGCATAGAGGACGGCGAAGCCGTCCCGGGCGCCGAAGGTGCTGAAACGCTTCATGCCGTTAATGACATAGCTATCGCCATCCGGTCGGGCGGTGGTGATGAGCGACTCTGGGTCCGAGCCGGTCTCTTCCTCGGTGAACTGGATGCTGGCATAGGCGGTGCCCTCGCAGAGCGGTCTGACGTATTTCTGTTTCAGTTCCTCCGCGCCGAAGTGGGCGATGCACTCCGGGATGCTGTTCTGAAAGCCCACCAGCCACCAGGCACCGGTGCCGGAATAGGCAACCTGCTCGCAGGCCAGGGCGCAGTTTACATTGCCGACATCACTGCCTCCGTACTGCTTCGGGACAGTCATGCCGAGAAGTCCGATTCCGGCCATTTTGCTTATCAGGTCGTCGGGCAGCTTGCCTTCACGGTCGAGCGGCACGGCGATTGGCTCAATCTCCCGTTCGGTGAACTCTCTGACCGTTGTCTGGAGCATGAGCTGGTCTTCCGTCAGATTGAAGTCCATGGCTTTCCCTCCTCGGCGATTAATCCTTTTTGCGGAACTGGCCCAGCCGCTCTTCGGTGTCGGCGATTATGAAATCGCTCTCTGCCTCAAGTTTCAGGCCCGTTGCCAGCCTGTCTCCCTGGCTGCGGTTATAGAGGTATTTACAGGCGGCGAGCGCTTCGCGGCTGTTGCCCAGTATCTTCTGCGCCAGTTCCTTAACCGTCGCTTCCAGTTTTTCCGCCGGTACCGCCATGTTGACCAGGCCGATGCGCCCCGCCTCTCTGCCGGCAATGGTATCTGCGGTGAAAGATAGCTCTTTGGCTTTCAGCACACCAATCATCTGTGGCAGCCGCTGGCTCATCCCCCAGCTGGGACGGATACCCCAGCGGGTATGGGTATCCCCGAGTTTGGCTTCTTCGGCGGCCACGATTAAATCACAGGCGAGGACAAGCTCCAGCGCTCCGGTGAAGCAGTAGCCGTTGACCATGGCGATGACGACTTTGGGCATGGCCTGGATGGCGTCTATGACCTCTCTCGCCGGAACATCCAGTACGGGGCCAACGCGTCCTCCCTCCAGTTTGCGGTCGCCCAGTGATTTCAGGTCCACGCCGGCGGAGAAGGCACGCCCCTCCCCGGTGAGCACCACCACGCCCACCTCATCGTCCCTGCCTGCCTCTTCCAGGGCGTCTTTCATTTCGGAAAGAAGTGCCGGGCTGATGGCGTTGAGGACTTCGGGTCGATTTAGGCGGAGCCAGGCAATGCCATCCTCTTTTTGATAGATTATATATTGATATGGCATAAGCAGACCCCCTTCGCACCAAAATATATCACCAAATAAGGAAAGAGAAAAGAGGGGGCAGCGCCCCCTCTCCTAAATTTTCCCTGCTGGCCTGCTTCCAGCACGGCTATAAAATCAGATTGGCCGGGTTTTCGATATAATTTTTCACGGTCTGCAGGAACTGCGCGCCGAGCGCACCGTCGAGAACGCGGTGGTCAATGGACAGGGTCAGGTTCATCATCGGCCTGATGACCATTTCACCGCTCCTCGCCACGACTTTCTCGGCGATTCTGCTCAGGGCCAGTATCGCTGCTTCCGGCGGCTGGATGATGGCGCTGAACTGGTCGACATCGTACATTCCCATATTGGAGATGGTAAAGGTGCTGCCGGTCATCTCCCCTTTAGTGAGGGTGCGGTCTCTGGTCTTCTGCACCAGTCCGGCGCGGGCCTGTGCGATTTCAGCCAGAGACTTCGTGCTGGCATCTCTGATGACGGGCACCATCAGGCCGCCTTCGACCGAGGTTACCAGGCCGATGTCAATGCGCCTGTATCGTTTTACCGAACCGTCAGTATAGGAGCAGTTGATGGCCGGGTTCTTCTCCAGTGCCCTGGCGACAATTTTTATAATCAGGTCGGTAAGCGTCAGCCTGATTCCGGTTTTGCTTTCGATCGTCGGCAGCAACTGCTGGCGTGTTCGCTGCAATTCCTGGGCGTCAACCTCAACGGTGAGGTAAAAGTGGGGCGTCTTGAAGCTCTCGGTCATGCGCCGGGCGATGACCTCGCGCATGGTGGACAGAGGGGCGACTTCCTCCTCAGCTTCCGCTGCCGCTTCCGGAGCAGCCGCCTTGCCTTCTTCAATATACTTGAGTACGTCCTCTTTGGTGATTCGGCCGCCCGGCCCGGTGCCGGTTATCAGGCTGAGGTCAACATTATGTTCTCTGGCGATATTTCGTGCCAGTGGTGAGGCTTTAATCTCTTTCGGCTCTCCGGCTGGTTTCGGTGCTTCTGTCTTTGCTTTTGCCTCTGGTTTCTCCTCTTTTGCTTCCACTTTAACCGGCTTCTCAACCTCGGGTGCCTTCTCACCGGGCTTCAAAATAAAGGCGATGGCGGTGCCCACCGGCACCTCATCACCCGCCTGATACATTATCTTGCTCAAAATGCCTGAGGCCTCGGCTTCCAGCTCAAAAGAGGTCTTTTCGCTCTCAATCTCCAGGATAATCTCCCCTTTTTCCACCTGGTCGCCCTCGTTCTTGAGCCAGCGGACGATTTTGCCGCTCGTCATTGCCTCATCAAGCTTGGGGAAGATTATGGCCACAGCCATACTAATACCTCCACTAGGTCGAATCGAAATGCTCTGGTTTTCTATTTGCCCATCATCTCCAGGGCAGCCGCTTTAATTTTTTCCGGGTTGACCAGTATGTACTGCTCCTGCCCGGGATTGAATGATATCGGTGAATCAAGCGAGGCCACACGTTTGATGGGGGCATCCAGGTAATCAAAGGCCTTCTCGCCGATGAGGGCGGCAATCTCAGCGCCGAAGCCACCGGTGCGGCAGGCCTCGTAGACCACCATGGCCTTGCTCGTTTTCTGCACCGAGCTCAGGATGATATCCTCGTCGAGCGGCTTCAGCGTCCTTATGTCGACCACCTCGGCATCGATGCCGTCCTTGGCGAGCTCTTCCGCGGCTTCCAGGGCGAAGTTCACGCAGCGCGAGTAAGTGATGATGCTCA
>DAOUDY010000077.1:0-5509 GCA_034430755.1 Dehalococcoidales bacterium
GCTTCAGCACCTCGAGCGCCTTGGCCTCATATTCAGGGGCAATGACGATTTCGTAAAAAGTCGGCTTTATTTCCTCCGCCGTAGCCAGGTCAACGGCCCTGTTTACGGCGACGATGCCCCCGAAGGCCGCCACGGGGTCGCCGCTGAATGCCCGGCGGTACGCCTCGGCGAGATTGTCATGGCTGGCCAGACCGCAGGGATTGGTATGCTTGATGACGGCCACGGTGGGTGCGGCAAAGTCAATGACCGTGCCCCAGGCGGCATCGGCATCCAAAATATTGTTATAGGACAGTTCCTTGCCGCCGAGCTGTTCCGCCCAGGTTATACCGGTATCGTGGCTGCCCCCGACGGTCTGCTCGGCATAGAAGGCGGCCATCTGGTGAGGGTTTTCTCCGTAGCGAAGGGCGTAGCGCTTTTTCATGGCGATGGTCACCTCATCGGGGAAGCCCTCCTCGCCCTGCCTCAGGTACTGGGCGATGGCGGTATCATACGCTGCCACATGCTGAAATGCTTTCTGCGCCAGTTTACGGCGTTCTTCCTGGGGTAGAGCGCCCCTGCCCAGCTTTTCCAGAATCACCGGATAGTCTGCCGGGTCAACGACGACGATGACGCTGGGGAAGTTCTTGGCCGCCGCCCTTATCATCGTCGGCCCGCCGATATCTATATTTTCCAGCGCCTCTTCCAGGGTAACCCCTTCTCTGGCAACCGTCTGCACAAACGGGTAGAGGTTGACCGCCACCAGGTCAATGGGTTCGATTTTATTTTTGGTTAACTCCGCCATGTGCGCCGGAATATCGCGCCTGGCGAGCAGTCCGCCGTGCACCATCGGGTGCAGTGTTTTCACTCTGCCATCGAGTATCTCGGGGAAGCCGGTAATATCAGATATGCTCTTCACCGGCACACCGGCTTCCGCTATTGCCTTCTTGGTGCCGCCGGTGCTGAAGAGCTCAAACCCCAAATCGCTCAGACCCCTGGCAAAATCAGTTACCCCCGCTTTATCCGAAACGCTGATAATGGCCCGCATGGAAACTCCTTTCTTCTCCTGTCTCTAGTTACCTTTAACTTAATCTATAACCACCCTCACCTTTCCTGCCTGCTTCACCGCTTCTCCGATAACTGTGGCCTCTGGTAGCTTCTCTTTGAGCTGGGCAGCGTTATCCGGCGCGCAGATGAGCACCATGCCGACGCCCATATTGAACACCCGGAACATCTCGCTCGGGTCAACGTTGCCCTTCTCCTGAATCAGTTTAAATATCGGCGGAACTGTCCAAGCCTCCTTATCCAGGTGGACAGAAAGGCCATCCGGCAGCACGCGGGGGATATTATCAACCAGGCCGCCGCCGGTGATGTGCGCCATTCCTTTAACCAGGGAGAGCAGAGGCTTCAGCTGGTTATAGTAGCAGCGGTGCGGCTCGAGAAGCGCTTCACCGAGCGTCCTTCCCAGCCCGGGGAAACGCTTCTTGAAATCGTCAACATCAAAAATCTTGCGCACCAGGGAATAGCCATTGGTATGCAGCCCGCTGGAGGGCAGGCCGATGACGGCGTCGCCGGCTTTTATGTTCCTTCCCATGGTTATCCTGTCTTTCTCCACCACCCCGACGATGAAGCCGACAAGGTCGTAATCTTGACCGGAGTAGAGCCCGGGCATCTCGGCGGTCTCCCCGCCGATGAGGGCACAGCCGACCTCACGGCAGGCCTTCGCCAGTCCCTGCGCAATCGCGGCCACCTGTTCCGACACCAGCTTGCCCATGGCAATGTAATCGAGAAAGAACAGAGGCTCCGCCCCGCAGGTGAGGATGTCATTGACGCAGTGATTGACCAGGTCAATGCCGACGGTATCATGTTTGCCCAGCGCGACAGCAATCTTCAGCTTGGTGCCGACGCCGTCCACACTGGAAATTAGAACCGGCTGCTCATACCCTTTGAACTCAAAAAGGCCGCCGAAGAAGCCGACGCCGCTCAACACCTCGGGGCGGTGGGTGGTCTTGGCCTGCCTCCCGATGAGCTCCTTGGCTTTCGCCGCGACATCAATGTTGACGCCGGCGGCGGCATAGGTATGACTGGCAGCTTTATTTTCCATAGATAGCACCTTATACGCTAATTCAGTACATCAAAATTTAAAATGTCTCAGCTCCAGAATAGATTACAGGGAAAGCGGTTGCCCTGATAGCTTCGGTTTTTATCTGCTCACCACCATTAAATCAGGCCCATGCCGGCCCATATCGCCTTCAAGTCCAGAGTAGACGTCAGCACTTCGGCCAGCCGGTTCATTTTTTTCTCCTGATGAAACCTGATACTGTCCAGCAAGTCCTCGATATGCCTGATGACCGTGTCCGTGTCATGCTGCGTCGTGATTATGGGAATGCCCTTCTCATCCGCCTTGAAGCGGACGTAGTCAACTGGCTCCCCACCACCACTGATAACCAGGCACCTGGTCGCCGTCTCCAGCGCCGCCATCTGCATGTCAGGCCGGTCGTTTCTGACCACCGCCGCCTTGCCGGCTTTGCGGCCGAAATAGTCCAGGCCGGAATCAACGCACATCGCCCCGGCCATGACGTTTTCCACCAGTTGGCCCGAGTTTTCCTCGTTATTCAGCAGCTTTCCCCCGATTTGCTCGGACAGCTCGCCGACGGTGAAAGCCGCCAGCGCTCTCTCTTCGGGCAGGACGCCTAGTAGGCGCATCTCTGACGCGGTGAACCGGGAGGTAAGCTCATCGCAGGTGCGCGCCAATTCCCTTTTCGGTACCTTGTTCAGGATGAAGCCAAGCAGGTTGTCGCCGAAGCCAGGATAACTGTCTCTATACTGAGGTGCCGGCTTCCCTCTGATATAATTCTCCACAGCTATTGCTTTAGCTTTCAGGGCGCGGGCGATTTCATACGCGTTTTCGCTCCTGTCGTCGTCCGGCGTTGGCCCGCAGTATCCCTCGATAATGACCACGTCTTTATTCTGGGAAACCTCGATATAAGCCTCGCGGGCTTTATCCGCCAGGGCCTTCCCGCCAGCAAATGAAGGGCTTAAACGGTCGGCGTCCTCCGTTAAGTTCAGCGCCTGCCTGACAAAGCCGGCATCACCCGCCGATTTTTCAGCCGGTTCCCCGGCGACCAGTGGCCTGAGGAAACCGACCTTCCTGCCTTCACTCAGCAACCGCCGGCCGAGGCCAACGGCAATGGCGGTCTTACCGGATGCTGCCTGCGCCGAAACTATGAATAAAGCGACCATAACCTGCTTTTTCATTATAATTCCTTATCCCTCTTTCGTAAAGGGAAAAGCGGTGGCAACGCTTTCAGGCCGTATTTCAAGGTCTATATTTGACTCTGGTTGAGTGATATAATTAGGTTAACGAAAAAGTGAGGGCGTAAGCCATGCCCGAGGCAATGCTCTATGAGAAGCTGCCCGATTCAAGGGTGCGATGTGGCATCTGTCAGTGGCGCTGCACCATAAACCCGGATAAGTCCGGCGTCTGCGGCATGTACCGGAACCGCAACGGCGTTCTATACAACCTGAACTACGCCAGAGCGTCATCGGTGGCCGCCGACCCGATAGAAAAGAAGCCCCTTTTCCACTTTTACCCCGGCTCGCTCTGCTTTTCCATCGGGGGGTGGGGCTGCAACTTTCACTGCCAGCACTGTCAGAACTGGGAGATATCCTGTCCACCGGAAAACGAACCGTGGCGCCACTCTCATGATGTTCCTCCGCAAACAGCCATCGACCTCGCCAAGCAGTACCACTGCCGGGGCATCGCCTGGACCTATAACGAGCCGACCGTCTGGTTTGAGTACACGCTTGACTCCGCCAAACTGGCCAAGGAAAACGGCCTGTACACGGTTTACGTGACCAACGGCTACATTACGCCGGAAGCGCTGGACACCATCGGCCCCTATCTGGATGCCTGGCGGGTTGACATCAAGGGCTTTTCCGACGCCTTCTACCGCGACCTGGCCAGGATAGACAACTGGAGGGGCATTCTTGAGGTGGCCAGGAGGGCCAGGGAAAAGTGGCAGATGCACGTTGAGGTGGTAACCAATATTATCCCGACCATGAACGATGATGACGGGCAGCTAAAGGGCATCGCCCGCTGGATAAAGGATGAGCTGGGTGAGCTGACCCCCTGGCACGTTACCCGCTTCTATCCCAACCACAACCTGATGCATTTGCCCGCCACGCCCATCGCCACCCTTGAACACGCTTATGACATTGGCCGTGATGTTGGGCTTAAATTTATATATGCCGGCAACGTTCCCGGCCATCAGAGCGAAAACACGGTCTGCTACTCCTGCGGCAAGACTGTCGTTAAGAGATTTGGCTACGATGCCGAAATCGTGGGGCTGGATGGTTCAAAATGCCGGTTCTGCGGTGCGGAGCTTAACTTCATAACATAGTTTAAGGAGAACGGAAATGATAAGGCAGCCAGTGGTCGCCGGACAGTTTTATCCCGCTTCAGCTTCCCGGCTAAAGGCGATGCTCGAGGAAATGGTGGACAGGGATGCCGAGAAACAGGATGTTATCGGCCTTGTTTCCCCCCATGCCGGATACGTTTATTCCGGACCGGTGGCCGGGGCGGTCATCTCCAGAGTCAAGTTCAAGGATACCTTCATCATCCTCGGGCCGAACCACACGGGGAGGGGCAAGCCGCTGAGCATCATGTCCGAGGGCAAATGGCATACGCCGCTTGGAGACGTTGAGATTGACTCGGAACTGGCCCGGCACCTGCTGAGCATAACGCACCACCTGCAGGAGGATGACGCCTCCCATTTATTCGAGCATTCCATCGAGGTCCAGCTTCCCTTTCTGCAGTATTTCAAGCCGGACATCAGAATAGTGCCCATAACGCTGTCGTTTGCCAGCCTTGACGCCTACAAGGAAATCGGCCGGGAGATTGCCAGGGCCATCAGCGATACCGGGCGGGAAACAGTAATCCTGGCCAGCAGCGACATGACCCACTACGAGCCGCATGACGTGGCGGCGAAAAAAGACCGGCAGGCGATAGACGCCATACTGCGCCTCGATGAGGACGAGCTTCTGCGGCGGGTTGAGCAGTACAACATATCCATGTGCGGTGTTGCCCCCGTCGCCAGCCTCATCGCCGCGGCCAGGGAACTGGGTGCCACCTCCGCCGAGCTGGTGAAGTACCAGACCAGCGGCGATACCTCCGGCGATTACTCCGCCGTGGTGGGCTATGCCGGCATCATCATCAGGGCCATTGCCATGCACCCGCTGGTGCAGCTGGCCAAAAACACCATTGAGACCTATGTGACCACTGGCGAGGTTATCTCTGCGCCCGCAGAGCTGACGCCGGAGATGAAACAGAGAGCTGGAGTCTTCGTTTCCCTGCACAAGTTCGGCGAGCTGCGGGGCTGCATCGGCACCTTCGAGCCCACCCGACCCAACGTCGCCCAGGAAATCATCTCCAACGCCGTCAGTTCCGCCACCCGTGACCCCCGCTTTCCACCCGTCGCCCCCGAGGAACTGGAAGACCTGGAGTACAGCGTGGACGTGCTTACCAAACCCA
>DAOUDY010000078.1:0-3206 GCA_034430755.1 Dehalococcoidales bacterium
TGGGCTTCCCCAGGTTCGCCGGTTTCAGATGGAAAGCCTGTGGAAAAACGATTCTGGTAGAACCGGAATCATATAACCATGCCAATCTGGGAGAAAGATGGGGTGCTTTTCTAAAATACGCCGGCTACGACGCGCTGGCCGTCCAGGGCAAAGCGGACAAGCCCGTCTATATTCTAATCAACAATGACAGAGTCGAAATAAGGGACGCCTCAAATCTATGGGGAATGTCAGCCTTTGATGCGATAGACAGCCTGAAGGCCGAGTTGGGAAAAGACACAAGCGTCCTGACAATCGGCCCGGCTGCCGAAAACCTGGTCTCCTTCGCCACCATGCTTACCGACGAGGGTGCTTCCGGCTCCGGCGGCCTCGGGGTAGTTATGGGGTCGAAGAAACTAAAGGCCATCGTCGTCGCCGCCAGCAGTAAGAGGCCGGTAGCCGCTCACCCGGAGAAGCTGAAGCAGCTTGCCGACCGCGTCAGGGAAATGAAACCCAATGCCGGTATTCCTGATATATGGGCGGTGCCGGGACTCACCAGTGACCATGTCTGCTACGGCTGCGGCATCGGCTGCACGCGGCAGATGTACACCGCCGAGAAGGGTAGACGCTACAAGTCATTCTGCCAGGCGATGGGTTTCTATAGTCCATCGGTCATGAGATACTACGGCGAGTTTAATGAAGCGCAGCTTCTGGGCACCAGGCTTTGCGACGGCTATGGCCTGGACACCGCCGTGATGATGGGCATGATTGAATGGCTCTACACCTGCTATCAGGAGGGCCTTATCAATGAAGAACAGACGGGACTGCCGCTGTCAAAGACAGGCAGCCGGGAATTCATTGAAGCGCTAACACGCAAAATCGCCTACAGAGAAGGATTCGGTGATGTCCTCTCCCGGGGGACTCTCAAAACCGCCGAGTCAATCGGGGAAAAAGCCAGAGAGTTCACCAGCAGGTTCATCGCCACCAGGGGGAGCGAGACCAAGGACTATGACCCGAGACTGATGATAACGACAGGGATTTTCTATGCCACCGAACCGAGAAGGCCGATACAGCAGCTCCACGAAGTAAGCATGTTGGTCATTACGTGGCTCCGGCTGGTTATGGGAGAGGAGAACGCCTTTTTCACCAACGATGACCTGCGTGAAGTCGCCGCCAAGTTCTGGGGCGGCGAGATAGCGGCCGATTTCTCCACCATCGAAGGTAAAGGACTTGCCGCCAAGAAAATACAGGACCGCATCTCTGTCAAGGAGAGCCTTGTCCTGTGCGACATCTTTTGGCCGATAGACTGGGCCTACTACCCCGGCGGCCATACCGGCGACCCCACGCTGGAAAGCCAGATATATTCGGCGATTACAGGGAAGGAAATTGATGAGGCGGGACTGAATAAGATAGGCGAGAGAATCTTTAATCTACAGAGGGCAATACTGCTCAGACAGGGGTGGCAAGGACGGAAAGATGACCAGATGCTGGACTACTTTCATGAAGTGCCCCTGCAGCAGGGAGAGCTTTTCTTTGACCCAGATGGTCTCATACTGGGGAAAGATGACGAGATAATATCTAAAATAGGGAAAGTGGTGGACAGGGAGCAGTTTGAGCAGTTGAAGGACGACTATTACCAGCAACGCGGATGGGATGTTGCCAGCGGCCTGCCTACCAGAGCCAGGCTTGAAGAGCTACAGCTTAAAGATGTCGCCACGTACCTGGAGGGGCGGGGACTTATAAAGTAAGATAGATTAGCTTCGTTTGCATCCCATATTTAGTATCAAAAGCATACCAGGTATATAACTCCAGCAATGCGAGCACGTTCGGAATAGATACCTTGCCAGAGCGAGTCGGCTGGATGTATGATTAGAAACGAGTAACCAATATGGAAAGCGAATTAGTTCCCCCCGGGCTAACTTACCTCGCCGACAATATTATCTCCAGTCAGAACATACTGGGTGTCACCAAGGAACAAAGCGCCCGGTGGGCGCAAAACCTCAACCTCCCCAGGCAGGCCGAGACCGTTTTTTTTGCCGGCTGCGGCTACCAGTATTCCAGTCAACTGGAAGTGCTGATGTCCCTGATACGGCAGATAGACAAGAGCGTTATCGGTGCCGAACTGCCGATGCGCTTCGCCCGCTTTCAAAAGAAGCTGGGACTCAATCTCCCCGGTATATACAGTAATGTCGTGGCCGGAGGTGCCAGCTCAAAAGTACCCCCGTTAGAGGCGGCCATTAAAGTGCTGCGGAGTTTTGGAATTGAGCCGGGCTACCTGGCTGAAGAAGAGCCCTGCTGCGGGGCGCCCCTGTACCATGCCGGATTGCATAAGAAATTCGCCGAAAATGCCCGCCAGGCCTATCAGAAGCTCAAGTCCTTTGGCGTGAGACAGGTCATCAGCATAGTGCCCTACTGCACCAACGCTATCCAGAAACTGTTCCCACAGTATGTGGAAGGCTATGACCTGGAGGTAAAACATTTTCTGGAAGTTGTCGACGAAAATATCTCTTCACGCGAACTGCGGTTCCCCAGACAGGTCAAGGTTACCTATCACGACCCATGTCAGCTGGTGCGTTATCTGAGTCTGGTTGAGGAACCGCGCCGGATACTGAGGGCAATCAAGGGCATCGAGCTGGTGGAACCTGACTGGACCAAGGGGGAATGGGCGACCTGCTGCGGCGGCGGGGGCGGATTTGAGACCGTCTTCCCCGAGTTAAGCCAGGTCCTGGCGGTGAACAGGGCAATGGAGCTGCTGGAGACCGGGGCTGATATTATCGCCACCCACTGTCCCGGCTGTGTTATGCAACTCAAGGAAGGACTCCGGGAACTGAAAGTTGATGGCGTCGAAGTGCTTGATTTATCTCAGGTTATCGCCATGGCTATAGAGACATGAAAAAACCGTCTGAATTCAAAAACTATAAGAAAGAAATAATGGGAGCGGCCCATGATGACCGCCTGCGGCTGGCTTTGTCCCGGGCAATCAAGAGCTTCCGTGCCAACGTTAAAAACGCCCTGGAGAAATTTCCTCATACCCTAAAAATGGCGGAAGAGGTCAGGGAGATAAAAGAAAAAGCCATCCCTCAGATGGAAAAGCTTGCCCGGCAGGCAATCGAGGCGATAGAGGAGAACAAGGGAAAAGGTTATATCGCCAGGACGGCTGACGAAGCCCTGGAAATCATCTCGGACCTGGTCGGAACCGGCAAGCTCATCGTTAAAGGGAAAACGATGAC
>DAOUDY010000079.1:0-3138 GCA_034430755.1 Dehalococcoidales bacterium
TCCTGAAAATCTTTGTCGGCACAGGCTTCCCGATAAGCATGCTCAAGCTCATCGAGGGCCGCCATCAGCGTTTCCGGGACGAATTTGCCGCCGTAATAACCGAAGTAACCGCGGCGGTCGGGCCTATGCACCGTGCTCATCATGCCTCCTTACCGCTTCGATAAATGCTTTGACCCGGGTAACGTGTTTCACCCCGCCGACCTCCACCCCGGATGATACGTCCACGCCCCAGGGAGCCACCATTCTTATCGCCTGAGCCACATTTTCCGGGGTAAGGCCACCGGCCAGGATTACCGGGAATTCCCCGGCCACCTGCTTTGCCAGATTCCAGTCAGGGCTGGTTCCGGTCCCGCCGTATTTCCCCCTGACCTGCGAGTCCAAAAGGAAGATATATTTCTCACTGGATAAAGTTTTCGCCCCTTCCGCCAGATAGGCGCAGATTTCAGAAGCGCTCTGCCCCCGCTTTACCCTGACGGCTTTTATCACCGGCCGGGCGACCTCACTACAGTACTCCCAGGGCTCATCGCCGCTGAGCTGCACGCGGTCAAGATGGCAGTTATCGGCAATGGCATTTACCGTTGCCGGGTGCAAATTGACAAATACGCCGACCACCTCCACCTGGTAGCCGCTCTGTTTCACCGCCTTGGCTATCCGGCGTGCCTGTTCCAGGTTGAGCTGGCGAGGACTGGGGGCGAAAACCAGCCCGATAAAATCAGCGCCGGCTCTGGCCGCCGCCAGGGCGTGTTTTTCCTCCCTGATACCGCATATTTTTATATGAGTCATTTCACCAGCTCTCTCATCTTGGCCGCGATGTCACCGGCGGTGAGCAGCGCCTCGCCCACCAGTGCGGCATCGATGCCCCAGCTTTCCAGATTATCTATATCCTTCCGACTGCTTATGCCGCTCTCGCTGACCACGGTTCTATCTTCCGGTATCAGCCTGCGCAGCCGTGGCGTGGTGCCGATATCGACGTCGAAAGTCCGCAAATTGCGGTTATTGATGCCGATGATTCGGGCGCCGCTGCCCAGTGCTTTCTCGACCTCGCTTTCGTTATGCACCTCGACGAGGCAGCCCAGACCGAGTTCACGGCTCAGCGCCAGCAGCTCATCAAGCTGCGCTTGACTCAGTATGGCCACGATGAGGAGCAGCGCATCGGCACCAAAAGCGCGGGACTCGTAGACCTGATACGGGTCAAAGATGAAGTCTTTGCGCAATAGCGGAATTTTCACCTCTTCCCTGATTCCCGCCAGGTGCTCAACGCTGCCCTGAAAGCGCTTGCTTTCCGTCAGTACCGAAATGGCGGCCGCACCATTATCGGCATAAGTTTTGGCCAGCAGGGCCGGGTTGAAATCGGGGCAGAGTACTCCTTTTGAAGGCGACGCCTTTTTGACCTCGGCAATCAGGCTGACGCCGTCTTTCTTCAGGGCAGCGGCAAAGCCGAGTGTTCCCGCGCGACGGGCGATGCGCGCTTCCAGCTCGGAGACGAGCACCGCTTTCCTGCGCTGCTTCAGCTCTTCCTTTTTATCGGCGACGATTTTATCCAGCTTATCCAGCATAGCAGCTTCTACCCCAGACTGTTGCTCAGCTCGATCAGGTCTTCCAGCTTTTCCCTGGCCCGGCCGCGGTCAATGGCGCTGGCGGCGAGGCGTGCCCCTTCTTGCAGGTCAGGGACGCGCTCGCCCGCATAGATAGCGGCGGCGGCATTCAGTACCACCACATCACGCGCGGGCCCCTTTTGGCCATTGAGGATGCGGTGCAATATGCCGGCGTTTTCCTCCGGCGTCCCTCCCCTGATTTCCGATATACCTATACCGGTTTTTTTAAAGCCGAAATCGTCGGGGTCTATCTCAAAAGGCGGCAAAACGCCCTGCTCATTGACCTCCCAGACGATGGATTTTCCACTGATGGAGAGCTCGTCCATGCCGTCAAGGCTGTGGACAACGAGAGAATGTTTCGTGCCCAGCCGGTGAAGTGCGGCAGCGATTTTCTGGCCCAGCGCTTCATCGGGCACACCGATTACCTGAAACTCGGCGCGGGCGGGATTGGTGAGCGGGCCGAGGACATTGAACACCGTCCTGATGCCGATTTCCCGCCGCGGGCCGGCGGCGTGTTTCATCGCCGGGTGGAAGAGGGGGGCGAACATGAAGCCGATGCCGACCTTTTCCAGACATCCGGCGACGGCCTCCGCATTGAGGTCTATCTTAACCCCCAGTGCCTCGAGGACATCGGCGCTGCCGCACTGGCTGGTCATGGCGCGGTTGCCGTGCTTGGCGACCTTCAGACCGGCCCCGGCAGCGACAAAGGCGGCGGCGGTGGAGATATTAATGGTGGCAGAATTATCACCGCCGGTGCCGCAGGTGTCTATTACGGGCGGCGTCACCTTTACCGGGACGGCCTTCGCCCGCATGACGCTGGCCAGACCAGCGATTTCATCAACCGTTTCCCCTTTGATGCGCAGCGCCGTGATAAAGGCGGCGATCTGGGCCGGTGTCGCTTCCCCATCCATCATCTCCGCCATCACCGCCGCCGACTGCTCAAAGCTCAGCGAGCTGCCTGAAACCAGAGTATTTATGGCTTCTTTAATCATCTTTTCTACCTCACCCCCTTTGTCCCCCTCTCCTTCAAGGAGAGGGGGAGGTTCTGGGAAGAGGGGCTGCGCCCCTCTTAGGCTCCCCCCTTTTCTCTTTTATCAAGGTAGACTGAGGGGGATTTTTCTTTCCTTCTTTTTCCTCCCCCTCCTTTATTAAAAGAGGGGGATTGAGGGGGAGGATTCGCCTCATCTCTTTACCTCCAGGAAGTTCCTCAGTAAATCCTTGCCCACCTCGGTCATTATAGATTCCGGGTGGAACTGCACACCGTCAATTGGGTATTCACGGTGGCGCAGCCCCATGATAATGCCGTTGTCCGTCCAGGCGCTGACCTCAAGGCAGTCCGGCAGGCCGTCGCGCATCACCGCCAGGGAATGATAGCGGATGGCGGGAAATGGCTCGGGCAGGTTCTTAAAAAGTCCCCGGCCATCGTGGTGAATGAGGGATGATTTGCCGTGCTTGATTTCACCGGCACCCTCCACCCGGCCGCCGAAGCTGTAGCCGATGCACTGGTGGCCCAGGCAGACGCCCAGTACGGGCAGGCGAGGTC
>DAOUDY010000080.1:0-8650 GCA_034430755.1 Dehalococcoidales bacterium
CGGCGGAACGGTATCGTCTTGCCGAGGGCTTCAAGCTGTGCCGGGCCAAAGCCAGCCGCCGCCGTCAGCACCGGGCCGGGATTGACCACGTTGATATTTATCCCGTACTTGCCCAGCCACCTGGCCGCCAGCATGCTCATGCCCATGAGCCCGGCCTTGGAGGCCGAGTATGAGGGGGAGGTGAAGTAGCCGCCCATAAACCCGGCCAGCGAGCCGATGTTGATAATCCTCCCCGAGCGCTGCGCCATCATCGGTTTTATGGCCGCCCGCATGCAGTAAAACACACCGGAAAGGTCGGTGGCGATTTCCTCCGCCCAGCGCTCGTCGGTTAAATCCAGGAACGGGTTTGTCTTGGAAGGGTCAGCAACGCTGGTGGTCTGTGGTAAAATGCCGGCGTTGTTCACCAGTATATCTATTCTTCCCCAGGTATCGAGAACCTGCTGCGTGGAGCGGTTGACCCAGTCGCTGACCGATACGTCGGTTCGTATCGGCAGGACTTCTCCTCCCGCCGCTCTCATCTCCTGAGCTGCCTTTTCCAGCGGCTCGGGTGTCCGCGCCCATATTGACACCTTGGCCCCTTCTCTGACGAGGGTCATCGCGATAACCTTGCCGATGCCCCGGCTGCCGCCGGTAACAATAGCCACCTTATCTTTGACTAGCATACTGCCTCCTTTTGCCATTCGATGACGTTTTCCGTGGCTGGACTGATTGTATCAGATTGCAAAATTTTCGTATAGGGGGCTAACCAAATAAGTACATTCACGTTATACATAGCGGAAGAAAAAAGAGCAGGAGGCGGGAAATGACGAGGGACAGGTCGCTGAGCGTTTTGTTGATGGTCCTGTTTGGCATCTCCGGCATATTCATACTGGTATTTAGCTGGCTGCACCCCATGTCGGGAATGGAAAGAATCCTGAGCACAATTTTGGGTGTCATCGGGCTTGGCGTGGCCTTGAGCCGCATCCCGCTGCTCAGATTCCCAAAAGCGGGAGCGGAAAAGGTTCCGGTCGAAGCTGAGACCAGGGACTGAAGCCCGGTTTGCCGCCTGCTTTTTATTATATAGATAGAGGGAAGCGAGGCATCGCTTCCCTTTCTTTTGCCCCTTAATTCTAGTAGAATAGGCTTGTCATGGGCGAGCGTGCCACCCCAATCCGGCAGCAGTACCTCAGAATCAAGCGGCGATACCCCAGCGCCATCGTCCTCTTCCGCCTCGGCGACTTCTACGAGACCTTTGATGAAGACGCCAGAATCGCCTCGCGCGAGCTGGAAATCGTCCTGACCTCCCGGGAGATGGGCCGGGGAAACAAGGTGCCGCTGGCGGGCATTCCCTACCATGCGCTGGACAACTACCTGGCCCGGCTCATCAATAGAGGTTATAAGGTGGCCATCTGCGAGCAGGTCACCAAGCCGGGCGAGACGAAAGGTATCGTACAGCGGGAAGTTGTTCGTCTGGTAACGCCGGGCACGGTAATTGAACCAGGCCTCCTTGACAGCCGGAAGAACAACTACCTGGTCAGTCTGATGCTGGGGGAGGAGAAAGCAGGGCTGGCCTGCCTCGATATCACCACCAGCGAATTCGCCACCGCCGAGCTTTCGTTATCGAGGTTGTCCACGGAGCTGGAAAGGCTGCGGCCTGCGGAGATAATCGCGGCCGGGAACGCCGACCTGTCGGCTTTTGCTCTGGCCGTGCCGGTAACCCGCCTTGACGATTACTGGTATGAGGCCGAGACCGCCCGGCAGACGCTCCTCGAACATTTTGAAGTGACGACCCTCGAGGGATTTGGCTGCGCCGGTCTGCCCCTGGCCATAGGTGCCGCCGGTGCTGCCCTTCATTACATTCAGGAAACGCAGAAGAGCGGGGTCGGGCAGATAACCGGCCTGTCAACGTATTCCGCAGAGTCGTACATGGCGCTGGACATGCAGACGCAGCGAAACCTGGAGATATTCCAGGCCAGCCGTACCGGTGCCGTTCCGGGCTCGCTGCTGTCGGTCATTGACCTGACCCGGACCGCGGGAGGGGGCAGGCTGCTCAAACGGTGGCTGGGGCAGCCATTACTTGACATAAAAGAGATAATTCGGAGGCAGGATGCCATCGACTGGTTCGGCGACCACACTCTGGCGCGCACGCGGGCTATATCAATGCTTGGAGAGGTGGCTGACCTGGAAAGGTTGACCAACCGGATACGGGGCAATGTTGCCATCCCCCGCGAGCTGGTCACCCTGCGCCGCGGCCTTGAAGCAGTACCGGAAATAAAGGAGACGCTGGGGGAAGAGGTAAGTCAGATTGACTGGCTGAAAGACGGGCTTAAGACATGTCAGGATGCGGTTGATTTAATTGCCCGGGCGCTGGTGGACGAGCCATCATCAACGATGGGGGAAGGGGAGGTCATCAGGCAGGGCTTCTCCGAGGAACTGGACAAACTGCGCGAGGCTTCTCGAAACGCCAAGCAGTATCTGGCTAATCTGGAACGCAAGGAAAGGGAGCGCACGGGGATAAAATCGCTGAAGATCGGCTTCAACAACATATTCGGCTACTACATCGAGGTGTCCAAGCCCAACCTGGGCCAGGTGCCCGACGACTATATACGAAAGCAGACGCTGGTCGGCGGGGAGAGGTTCTTCACCACCGAACTGAAAGAGTATGAATCGTTGATATTAAATGCCAAAGGCCGCATCACCGACATTGAGACGTCGCTTTTCCAGCAGGTATGCCGGCAGGTGGCCGCCGACAGCGAGCGAATTATGGAGATAGCCGCTGCCCTTGCCCACCTTGACGTATTCTCCAGTCTGGCCGAGATTGCGGTACGCCATCATTACGTCCGCCCCACCCTGAATGATGGCAATGAGATAAGCATCAGGCAGGGGCGCCACCCGGTGGTGGAGCGGACACTGATGGATACCCACTTCGTGCCCAACGATACGTTTCTTTCCAACGATGACGCCCAGCTTATCGTGCTCACTGGCCCGAACATGTCGGGGAAGTCCACCTACCTGCGGCAGGTGGCGCTGATTGTGCTGCTCGCCCAGATGGGCAGCTTTGTCCCCGCCGAGCAGGCCAGCATCGGCATCGTCGACCGTATCTTCACCCGCATCGGCGCCGGGGAGGACATCGCCGCCGGCCAGTCCACCTTCATGGTGGAGATGGTCGAGACGGCGAATATTTTGCACAACGCCACCCCCCGTTCTTTGATTATCCTTGATGAAATCGGGAGGGGCACCAGCACCTACGACGGCCTCTCCATCGCCCGGGCGGTGGCCGAGTACATCCACAACAGCCCCCGGCTGGGAGCCAAGACGCTCTTCGCCACCCACTACCACGAGATGGTGGAACTGGCCAGTTATTTGCCGCGGGTGAAGAATTTCAACGTGGCGGTGCGGGAGGAGGGTGGGGAGGTCATCTTTCTATACCGGATTGTGCCCGGCGGCGTCGACCGCAGCTACGGCATCCACGTCGCCCAGCTTGCCGGCCTGCCCCGCTCCGTTGTCCACCGCGCCCGTGAGGTTCTGGATGATTTGGAAGGGGACAGCCGCACGGCAAGGCCATTGCCAAAGAGACGCCGCGGAGAGGCGGCGCAGCAATTATCTTTTTTGCCCCCCAAGTCCTCTCTCCTTGAGGAACTGGAAAAACTGGACCTGGACGCCATGACTCCCCTGGAAGCCCTGAACAAGCTGTATGAGCTTAAAAAGAGGGCGGGGGAGGGGTGAGAGACCAGAAAGAAGGATAGTCGATTTGGAAAGGATTGCCCGTTTTACCTTTCGTCGGTTCAGGCTGATTATCGTTTTCGTAGTCATTCTGAATCTCGTCTCCCTGGCTTCTTTTTTCCGCTTTGAACTGGATACCGATTTCCTGAGCCTTTTTACAAGTGGAAATCCCAAGGCGGAAGAATATGACCGGCTGAACGAAAAGTACGAGGTCGGTGAGGCGATTTCGATTCTGATTGAGCAGGAGGCTTCCCTCCTGGAGGAAGGGAACCTTCGGGCTGTTTACCGGCTTCAGGAGAGGATTGAGGAGCTGGATGGCGTCCTCAAAGCGCAGAGCTTCATTCCAACCGAGTTCTCCATTGGAGGCCATGCGGTTGCCGATGTGGCCGATTTCATCGCCAAGCACCCTGACCTGATGGAGGATTTCATCGAGGACGAGTATTTCCTTGCCGACCAGTTCCTCTCTGATGACCGGAGCAAAGGGAGCATTGTCGCCACACTGGAATCCGATGCCGTGGCGGGGGATGTCCTGGCGTCGCTGCAGGAGCTAGTTCAAAGTGAAGAGCATCTCAGTCTCTCGCTGGCGGGCAATGAGGTTATCAAGGATACCCTCTGGCATTACCTGCTCCGGATAATCTTTATCCTGCCGCCCTGTGCCATCGTTCTGGTACTGCTCATTTTCTTCCTGATGCTGCGGAGTCTTAGGTTCACCATTCTTTCGGTAATCCCTGCGGGCATTGCCGTCCTGTGGATCTTTGGCACCATTTTCTGGAGCGGGCTGCAGCTCAACCTGGTGACCGTCATCAGCCCGATATTTGTTCTGGTGGTCGGCTCGGCTTATGGGCTTCACTATGTCTGTCATTTTATAGATAACATCCCGCGATATTCAGACCGCCAGCAGTTGACCGTGGAAACCATGCGCATGGTTGGCATGCCAATATTTCTGGCGGCGATAACGACTATGGCAGGGTTTGCTTCCCTGACCTGGACGCAGGTACTGCCCATGAGGCAGATGGGGATATTTGTCTCGCTTGGCGTTGGCTATGCTGGGTTTCTCGCCCTTTTCTTTTTGCCGGCGGTGATGTCCAGAATCAATTTGCCGCCAGATTTACCGCAGGCCAGCGAGAGCCGCCTCACCGGCCTTGTGCTGGCAGCATCGCGCCATAAGATTCTGATTGTAGCCAGTTTCGTGGCTGTATTTGCAGTATCCGCTTTCTACATACCCAGGCTTGACGTCGTCTCCAATCAATTGATGTTCTTCAGGGAAAGCTCGTCAATCAGTCAGACCTTTGACAAGGTGGAAAGGTATTTCGGCGGCGCCTTATACCTTACCGGTGAGGTAGTCGCCGATGGAGGCGTGAGCACTTTACGGGATTACAATTTTGCCCAGGATATCCTGGATACCGAGAGGGAGATGGAGAGGCTGCCCGGGGTGAAGAGCGCCATGTCAATTTTTGATATCATCTCCGGCATAAATAAAATGGCCACCGGCAAGGATGAGTACCCGGAAAACCCCCGCATTATCCACCGGTTCTTGACGCAGATCGATGATGAGGACCTGGATACCTGGGTCTCGGAAGATGGCCTCAGGATGATGCTCAGAACGGAAGACCTTGAGTCTCTGGACATGGACCGGCTGGAGAGTTATGTCGCGGCGCATCCTGACATCCGCATGATAAGCGGAATGCCGGTGCTTTTTGAGGAGATGAACCGGCTGGTCGTTCGGAGTCAGATTCAGAGCCTGGGCTTGGCCCTCATTCTGGTCTTCATCATGCTTTTGCTCACGATACGAAGGTTCCGGGCGGCGGTCATCGCCCTGATACCCATCGTCATCACCATCGCGGCGATTATGGGAATGCTGGTGATGAGCGGGTTCTATCTCAATGTCCTGACGGCCAACCTGTCTGCTATCTCGGTTGGGGTGGGCGTGGACTATTCCATACATTTGATATCCGGCATCTACTATTTCCGGAAGCAGGGTCTGGGCAGAGAGGAATCGGTTGATGCCGCGCTGGCCAGCGTTTCCAGGCCGGTGCTGACCAACGCTTTTGGTCTGGCTATCGGGCTTTCCATCCTCTTCTTTTCCCCGCTGAGAATTCACATGCAGGTAGCTTCGGTGATGTGGGTGGCTATGGTGGTCTCCTCTCTGGCGGCGCTGCTGCTGATACCGATTCTCTACACCGGGATGCGTTCCGGGAAAAGAAAAGCAAAAAGCCCTGAACAGGCTGTGTGAGGTGAAGAAGAGGGTGGGGGAGAGGGGTAAGGTAAATTTCTAAATCCTAAAAACTAAATTCTAAAAAGATTTGATAATTATCTTACGTAACTATCCCCTCAAGGCAAGTAAACAATAAATTAGGTAGGCCCATCCTAGAATCACAAAAATAACACCGTACATTCTCATGAATTTAGCTCTTGTCTGTTTTTTCTGTTCTGGTGCCGCCAGATAATTACCTGTGTAGGTCATAACTGCTCCGATACCAATCACGACTAATGCCATACCTATGAATATCAACCGATAAACTACATCCATATTCATCTTGATTGCCTCCTTTATTAGAATTAGATTGCATCAAAGCCCAAATTACTTGTTGTCAAGGGATAATCGCCTAAATCATTATGTTTTTAAAGAAAGAATATATTGATGTCGTTTATCTATAAAACAAGTTCCCCCTCTCCTTTCAAGGAGAGGGGGACACAGGGGGTGAGGTCTCACCCGGTCTTGTAATTCAGTTTTTTTATTATTTGGCTTTGGCGAAGTGGCCCTGCGGGATGCCCACCGCCATGCCGATGTCCTCGTCCATCTGGCGGATGGTCTCGCCGCCAACGTTCTCCACGATGTAGGCGTCCAGCGTGGCCAGTACCGGGTTCTGTCCGGCCACGATGTGCCCGCCAAAGACAGCGCCTTTCTTGTCGGAAAACGTGCCGTGCAGGTGCAGCAGCGTCTGGCCGTCGTCTGACTGGAAGATGATGCCGTGCATGCTGACCACCTCAATCGGGCCGGGGAGGGTCTGGGGGTCGGTGTAGCCGGCACCGAGCTTGGTCTCCGGCTTGGGCGCCAGCACCTGGTAGCATAGCTGCCGTACGCTGCCGATGCCAAAGATAACCGCGCCGTACTTGATGCCGTTTTCCTCGCAGACGGCCTTCAGGCCGTTGGTAATATCGGTGTGTGTCCTGAGACGTACCGGAATCAACTTGCCGGCTTTGCCAATGGCATAATGCGCTCCAGTTTCTCCCATATTATTTTAACCTCCTTATATTTTATCTATCAAACCTACAAACGGGGTTTGCAGAGTATCTCCTTGACCTTGAGGTCGAAAAGGTTCTGCGAGTTGGCCGGCGTGAGCACCACCGCGGTGTCGGCGCCACGGCCGGTGCCGCCGATGGCGATGACCTCCTCGTCGGTGCGCACCAGGCCGGCGTCCGCCGCCATGACTGCTATCTCAACGACCACCTTCATCCCCTCGCCAAAGACTTTCAGCAGGCTGGCAAACAGGTCGCCGATGGCGTAGGTGTTGAACTTGTTGCGGATGGCCCGGCTGACGCCGGCAAAAAGATGGGTGCCGGTAAATATCACGCCGCCCTTGCTCTCCACTATCCGGCGGTTCTCATCGGTGAATGTGTTGGTGTTTGGCTCGCGGAAGCCCTGACTGTGGGTCACGATGACAACCCTGAGGCCCTTCAGCGCTTCCACTGCCTGTACGGCACTGTCACCCCGCGTCGAAGCCACCACCACCGTTTTGATACCGAGTTCTTCGGCCCGCCGCCGGACAACATTAAGCACTTCCCCGGTGTTCTCACGGCCGGGACGTTCAAAGTATACGGTCTTCGATTCCATATTTAATGTATCAGGCGATGGTGTTGCGCAGCGTGCCGATGCCTTCAATCTTTATCTCAAAGGTATCGCCCGACTTCATCGGGCCTATGCCGGCCGGTGTTCCGGTGGCGATTACGTCGCCCGGGTAGAGGGTGATAAATTTCGTGATATAGCTTATCAGCGCTGGGACACCGAAGACGAGGTCGTTTGTGTTCACCTTCTGCTTGAGTTCGCCGTTGTGGTACCCTGCTATCTCCGTATTGCCCGGGTCGAGCTCGGTCTCAATCCAGGGGCCGATGGGCGAGAACGTATCCGAACCTTTGGCGCGCGACCACTGCGAGTCTTTGGCCTGCCAGTCGCGGGCGGTGACGTCGTTAAAGCAGGTGTAGCCCAGGACGTACTTCAGAGCATCCTTTTCGCTCACCTTCTTTGCCTGAGCTTTCATGACCACACCAAACTCTGTCTCCCAGTCAAGCCGGTCGCAGCCGGGGTTGTGAATCTTGTCCTCAGGGCCAATGACCGAGCTGGAAGGTTTGTAGAACATCATCGGCTCCTTGGGGACGGGATTGTTGGTCTCCTTGCAATGGCTGTAGTAGTTGAGGCCGATGGCCACCACCTTGGTCGGCTCGCAGGGTGCCAGGAGCTTTACCTCACTGAGTTTGCGGAATTGATTGAGCTTCTTGATTTCAGGAAAAGGTGTGCCGTCGATAACCTGGATTTGCTCACCATCCAGGATACCGTACTCAGCTTTGCTGCCGATGCTGTATCTTACAATTTTCATAGTGGCTTAAGTTTATCATTACCACTCGGGGATGTCAAACTGGGGCGAGTGTGCGAGCGTTGCTTTGACCTATTCAGTATGATATAGTTTTGTCATATGAATGCCGGATTTGAGTTCGTTTCATCGGGTACGGTTACTTCCCCAAAAGGCTTTGCTGCTGGCGCAACGTATGCTGGCATCAAAAAAGAGGAAAACCTGGACCTGGCGATACTGGCTTCGGAAGTGCCCTGCGCCGCCGCCGGTCTGTTTACCCGGAACCGGATTAAAGCCGCGCCGGTGGTGCTGTGCCAGCGGCGCCTTTCCGGCGGGAAAGCGAGCGGGGTGGTGGTCAACAGCGGATGCGCCAATGCCTG
>DAOUDY010000081.1:0-5675 GCA_034430755.1 Dehalococcoidales bacterium
ATGTATACGGACGGACAGGTGCTGATTATCGGCGATATGCTCGGCTACTTTGAAGCCTTCACCCCCAAGTTTGTCAAGAAATATGCCAATCTCGCCGAGGTTATTACTAAGGCTTTCGGCGAATATATCGACGATGTTCATACTGGCAAGTTCCCCGAGGAAAAGCACTGCTACCGCATGGTTGAAGGGGAACTCGAGAAGCTGGAAACCATGCTCAAGAACCTGCCGCCGCAGTAATAAACATACTGGCGGAACTTAAGATAATAGCACTAGAGGGCGGCGTGGCGTAATGCCACGCCGCCTTTTAATTCCCGAATGACAGGCAGCGGAGAAAGGTTTCCTCGAAGTCCGGCCTTCCCGACAGCTCGATATGGCGTACCTCAGAAGCTATCTTCTCTGCCTGATGCCTTTCTTCCAGATTGAGCAGGGCCCGCAACGCCCCATCCATGGCCCCGTTGCCGATGAAGTGGATTTTCTCGAGCGGGAAAGGAGGAATCAGCCCCAGAGCGACCGCCCTTTCACGGTTGATATAGTTGCCGAACACGCCGGCGAGAAGGACCTCCTGAATATCATCGGCGCCGACGCCGGCCTCTTTCATGAGCAGTTCAACACCGGCGCGTATGGCTCCCTTGGCCAGCTGAAGTTCGCGGACGTCCTGCTGGGTCAGCGTGACCTCCCTGTCTTCATCCCGGAAGATGACGAATTCCCGTGCCGCCTCGCGAACCCTGACCCTCGGCGCCAGCTCATCTGCCCACCTGGAGTCTATCTCTGCGGGCAGCATAATGCGCCCTTTCTGGTCGAGAACTCCCGTCCGGTAAAGCTCCGCCACCAGGTCAATCAGGCCAGAGCCGCAGATACCTCTGGGCGCGACGCCGCCGATGACCGAGTAATTCATAATTGGGGTCGCCTGAAAAGAGCTGATGGCACCTTTTACCGCCCGCATGCCGTACTTTATCCGGCCACCCTCAAAGGCGGGGCCGGCCGCGGTGGAGGCGGTCAGAACCCCCTTTCCGGTGGCCAGCATCACCTCACCATTGGTGCCGATGTCAATGGCGAGCCTGGGAACACGGCTCTGATGCAGCCTCGCCGCCAGGATTACGGCCACCGTATCGGCGCCGACAAAGCTGGCGATGGATGGCATGATGTGCACCTTTCCCCTGGGATGAATCGGCAACCCGAGTTCGATAGCCGGCAGGTCATAAGATTGATTCAGACCGCCAACGTACGGTGCCTGCGCAATATATCTGGCCTCAAGTCCCAGCAGCGTGTGGAGCATGGTGGTATTGCCCACCACCGTGGCCTCGAAAATCCTCTCCTTTTTTCGTCTGGCACTGCGGCACAGCCGGAGCAAAAGCTGGTTCAGTCCTTTGACCAGCTCTTTCTGCAGCTTCTCGCGACTTTCGGGGCCATCCTGCGCGTACATGATTCTGGAAATAACGTCGGCGCCAAAGGCGATTTGAGGGTTGAGCTCCGCATCCAGGGCAACTACCTTGCCGGTATTCAAGTCGACCAGCCCTGCGGCCAGCGTGGTGGTGCCGATATCTATGGCCACGCCCAATATATCTGCCGTTGAACCAGGCGGGTCAAGCGCCACCACCTCATCCCCCACCACCACCGCCTCGCCGCTGAAATTCCATTCGCGGAGCCGGAGGGACAGCTCGCGCAGCAGAGACAGGTCAGTGCTCACCGGCCTCTTTATCGTCCGTTCCAGATATTCAGCGAGGCGATTCCAGTCCGCCCGCTGGTCCTTTATAGAAGGCCTGCTTATTTCAAAGTGAACGCTGCGGACATTAGGCTGCAGCGCAATTTCCTCTCCGAGCAGGCCGAAACCTGCCTTGGCCCGCGAAACCTCTATCTCAGGAAGGCGTACCTCGCCCGGCTCCTCCACCGTAACCTGGCAGGCAAGGTGCCAGCCTTCATCAAGTTCTTCCCGCGACAGTTTCTCCCGCTCCAGTTCCGTGTATCTCCGGCTGACCCCGGCGAGCTGCACGCGGCACTTGAGACACGTGCCCTGCCCTCCACAGGGTGAATCGAGGGGAATGCCGGCCTCAATGAGCGCGGCGCGCAGGTTATCACCTGTCTTCAGCTTCAGCTCTCTGTCCAGAGGAATGACCCGAACGTTAACCTTCATCTATGACAGCTTCCCCTGCCGATAGGCGGTGAGGTACCCGGCGCAGAACTTGTCCCGGTCCAGAATTGTCTCCGCCGCCACCAGGCCGGCCATAAGCTCGCGGTCAGTGGGGTCGATTATTGCCGAATCAAGCCCCCGGGACATGGCCACGACCAGAAAGGTGCGGTTGATGAGCTTACGCACCGGCAGGCCGTAAGATACGTTGGTCAGCCCGCAGATGGTGTGCACTTCCGGCATCTGCCGTGTGATTT
Source organism: Dehalococcoidales bacterium (assembly GCA_034430755.1). Classification (GTDB taxonomy): domain Bacteria; phylum Chloroflexota; class Dehalococcoidia; order Dehalococcoidales; family RBG-16-60-22; genus E44-bin89. The sequence goes on from DAOUDY010000081.1 coordinate 2,383, forward strand.
CCCCGATGGCACCGAGCGCGGCGACCGCCGACTGGGTGTCAGTCGCTATGGGGTAAATGAGGGGGTCAATGAAAATATCACCCGGGGCAACGCCTTCCCGGGTCAGGGTATCGACCATCTGCCGGGCTATGGCTACCTTCTCCTCAACGGTGTTAGCCATGCCGGCATCGCTCTGGCACAGCACCACGATTCTCGTCCCGTACTGTTTAATCAGCGGCAGCATACCTTCCAGACGCCGCTTTTCCATGGTGATGGAGTTGACCAGGCACGGCTTTTTCACCAGCTTCAGGGCAGCGGCAATCGCCGCCGGGTCCGGGCTGTCCAGGCAGAGTGGCAAATCGGTGGCACCCTGCACGATTTCTACCAGCCAGCACAGGTACTCCGCTTCCTGCCCGACAAAGCTGCCGGCGTTGACATCGATGTAATGGGCGCCGGCCTCGGTCTGGGACCTGGCTTCATTGCGGATGAAATCGGCATCTCTGGCTTTTATCGCCTCGCTGATTGGCTTTCGCGACGAGTTAATTCTCTCGGCAACGATTAACATAAAAATTCCTCCCCAAGTAGAAAAAACCTGTTTCGTTTTTCAGGCCGTTTTATATAGCTCTATAATCTCCTCTTTGCTTGCCTGACGCGGGTTATTGGCCGGGCTGCCGCTGGCGATGGCGTCCTCGCTCATTCTGGGCGCCAGCCGGTCGAGCTTTTCCTTCTCCACGCCAAGCTCCCGCAGCGACGGTATCCTGACGTCTTTGATGAGCTTCTTGACCGCCTCAGCGCCGCGCTCCGCCGCCTCCAGTTCGGAAAGGCCGCTGATATTTACTCCCATTGCCTGCGCGATGCGCGCGTAACGGGTCGGATTCCCCTCCAGGCTGAACTCCATCACCGTGCCGAGGAGGGCGGCATTGGAAGCGCCGTGACGCACGTGGAAATAGGCGCCGATGGGCCGCGCCATACCGTGCACCAGCGCCACCGAGGAATTGCTGAACGCCATCCCCGCCATGAGCGAGCCCATCATCGTCTTTTCTCTCGCCTCCAGGTTTTTCCCGTCGGACCAGGCCTTTTGCAGGTTGCCGGCGATGAGCTCGATGGCAGCAAGGGAGAAAACGTCACTTATCGCCTGGGCCTTTACCGAAACGTAAGCCTCGATGGCATGGGTCAGGGCATCAATTCCGGTGGCGGCGGTGATATCCTGCGGCAGGGTTATGGTGAGCTGGGGGTCAACAATGGCAACCTCGGGGGTGATGAAGGGGCTGCCGATGAGCATTTTGACGTCACGCCTGGTATCGGTAATGATGGTGAACGGGGTAACCTCGCTGCCGGTGCCGGCGGTGGTGGGCACGGCGATGACCGGCCTGCCTCTCTGGGGAACCCTGCCCAGCCCCATGTAATCCTCTATTGAACCCCCATTTGTGGCCATGATAGAGATGGCCTTGGCCGTGTCCATCGGGCTTCCCCCGCCAACGGCCAGAAGAAAATCGCAACCGTTTCCCTGAAATGCTTTCAGGCCTTCCTGAACGTATTCGGCGACTGGTTCCATATTGACGCCGTCATAGATGGCGCAGTCAACGCCGCTCTTCCGGAGCGACTCTTTGACACCATCCGGGATACCCAGTTTCACCAGGTTCTGGTCGGTGACAACCAAAGCCTTCTTCACGTTCAGCTTCCGGCATTCTTCGCCGACCTGCTTTGACGACCCGGAACCGGTGATAACGACCTGCGGAACTCGAAATGTCTTCACTGGCAACATGATGAGCCTCCTGAATTGATAATTATTTCGGCGGAAAAGACGGCTGACGGCCTAAGTCTATTATATTCAACTTTTTGCGTCAATCGCATACACTATTGATTGATTGGGTTTTTGCATTTGGTAGTGGTGTGCTTACCTCACCCCTGTCCCCTCTCCAGCCAGTGACATCGGCAGGAAACCATGCTTGTTTCTGGCTGGAGAGGGGTGTTTAAGCGAGAGGGGGCTTCGCCCCCTCTTCAAAATCTCTCCCCACTTTGGTAGTGGGGCAATTTTGAAATATTTTTGAAGCTTTTTAATAGTATTAAAGAGATGGCCAGAAAAGCTGCTCAAGCAAAATGGGGTAAACATAGTCACCCCCTATTTTCAACCCTTTAAATTGGGACTTGACAAAATAGCCCCCAAATGTTAAACTCCCCATAGATGGTCTGGCAACTATCTATAGGGAGTTTATTTATTTGGGTCTTTCTATTCTGACCCTGCTTGTACGGGGAGTTGTCAGAGTGGCTTATTGTGCTTGACTCAAAATCGAGTGGCTGTGTGCACAGCCCAGGAGTTCGAATCTCCTACTCCCCGCTCAAGTATTAGTATATCATATGAGTATTATTTGTCTAGTTAGAAGCCATTATCAAGGGCATAAGGCAATTAAAAAAGGGGGGTAACATGGTAATTAACAATGGTTTTGAAGAACAATTAAGAAAGCTGATATCTGAAACACAGGATGAACTGAACAAGATAAATAATCAAATAAAAAATCTTGAGGAACGTAAGGCTGCACTCGCCGAAGAGTTGAATTCATATGACGTAGCACTACACAGTTATCTTAGGCGTGTGGGAAAGAAAGTTGAAGAAGCGAAACCATCAAATTGGAGCGACATACTAAAAGGTTTGCAGACGCACAAACAACGACTCCTGGCAATCGCACGACACGATAGAGGTAAATTAAAATTAAACTCAGCTGTTGACATCCTTTATAACGGGCACTATATCAAATCAAAAACGAGGCACAATGCATATGTTCAACTTTACCAAATCGCAATGGATATGGTTGACAAAGGTGAGTTAATAAAAATTGAGCCCGGACTTTTTGGTTTAGGGAAACCGGATAAATTATTTTAATAATAACAAGATTATCCATAACCCCCATTTTGTTATATTTGACAAACACAGCGCTCATGGCTACGATGATGCCGTATCCGCAATGGTGGTATTATAATGGATAAAGGAGGCGTAAAAAAGATGGCCGAGGAAACATATGAGCTGTCAATGAGCCCGGAATACCGCAAAAGAATCGAGGAAATCATCACCGCGGGGGGGAGGAGCTCGCTTTACGGACCAGAAGACACGCTTGCCGCCATGAAGCAGCCGAACTTCGACAATGAACGCATGTGGAGCCTGCTGCGCAGCTCATACGATATCCACCAGCACACCGGGCCCTCTTCCACCACCCAGCGCCTTTTCAGCCAGATAGAGTTTGCCATCCAGGCCTGCGAGGTGGGACAGGCCGGCATTGTCTGCAAGGACCACACCCTGCCCACCACTCCCTCCGTGC
>DAOUDY010000082.1:0-6856 GCA_034430755.1 Dehalococcoidales bacterium
GCGGCCGTTGCCGCTCGCAACGGCGATGTCCAGCAGGCAGGGCTCAGCGTGGGCAGCCGCGGAGACCTTGCGCCAATCCGGCAGCTCCAGCAGGAGGTGGAGCGTCTATCGCAGCATGTCGTGGCGCTGCTCTCAGCACCCCAGGCCAGAGGTGGGGAGTACACGGTGGTGCTGGACCCGGTGCTGGCCGGCGTCTTTGTCCATGAAGCCTTCGGGCACCTGTCCGAGTCAGATTTCGTCTATGAAAATGACCGCCTGCGTGAGCTTATGACGCTGGGAAAACGGTTCGGCCGCCGGGAGCTCAATATCGTGGATACGGCCACGCTGCCCGGACTTCGCGGCAGCTACAAATACGATGATGAAGGCGTGCCCGCCACCAAAACGTACCTCATCAGGGAGGGCAAACTGGTGGGCAGGCTTCACTCAAGGGAGACGGCGGCCAAGATGGAGGAGCCGCCCACCGGAAACGCCCGCGCCGTAAGCTATCGCTACCCTCCCATCGTCCGCATGACCAATACCTATATCGAGCCGGGCAAAGTGTCCTTTGAGGACATGCTCGCTGACATTAAAGAGGGAATCTATGCTAAGAACTGGTATGGTGGCACCACCAGCATGGAGATGTTCACCTTCTCGGCCGGCGAGGCGTACATGATACGCAATGGCAAGCTCGCCGAGGCGCTGCGGCCGGTGGTGCTGACCGGCAACGTGTTTGAAACGCTGAGCAATATTGACGCCATAGGCAACGACCTCAATATGAACCAGGGGGGTGGCTGCGGGAAGGGGGGACAGGTGCCGTTGCCGGTGGCCAACGGCAGCCCCCATATCCGGCTCCGCCGCTGCCTGGTAGGAGGTAGATAAGTGGAGGAGATACTGATTCAGGCGAAAAAGGCCGCCGGGGAAGCGGAGGTGTTTTCCGTCGCCTCGGAGGAAACGCAGGTTCATTTCGAGGCCAATCGGCTCAAGCACCTCCAGACCAAACAGCAGACCAGCGTGGCGCTGCGCATTATTCGCCAGGGCAGAGTCGGTTACGCTGTCACCACCAATCCTGATGACTGTCAGGGCCTGGTCGACAGCGCTGTCGAGACGGCGCGGTTTGGCATGGCGGCCAGGTTTGAACTGCCATCGGCGAATTCGTATCCGCAGGTTGATGTTTTCAGCCCCGATGTTGAGTCGGTGCCGGTGGAGAACATGATTGCGCTCGGCGAAGAGCTTATTTCTGCGGTTACGCAGCACACTCCGGGCATCATCTGTGAGGCCGAGGTGAACAGGGGGACGGTTTCGGTACGGCTGATTAATTCTCGCAGCGGGCAGGCGGGATACCGTAAAAGCCATTTTAGCTTCGGCGTGGAAGGCAGCCTGATAAAAGGCGCTGATATGCTCTTCGTTGGCGATAGTGCCAGCTCGTGCCAGCCGATACTGGAGGCAGGCACCGTAACCGATGCCGTGCTTCAGCAACTGGAGCTGGCGAAAGAGCAGGCGAACGTGCCCACGAAAGCGATGCCGGTCATCTTCACCCCGAATGGAGTGGCCAGCTCCCTGGTTACGCCGCTGGTGGCGGCCTTCAACGGCAAGACGGTACTGGAAGGGGCTTCCCCTATCGGGCGCAGATTGGGTGAAACGGTCTTTGATAAAAATTTTCAGCTATATGACGACCCGGTGATTGCCTTCCGGCCGAGCAGCCGGCCCTGCGATGATGAGGGCGTGCCCAGCCAGCGCACCACGCTTGTTGACGCCGGTAGAGTGGCCGGCTTCCTGTACGACCTGCAGACCGCCGCTCTGGCAGGTACCCTGAGCACCGGCAACGGCAGCCGGGGTCACGGCGGGCTGCCTGCGCCCTCCCCCAGCGCTTTCGTTATTGCGCCGGGCAGTGCTGCCTTTGAAGACATGGTCGGCGACATCAAGGAGGGGCTGGTGGTCGAGCAGCTCATGGGTGCCGAGCAGGGAAATATCCTGGGCGGTGATTTCAGCGGCAACGTCCTGCTCGGCTATAAGGTGGAAAATGGTAAAATAGTGGGCAGGGTGAAGAATACCATGGTCTCCGGGAATGTCTATCAGGTGCTGAAAGAAATCGCTGCCCTTGGCCGCGAGGCCAGGTGGGTGGGCGGCTTTTTACGAACCCCGCACATATACTGCCCTGCTATATCGGTGGCCAGCAAGTGATGGCTTTTCAGACGGGTTGTTTGGCTGGGAGTTAAAAGATAGGGAAGTCTAAGAGGGGCGAAGCCCCTCTAACAAATCTTTCCCCTTCCCCTTATCGAAGGGGAAGGGGATAAAGGGGATGGGGTTACCTAATAAAAACCTATTAGAATATAAAGAGGTGTGGTGAAATGAACGAGTTAGTCAGGCTTAGCGCTCGTCCCAGACTGAATTCCCCGAATATGATTGCCGCCTGGCCCGGCGTCGGGAACGTCGCCATGCTTGTGGCCACGTATCTCCTGAGAAAGCTGGGCTTCAAAGCGCTCGGTGAGATTGAGCCATCTTACTTCTTCGACCCTGTCGGCGTGGTGGTCAAAGATAACGTGGTTGAGGAGCCCAAGTTCCCGCAAAGCACGTTCCGCTACTGGAAGAACCGTGGTGGAGGCAGCGACCTCATCGTATTCACCGGCGAGGACCAGCCGGCAGCCAAAGCATATGAGCTGGCCAACTGCGTCCTCGATGTCGCCGAGAGGTTTAAGGCGCCGAGGATATTTACCTGTGCCGCGGCCATGACCCGCATTCACCACACCGAATCGCCCGGAGTGCTCGGGGTGGCCACCAGCCCGTCGGCCGCCGCCGTTTTCAAAAAGTACAACCTGATAAACGCCGGCAACCTGCAGATAGCGGGGCTGAATGGGCTGTTGCTGGGAGTGGCCAAGGAACGGGAGGTTGAGGGCATCTGCCTGCTCGGAGAGGTGCCGGTCTACGCCACCCGAATTCAGAACCCGATGGCGGCACTGGCGGTGCTCGAGGTGCTGACCACAATGCTTGGCGTGGAAATCGACCTTGACGAGCTGGCGCAACTGGCAGCAGAGACAAAGCAGAGAATGAAGCAGGTGGCGTCACAGGCGATGGGCGAGTATATTGACTATTTCACCGAGCCGATATGGGAGCGCGGCGAGGAAGAGAGCGACGAGGAAGAGTAATTCGAGGTTGAAAGGTGATACTGGGCACCGAGGTCAGACTGCGCGAGAAAAAATTAACCGACGCCCGCAACGATTACCGCTGGCAGACCAGCCCGGAGCTGGTCCGGCTTGACGCCATGCCTCTGCTGACTGTCTCTTTTCCCCGCTATTTGCTCGACTACACGGCGGTGCTGCGCGATTCTTCTCCGAAACGACGTACCTTTGCCATAGAGACCCTTGACGGCAGGCACATCGGTAACTGCGTGTATTACAACGTTGACAGGGAGAAGGGTGAGGCGGAGCTGGGAATTATGATTGGTGAACTTGATTATTGGGACAGGGGTTATGGCACCGATGCCGTGGCCACGCTCGTTGGCTATATTTTTCATGCTACAGACCTTCAACGAATATATTTGAAAACCCTGGACTGGAACGGGCGGGCGCAGCGGTGCTTCCTCAAATGCGGCTTCACTCCATGCGGGCAGCTGATGAAGAACGGGCACAATTTTGTGCTTATGGAGATGCAGAAAGAGCGCTGGCAAAAAGGACAGGATTAGATTAAGGGAGTCAGTTTTATGAAAGCGATTCATATTTCACCGATAGACTGGCTGGGCGACCGCATACGTATCCTTGACCAGAGCAGGCTGCCCGGTGAGGAGGTCTATCTGGAGCTGGCGGACTACCGTGAGGTTGCCTCAGCCATCACAGAATTGAAAATAAGGGGCGCTCCGGCCATCGGGGTAGTTGGAGCTTATGGAATTGCTCTGGGGGCGTTAAAAATTGAATCTGAGTCGAAGGACGATTTTCTGAAGAAGCTCGATGAGGTGGTGACCACCATCGCCGCCACCCGCCCCACCGCCCGCAACCTCTTCTGGGCGATTCAGCGCATGCAGAAGGCGGCGGAAATCGGCGACGAAGTCGGCCAGGTTAAGTCGGCACTGGTTGATGAAGCGTTGAAAATACACGCTGAAGAGGCCGAGGCCACGCGGAAGCTGAGCCAGCTCGGTGCTGAGCTTGTGCGGGATGGGGATACGGCACTGGTCCACTGCAACGCTGGCCCGCTGGCCACCGCCGGCTACGGCACGGCGCTCGGTGTTATTTTATACGCCAGGGAGCAGGGGAAAAAGATTAAAGTGCTTGCCACCGAGACCCGTCCCGTGTTGCAGGGGGCGAGATTGACCACCTGGGAACTGAAGAAGGCCGGCGTTCCGGTGACCCTGATTGCCGACTCCGCGGCGGGTTATTTTATGCAGCGTGGCGAGGTCAACTGCGTCATCGTTGGCGCCGACCGCATTGCCGCCAACGGGGACACGGCCAACAAAATCGGCACCTATACCCTGGCGGTGCTGGCGAAAGAGAATGACGTTCCGTTTTACGTTGCCGCCCCCACCTCCACCATTGACCCCGCCCTCGCCACCGGTGAACAAGTCCCCATCGAGCAGAGAAAGCCGGAGGAGGTTACCCATATAAAGGGCATACGTATTGCCCCGGAAGGCGTTGAGGTGCTGAATCCCGCCTTTGACGTTACCCTCCATAAATACATCACCGCCATCATCACCGAGAAGGGGATAATTAGAGAGCCGTTCGGGGAGGGGATTAAGGGAGTAACATAATGCCGACGGGTGATATGGTAATTGGGGCGGATGGGGCTGTAGCTATTAAAATAGGGCGCTGGGCAAAAGATAAACTATTCTATGTAAAAAATTTCTGTGACATTTTCAATTTAGGCATGAAAAATAAATGGGAGACGAGGACATACGTAGACCTATTTTCTGGTCCTGGAATTTGCGTTGTTGAAGAGACGGGAGAAGAGATTCCAGGTTCAGCTGTTATAGCACTACAATGCAGACTCCCATTTACTCACTACTTTTTTAACGATTTAGAGTTTGAGTTTATTAAAGCCTTGGAATCAAGAGTAGCACCATGTGAATTTGCGAAGGTGAATTTTAATAACAGAGATTGTAACTTAGTAGTCGATGATTTATTAGAGGAACTTCCTGATAATTCATTGGACTTCTGTTTCGTGGACCCTCTAAATTATGAAATTGGATTTAATTCTATACGAAAACTTTCTGAGCATAGGAACATGGATCTTCTAATCACCTTTCACGTTGGCACTTTCAGGCGAATTGTCGATAACCCTAATTCAAGGATGAATGATTTTTTCCCTTATGTTGATTGGCAGCAAAGGTACAGAGAAGAAATGAACCGGGGTGGAAAATTTGAACGCGTAATTCTGGATATTTATGAGGAAGGATTAAAAGATATAGGTTACAAAGTTGTTAGAGATCATATTCCAGAGAAGAATATAAGAAATGTTCTGTTATACTATTTAGTTTTTGCTAGTAAACATGAAATGGGAGCGCATTTCTGGGATGAGGTTACTAAAAGAACGGAGGCGGGGCAGTGGAGAATGCAAATTTAGCAGTTCGTAAAAGAAGCGCAGAAAGGAACTCTGTTTTTTTGAAAGTATTAAATAGGGAATATGAGCAATTAAATTATACAAAAAAGATTTTAACTGAGCGGGTTAGCGATGGTTCAATCATCACGAGATTTGATAAGACACCTTTTCCAATTAAGAGTACCAGTGTTATCTGTCCGCACTTTTTAGAATTAAAATGGGCATATGGCTGCCCCTTTGATTGTTCTTGGTGCTATCTAAAGGGGACTTTTAGATTTCACCCCACAAAAACAAAGCCGGTATTTAAAGATTTAAACAAAATAGAATTACACACGAGAAGATTTCTTGAGGAAGTCGAAACACCTGAAATACTTAATACGGGTGAGATAGCTGATTCTTTGATGGGGGAGGGTTTGAGCAAGCCTTTTTCTAAATTCATCATTCCTATGTTTGAAAAACAAGACAGACATAAAGTCCTGTTTTTAACTAAATCCGATAATATAAAAAACCTGTTAGAAATAAATCCGCATAATCAAGTTATCATGAGCTTTAGTCTCAATGCAGATGAAGTGGCTAAGAAGTGGGAGAATGGTGCTCCATCAGTTGCGAGAAGGATTGAGGCAGGTAGAAAGCTTATTGAAGCTGGTTATGAAGTAAGGGTGAGAATTGACCCAATGGTGCCGGTTACAGAATGGGAAAAACTCTATGTAGAACTAGTTGAGCAGCTATTTTCAAGCTTTATTCCTTCCAGAATTACTCTGGGCTCACTTAGAGGATTACAAACTACCATTAATGGCAGCACCGATAAAACTTGGCTAGAGTATTTGAAGGAAAACTCAAACTGGGGTAAAAAAGTAGATTTCAAAACTCGTCGCGAAATGTATATTACAATCATTGATTATTTGAAGGAAAATTACGGTTATGATAAAGTCGCGCTTTGTAAAGAAACGTTAGCAATGTGGGGAAGTTTGGATATGGATTATAAGAAGATAAAATGTAACTGTATATGGTAAGGAGGTCTCTCATGCCACAGGCGAAGATAGCGGTTATCGGCGGGAGCGGGCTGTATGACATCGAGGGGATGGAGAGTATTGACGAAGTTGACATAAATACACCATTCGGCAGGCCTAGCGATAAAATCGTGGTGGGGAAACTGGGGGGGGCTGGGGTCGCCTTTCTCCCCCGGCACGGGAGAGGGCACCACATCCTCCCCACCGAGGGACCCTACCGGGCCAATATCTACGCCCTGAAATCGCTGGGGGTGGAGAGAATCATCGGCATCAACTCGGTGGGGAGCCTCAATGAGGAGTTCCAGCCCAACGACCTGCTCATTCCCGACCAGCTCATCGACCGC
>DAOUDY010000083.1:0-4973 GCA_034430755.1 Dehalococcoidales bacterium
CCCTGTGCTATAATTATGTAGATTTTTCTGCAGGGTTCTATGTTTACGCATCTTCATGTCCATACCGAGTATAGTCTGCTCGACGGCATGTGCCGCATTCCACAGCTGATTTCACGGGTCAGAGAGCTGGGTATGGACAGCCTGGCGATAACCGACCACGGCGCCATGTATGGCGTCATCGAGTTTTACCGCACTGCCAGGGAGGCGGGGATAAAGCCCATCATCGGCTGCGAGATATACCTGGCGCCGGGAAGTCGCTCCGGCCGCGATGTAGCCGACAGAAACCACTATCACCTGATTCTTCTCGCCAGGAACCACACCGGATACCAGAACCTGATTCAGCTGGTCACCAAGGCGCACCTTGAGGGCTTTTACTACCGGCCGCGGGTGGATAAGGAGCTCCTGGAGCAGTATCACGAAGGCTTGATTGCCCTGTCCGGCTGCCTCGCGGGCGAGATACCACGGTTAATTCTGGAAGGAAGACTTCAGGACGCCAGACAGGCGGCACAGTGGTACCGGCAGGTATTTGGCGATTTCTACCTCGAGATACAGCGGCAGCCCATCTCCGAGCTCGAGCGGGTAAACCAGGCCCTGATTGCCATGAGCGATGAGCTTGGCATCCCGCTGGTGGCCACCAATGATATACACTACATCAGGCGTGAGGACGCTCAGATTCACGATTTGCTCCTGTGTATCGGCACCAACTCCTCTGTTCATGATGAGAAGCGGATGAGAATGGCCTCGGATACCCTGTATCTGAGGAGCCCGGAGGAGATGGCCGAGCTCTTTCAGGATATCCCGCAGGCCCTGGAGAATGCGGAGAAAATTGCCGGCATGTGCGACCTCACCCTGGAGTTCGGGCGGCTGCACCTGCCCGAGATTGAACTGCCACCGGGGAAAAAGGCCGACGACTTTCTCGCCGACCTGTGTCACGAAAACCTGCCCTGCTACTATCCCCAGGCCACCGAAGAAATAAAACAGCGGCTTGACTATGAGCTGGAAGTTATCAAGAAGACCCAGTTTGCCAACTACTTCCTCGTGGTCTGGGACATCATTTCCTTCGTCAAAGAACGCAATATTTTTTTTGGGGTGAGGGGCAGTGCCGCCGCCAGCATAGTTCTTCACATCCTCGGTATCACGGCGGTTGACCCCATCGAGCACCGGCTGGTCTTCGAGCGATTCCTCAATCTGGAGCGCAAGGAGATGCCGGACATCGACCTTGATTTTCAGGATGACCGCCGTGACGAAGTTATCGCCTACGTTTCCCATAAGTACGGCCAGGACCATGTGGCGCAGATAATCACCTTCGGTACGCTGGGTGCCAAAGCAGCCATCCGGGATGCGGGTCGGGCGCTGGGCATGACCTACAGCGATGTTGACCGCGTGGCCCGACTCGTGCCATACTCGCCGACCATGACGCTGGCCAGGGCCCTGAATGAGAACAGCGAGCTCGGGAGCATATACCGTGATGACCAGATAATCCATAATCTGGTGGACTCGGCACGGGGGGTGGAAGGGATTGCCCGCCATGCCAGCACCCATGCCGCTGGCGTGGTCATTTCCAGAGAACCGCTTACCAGATATGTCCCATTACAATGGAGCAGCAAGGTCAATGGTCAGGAGTCGGTGATGACCCAGTTCTCCATGGGAGATATTGCCGAGATCGGCCTGCTCAAAATGGACTTCCTCGGCCTGGCCAACCTCACCATCCTGGGCAAGGCGAGGGAAATCATTGCCGAAAACCACGGCGTTGAAATCGATTTACATAATATCCCCATGGACGATGTCAAAACGTTCAGCCTGCTCTCTTCTGGAGAGACGACCGGGGTCTTTCAACTGGAAGGGGCCGGCATGCGCCGCTACGTCAAGGAGCTGAAACCGACGGCCTTCAGCGACATCGCTGCCATGGTGGCGCTCTACCGTCCCGGACCGATGGAGCACATCCCCACCTTCATCAAAGCGAAACATGGCCTGGAACCCATCCGTTACCCTCATCCCGCTCTGGGCAATATCCTTGAGGAAACGTACGGCGTAATCGTCTATCAGGACCAGGTGCTGTTCATCGTGCGGGAGTTTGCCGGCTACAGCCTGGGGCAGGCGGACATTTTCCGCAAGGCCATGGGCAAGAAAATACCAGAGGTGATGAAGAAAGAAAGGCGCCGTTTCGTTGAAGGCGCCAGGAAAAACGGGTTCTCCGCCGACCTCGCCACCCAGGTCTTCAACCTGATAGAGCCGTTTGCCGGCTATGCCTTCAACAAAGCCCACAGCGTGAGCTACGCCCTCATTGCCTACCAGACGGCATATCTCAAGGCTAACTACCCGGCGGATTACATGACCGCGTTTCTCATCATCCACGCCGACCAGCCGGAGAAAGTGGCCAGCGCGGTTGCCGAGTGCCGTCGTTTGGGTATAGACGTGTTGCCGCCGGATATCAATAGCAGTCAGGTCAGTTTCTCCATCCAAAAAGAGGGCGCTGCCCCCGCCATTCGCTTTGGGCTGGCGGCCATAAAGAATGTGGGGCCGGGTGCCGTCGAGCCAATGGTGGCGGAAAGAAATGAAAACGGGGAGTTCAAGTCCATTGAGGACCTCTGCCGCCGCTGTGACCTGCATGGCATCAACCGGCGGGTCATTGAGAGCCTTATCAAAGCCGGTGCCTTCGATTCCCTGGGCAGTCGGGCGGTGCTGCTGAGCAACGTGAACCGCATTATCGCGCTGGCGCAGCGGGAGCAGCGGCGGCGCGAGTCAGGACAGTCGACCATGTTTGACCTGTGGGGGGAAGAAACGCCGGTGCCTATGTCGAGCCTTGACCTTGGAACAGTGGAAGATGTCCCCGTGAAAGAAAAGCTTGCCTGGGAAAAGGAATTGACCGGTGTCTACCTTTCCGAGCACCCCTTCAGCGCCGTGGCCGGCGAATTAAGCGCGGAGACCATGCTGGTCGGGCAGGTCGACGTCGAGCTGGTCGGGCAGATGGTGGACATTGTGGGCATGGTGGGGTCAGTCCGCCAGATCTTCACCAGGGAGGGGAAAGCCTTTGCCAGCGCCGTGCTTGAGGACCTCAGCGGACAGGTCGAAATAATGGTCTGGCCCAAAGTCTATGCGGAGACCGGTGAGCTGTGGCAGGAGGGGAACATCGTTGAAGTGAACGGCAAGGTGAGGATGAGGGAGGACCGGGTGCAGTTGAGCTGCGAGGAAGTACGCCTTTACCAGCCTGTAGAAGAGAAAGCAGAGGCGGAAGTAAAGGAAGAGGAAGTTGCCCGCCCGCCTGCGGAAACGGAACAGGCTGTTGAGGAGACTATGCCAAGCGAAATACCAGTAGAAAATCGCCGACTGGTCATCAGCCTCAGCCAGACCAGTGATGCCGAGGCAGACAAGGCCAGTCTGCACAGGATTATTGACATTTTACGGGGTTATCCCGGGCACGACGAGGTGAAGCTGAAGGTAACCAACGGAAGCAAAGTAACGCAGATGCGCTTTTTCGATATTCAAGCTGATTTCTGCCCCGAACTTCACGCGCGTCTGGTGGCGATAGTGGGGGAGGGAAGTCTCAAACTGGAAAAGAAGTGAGAACGGTGGATATGCCTCCCGATGAGATGTATAGGGGACACCGCCGGCGGCTCAGGGAGAAGTTCCTGAAATCCGGGCTATCCGGTTTCCACGACTATGAAATCGTGGAGCTGCTGCTGACGCTGGGCTCTCCGCGTAAAGACTGCAAGCCGCAGGCGAAAGAGGCGTTGAAGCGCTTCAAGACGCTGCGGGGAGTGCTCTCGGCTTCCGCGGAGGAGTTACAGCAGATCGAGGGCATCGGTCCACACAGCGCCTTCGGCGTCAGGCTGGTTCAGGAGATTGCTCGGGAGTTTCTCAAAGGGAAAATCGTGGACCAGCCTTTGCTTAAGTCCTCGCGTGAGATATTTGACTATCTTTACCACGCCATGCGCGACCTGAAAAAAGAGCTGTTCAAGGTTATCTACTTAAGCAGCCAGAACCAGATAATCGAGGTGACTGACCTCTTCGAAGGGACGGTGGACAGCAGCGCCATTTCGCCGCGGGAAATCATTGAGGGGGCGATTAAAGACCACGCGACCGCCCTGATATTCGTCCACAATCACCCCTCCGGCAACCCCACGCCGAGCACCAGCGATAAACAGCTGACCAGGGAGCTGGTATACGTCGGCAAAATCATGCAGATGAAGGTTATCGACCATATCATCATCGGTGACGACCGGTATTACAGCTTTGCTGACGAGGGGTTGATTGAGGAATATGAGATGGACTTCCTGAACCTGAAGCTGCGGGGGACTTCCGAGGCCAAGCGGCGGCTGTACCGGGCGAAGCTGACGTGGGATAAAAGCCCTTAACTTCTGTCCGCAGGGCGGCGGCGCTGGATGGTGGCGCCGATGACAATCAGTGCTGCCCCGAGCACGATGCTGACCACTACTTTAATCAGCAGCGGGAAGTCCATGCTGAGGAAGAAGGCGAAGGTATACAGGCCAGTGAGGTAGGCAATGGCCCGGACCGCGGTGTGCGCCTGGATTGGCTTCTGCCTTACCCCCCGGTAAATGAGCCAGCCAATCAGTGCCAGAGAAGCGAGCACGGCAACAGCAGTCAGCATTCAGTTCACCACCCTATGTCTTCAAAGTATTTGCTCAGGAACGCAAACATGGCCACGGTGAGCAGCAGGGAGACCAGCTTCCCCGCTTCAGAAAGGTTTTTCACATACTCGGCGGCCAGGTAACCAACGCCGGCCAGGCAGAAGAGAATGCCAAAGCCAAATAAAACGTATTCCAGTCTTATATTCACTTTCTTTACCTCTGGTTATCTTGGTGGTGCCGGCACCGTCTTTATCACCGGGTATGGATACGGGTCGATGTTGAGAATTATGTTCCGCTCTATTTCTCCCCGTTTGATGGTCAGCGTGTAATCAAAGCCCTGCTCCGGCGGAGCGTCCGGCGGCAGAAGCTCGGCGGTGTCAATCG
>DAOUDY010000084.1:0-12411 GCA_034430755.1 Dehalococcoidales bacterium
CAAGGTCCCTTACTGACATCGTAGGTTATCTCAATTTCTCTTGGTAAGTTCGTAGTGGGTTTCAACGAGACCACCTGAAGGGCGAGAGAGCCAAAAGCTATTGTGGTA
The DNA here is from genome assembly GCA_034430755.1 of Dehalococcoidales bacterium. Taxonomy (GTDB): domain Bacteria; phylum Chloroflexota; class Dehalococcoidia; order Dehalococcoidales; family RBG-16-60-22; genus E44-bin89. Next base: position 109 of record DAOUDY010000084.1, read on the forward strand.
GCATAGGCGTAGGCTTCATTCTGACCAGGTGCAGTCCAATGATCTTTTGCTTCGCTGTAGATGTTGTGGTGATCCACACATTTGGCAAGCCATACCGATGTACGCTCCGGAATAGCAGATCCTATACGTAAATTTCGTCGTTGGTCGTTGGTATAAAACCACGCTCTATCAGGGTAGAGGGCTTCAAGGGTCATCGCTGTTTTGACTGCCCAGACTGAAATGACCACTTGAGACGAAATATCCAATGTTCTCATCTGATCATCGAGTATAGATTCAATGAGTGGCTTGACTTGAGCCTCCAGTTGGCTCATCCAACCATTGTTGCATTCCGCGCACACACATCTAACAGGCAATAATTTCGTTGTTTTAATTCGCCAATTACCGAGGTCACGCCCCCCGCGTTCTGCTTCCATACGTGAAGCGTTGGATGAAGGAAATCGATTGGTCAGCCAAAGCGGCCAAACATCTTCTTTAGTGGATGCCCTTTCTTGACAAAATACGCACTGGCGCATATATCACCTTTAATTCCATGACACCTAATAATTATCAAAACCACTGGCTATATTATACCACTTGATGTAACTAAAATTAGACTGATGACCTACGTATTTAATAAGCACGTGCTCCATGTGTGAGCTTGACACGCCATCCGGTTCTGCCTATAATCCAGGGTGAAAGGAGGCAAGCGGTTGGTCTAGCAAGCCATCGCAAGCTTTTCTAGCGGAAATCTTCCAAGCAGGTTGTCGCGGGTTCGAGTCCCGTCTCCCGCTCCATTTTTTATTGCTCGGCTGACTTCACGCCGCAGGGGGGTACCACGCGGTCGACGACCTGTTCCCCAGGCTGTATCTTATTGTCATTGCCGACGACGCATCTCCTGAGCACCGCACCTTCGCCAACCGTAACGCCGCGCCAGAGTACTGCTTCCTCCAGAACCGCATCATCGCCAATGGTACAATCGGTATCAATAACCACCGGACCTCTTATGCACACCCGCTGGCCGATACGGCTCCGACCGGCAATGACCGCAGGCCCGCTAATCTGCGCTGAGGAATCGATTTTAGTGCCTCTGGCACAGTACAGCCCGTTTTCCCCCGGGCTCCCAATGAGGACCGGCTTATTCTCCGCCCGCAAAAGGTCGCAGTTCAGGCACAGGTATTTCTCCGGTGTCCCCATATCAAGCCACTGACCATGGAACTGATAGCCACACATGTTTTCACCGAGCTCGAGGAGGCGCGGGAAAAGCCCCCGTTCAAACATATAATGAGCATTTTCCGGTACCTGCTGCAGGACCTCCGGTTCAAGGAGATAGACGCCGGCATTAATCCAGTTGGTGGTCACCTCCTCGGGGGCGGGCTTTTCAATAAACCGCTGTATTCGGCCGTTGCTATCTGTCTCCACGACTCCGAAAGCACATGGATTATCCACCCGGGTGAGCGCGAGCGTCGCCCTGGAGTTTCTTTTTCGATGCAGGTCAAGCATAGCCGCAATATCCAGGTCAGTAAATATATCACCATTAAGAACGGCAAATGTGCCATCAAGATAGTGCTCAGCATTTTTCACCGCTCCGGCAGTTCCGAGCGGGCTGTCTTCCAAAGCATAGCGCAGTCGCACTCCCAGCCGCCGGCCGTCACCGAAATAGTCTTTAATAACGTCGGGCAGATAGCTCAATGCCAGGATTATTTCGGTAATGCCGTACTTTCTGAGGTAGTGTATGGTGTGCTCCAGGAACGGATGATTAAGCACCGGCAGCATAGGCTTGGGAATACCATTGGTGAGCGGCCGCAGCCTTACGCCCTCGCCGCCAACGAGGATAACCGCTTGACGCAGAGCAACAGACTTTTGCACCTCAGTTAAACCCAGGACAGACCTTTCTTTTAGATTACTATGAGATAGAACGCCCGTCAAGGTTAAAAATAGTCTCCTTAAGAAAACCCCTTGACACCGTTTGACGGAGGTGTTAATATGATAATGGGCATATGCTCATAACATTTATGGGATTATTTTAAAATGCCAAGACCAGTAAAGTGGCGCCGGGTCGCTTTTCTGCCGGAGACAACTTATTTCAAGCCGGCGGGCATACCCCTGCGCGTGCTTGAAGAAGTCCGCCTTTCGGTAGAAGAGGTTGAGGCGATACGATTGAAAGATATGGAAGGGCTGGAACAGGAGCAGGGCGCGGAAAAAATGAATGTATCCCGTCCCACATTTCAGCGGGTACTCAGCTCGGCACGGCAAAAAATCGCCGAAGCCCTGCTACAGGGCAAAGCCATAAGAATTGACGGGGGCAATTTTGAAATGGCACCACCGATAATACCACCTGTCATGCCGGGAGTCGGCTGGGGCCGAGGACGCCGGGGGAGGCTCTGGAGGCAACAGTCATAGCTGGTGGCATTGAGGCCGTGATGAAGATTATTGACGATGTACTATCGACACTGAACTATGATGCCCTGGTACAAGATATAAGACAGGGGCCTTTCCAGACCGCGGTATGGACGCGCCACTGTGGCCTGGCGGCAACACCACACGAACCTGGCCCTCACCACGATAAAACGCCGATAAAAGAGGCCGGGTCATTGCTGGAAAAGAGCACCCTTGAGCTCGCCGGGATGGCATACTCGCGCAGCCCCTCTGAAGCCGCCATCGGTGTGGCGACGGTCAATTCACTGCTTGAAGTTGACGAATCGCGCTGCCGGGAGCTGGATGCGGCCGACCTGCTCGCTGAGCAGGGCAGAAGCAAGAAAGTGGCTCTGGTGGGGCACTTCCCCTTCGTGCCCGGACTGCGGGAGATAGCGGCAGAACTCTGGGTAATCGAGCGTCAGCCGCAGCCCGGTGATTTTGCCGAAGAAGAGTCAGAAAAGCTCATTCCCCAGGCTGATGTCATCGGCATCACCGGCACCGCTCTTACCAATCACACCATCGAAAAACTGCTCAAGCTATGCCGTCCCCAGGCTTTTATCATCATTCTGGGAGCGACGACGCCCCTTTCTCCCGTCCTTTTCAATTACGGGGTGAACGCGCTGTCCGGTACCAAAGTAATCGACCCCGAACTGGTGCTGCGCTGCGTCAGCCAGGGAGCAACTTTCCGACAGGTGAGCGGGATACGCCGCCTCACCATGATGAAATAAATTTGGAGGTGCTTGAATATGTATTACGGATACGTGAGACCAATACGGTTAACGAAAGGTGGTGCATTATGAGAATAGTTATCACAGCAGAGGGACAAAGCCTGGATGCCGAAATGGACCCGCGCTTCGGCCGATGCCAGTATTTCATCATTGCCGACCCGGCGACGCTGGAGTATGAGGCGATAGAAAATTCCAGTGCTATGGCGGCTGGTGGCGCCGGCATTTCCGCAGCTCAAATGATAGCCGATAAAAAGGTAGAGGCCGTTCTGACGGGTAACTGCGGACCAAATGCCTATCAGGTGCTGTCGGCGGCGGGCATTCAGGTGATTACCGGAGTCTCGGGTACAGTCAGGGACGCAATCAAGCAATACAATGAAGGTAAATTCAAGACAAGTTCCCAGCCCAATGTTGCCGCCCATTATGGCACGGGAATGGGTGGAACCGGCTTTGGCATGGGGATGGGCCGCGGAATGGGTATGAAAGGTGGCGGAGGGATGGGTGGTGGCATGGGCCGTGGTATGGGTGGCGGAATGGGCCGCGGTATGGGCATGAGGGGTGGTGGTATGGGAGCACCATTTACGCCTGCGCCCCAGGCCTCTGGGCCGGAGCAGGAACTCGACGAACTCAAAAACCAGTCCGAGATGCTGGCACAGCAGCTATCAGCTATACAGCAGCGCATTGAAGAGATGGAAAAGAAAAAGAAATGAGCTGCCCCGAATGCGGAACGTGAATGGAGAGAGAATAGCGTGATTATCTCAGTGGCCAGCGGTAAAGGAGGCACCGGAAAGACGCTGGTGGCGACGAGCCTGGCCTATACCCTGGGAAAAACCGGCGCGGTGCAGCTTCTCGACTGTGACGTGGAAGAGCCGAACGACCATATCTTCATGAAGCCGTCCATTACCAGTCGTGAAGAAATCTGCATTACAATCCCCCAGTTAAAAGAGGACAGATGTACCCACTGCGGGAAATGTGCCGAAGTCTGCGCCTACAATGCCATTGCGGTACTCAGCGAGCGTGTTCTGATTTTCCCGGAGTTATGCCACGGTTGTGGCGCCTGTATCTATCTCTGTCCGGAAAAAGCGCTTGAGGAGGGGAAAAAGAAAATCGGGGTTGTGGAATCCGGCTCATCAGATGGCATACGTTTCACCCACGGCAGACTGGCCATTGGCGAGATGATGTCGCCAGCGGTTATCAAAGCCGTAAAAACCAGGGCCACAAATGACGGGGCCGTTATCATCGATGTGCCTCCGGGTACATCCTGTCCAGTGGTGGAAGCAATCCGGGGCAGCGATTTCTGCCTGCTGGTTACGGAGCCAACGCCTTTCGGGCTCAATGACCTTGCCCTGGCGGTGGAGACGGCCAGAATACTGGATATTCCCTGCGGGGTCGTGCTCAACCGGGCTGGCGTTGGCAATGAAGGCGTCAAAGAATACTGCCAGAAGGAAAACATCCCGATTCTGCTCACCATACCGCTGGAGATGGAGATAGCCCGCCTCTACTCCCGTGGCATTACCCTTGCCGAAGGAGAACCGCAGTGGCAGAGCGAATTCGCCGCGCTTTTCAATAAAATCGAGGAAATGGTGCATGAAAGAAATCGTCGTACTGAGCGGTAAAGGAGGCACTGGAAAAACGAGCATCGTCGGCTCCTTCGCAGTGCTGTCGCAGCGCAAGGTTCTGGCCGACTGCGATGTTGATGCCGCTGACCTCCACCTGCTGCTCAATCCCAAGGTAAAAGAACGGCATGAGTTCTGGAGCGGACAGGTCGCCTTTATCGACAGCGAGCGCTGCACCCAGTGCGGCCTGTGTCAGGACATGTGTCACGCGGCCGCTATCACCGATTTTAAAGTCGATACCATCTCCTGTGAAGGCTGTGGCTTATGCTATCACTTGTGTCCGGCAGACGCTATAATAATGAAAGATAGGTTATCCGGGCACTGGTTTATTTCCGACACCGGATACGGTCAACTGGTTCACGCCAGGCTCGGCATTGCTCAGGAGAATTCAGGGAAACTCGTAGCGCTGGTCAGGCAACAGGCGAGGCAGATTGCGGAAAAGAACGGGCTGGATTGCATTATAAGCGATGGCCCGCCCGGCATTGGCTGTCCGGTCATCTCTTCACTCTCGGGAGCTAATCTGGCATTGCTGGTTACCGAGCCGACACTGTCCGGAATGCACGACCTGGACAGGATAGTCAGTGTCTGCCGTCATTTTGGTGTTCCGGCGATGGTTTGCATCAATAAATATGACATCAACGAGAGTAATACCAGACAGATAGAGGATTACTGCGGCGCTAATAAAATCGATGTAGTCTCCAGGATTCCCTTTGATAATACGGTTACGGAAGCGCTGGTGCATGGTCTGCCGGTGGTTGAATACTCTGATGGCAGAGTATCCCAGGCAATCAATTCACTGTGGCAGCGCATCAGCCAGGGCTATGATAATATGAATCGGTAGGGGATAAGTTTACATAAAGATTTAATACCGGAGAAGATACTAACAATCCCCCGGGTCTCCAGGAGATGTCGGGCAAGGCTTAAAGGAGGAGAACATGAAAATAGTAGCCGTATCTGACGATGGCGATACCATCAGCCAGCACTTCGGCAGGGCACCGCTCTATGTGGTTTTAACAGTGGAAGAAGGTAAAATCGTAAGCAGAGAAACCCGCCAGAAGAGCGGGCATCATACCTTTGCCGCCCATCAGCCGGACACCGCTCCCGGGCAACTTCACGGCTATGATGCCGGCTCACAGGTCAGGCACGCTAACATGGCGGAGGCAATCTCTGACTGCCAGGTACTGCTGGTCGGAGGCATGGGGTGGGGAGCCTACGAGAGCCTGAAGGGCTATAACATTGAGCCCATTGCTACCGATGTCAGAGACATTGATGAGGCCGTGCAACTATACCTGGAAGGCAAGCTGGAGAATATGATGGAGCGGCTGCATTAACCAGGAGAGTCAGTTTTCCATCTGGAGGAGACAGTATGACAACGGAGAATGAAATAAGAGAATGCCTTGACGGTGTTATCGTGCCCGGAGTAAAGAGAAGCCTTATCGGCATGAATCTGCTCCGCAGCGTGACGCTCGGTAACCACACCGCGAAAATAACACTGGCGAAAACTGCGTTGAGTGATGGCGCTCAGGAATGGACTGAAAACAAGGTTAAAGAGGCGTTATCCCGCTTGCCAGACCTAAATACTGTTGAGATAGCATTCGCCGAAGCCAAACCGGTTGAGCTCAACGAGATAAAAAACGTGATAGCCGTAATGAGCGGCAAGGGAGGGGTGGGGAAGTCGCTGGTGGCCAGTTTGCTTGGAATATCTCTCGCTCGCCAGGGAAACGAGGTCGGCATTCTCGATGCTGACATCACCGGCCCGAGCATTCCCCGAATCTTTGGCATTACCGACCGACCAAACGGCAGCGACTCCGGAATCCTGCCCGTGCTTTCCCGGTCTGGCATTGAAATCATGTCCATCAACCTTCTCCTGCCCAGCGAGGAAGACGCCGTCATCTGGCGTGGACCGCTCATCAGTCGGGCAATCACGCAGTTCTGGGAAGAAGTCCTCTGGGGTAAGCTCGATTACCTGATTGCCGACCTTCCTCCAGGAACCGCTGACGCCTCACTGACGGTGATGCAGACGCTGCCCATAAACGGGGTTGTCATCGTTTTTACCCCGCAGGACCTGGTAGAGATGATTGTCAAAAAGGCAGTGAATATGGCCAAACTGATGGGCAAATCGGTGCTGGGGGTGGTGGAAAACATGAGCTATTTCACGCTGCCCGATTCCGGCAAACAGGTGGAGCTGTTCGGGAGCAGCAAGGGCCAGGAAATGGCAAGGTCAGTTGGCGCGCCTCTCCTCGCCCGACTTCCAATCGACCCCGAGCTGGCCAGGCTCTGCGATGCCGGCGAAATCGAACGGTACGATGCCGACGTTTTGCAGCAGCTTGCCGAGACATTTCTCAACGCGACGTCATCAAAATAAAGGGTAAAGAGGATTTCACATTCTGATGACAGGCAATAAGGCTATTTTCGATCCCCTCGCCAATAAGTACGACGCCTGGTTCGACGCGGAAGGAAAGCTTATTTTTGAGACAGAAGTCAGGGCTTTCCGTGAAGCATCGCCGCTGCTGCCGGAGCCCTGGCTTGAAATAGGAGTGGGGAGCGGCCGTTTCGCCCAGGCACTGGGCATAAAGACGGGCATTGACCCATCGGCAAAGCTGCTGGAAATGGCCAGAAATCGGGGCATCACCGGATATCTGGGCAGAGGAGAGGCAATGCCTTTTGACGCGGAAAGCTTTGGCACGGCATTTCTCATTGTCACGTTCTGTTTTCTGGATACGCCAGCGGAAGTATTAAGAGAGGCACATCGTGTACTCAAAGATAAGGGCAGGCTTGTCCTCGGCGTGGTACTGCGGGAGAGCCCGTGGGGGCAGCACTATATGAAAAAGAAGGCGGAAGGACATCGCTTCTACAAATATGCCCATTTTTTCAGCTATCAGGAAGTTGTCGATATTTTGCAGCCGTCCAATTTTGCCATCGAGAAGACTATTTCGACTCTGTTCCAGAAACCGGAGCAAGTCAGCAAAGTAGAGCCTCCGCGGGAACATTTTCACCCTGATGCCGGCTTTACCATAATAATAGCGAAAAAGACCCTTTCATAAGACCAGCCTGCGCAACAGAGAGATTCGCCTTGACAGGTATTGAGCGGGCGACTTAAAATAACCCTAGCACGGTTCAGAATTCCACTGTCTTTTTTAGAAAGGGGGAAATATAATTATGGCACAGGAGAGTACAGCTAAAATCAAAGTCAATGAAGTCCAGCAGGTTTGTGTTGTGGTCAAGGATCTGCAAAAAACGATAGAATCCTTCTGGAACATTCTGGGAATTGGTCCGTGGGCGATATTCGAATTCGGTTCTGAGAAAGTGCCCAATTTCACGTACTACGGCAAACCAGCCTACGCCAAATACCGGGGCGCCATAGCCCAGTGCGGCCCGATTGAACTGGAGCTTTTTGAAACCATTGCCGGAGCATCAGTCTATCAGGACTGGATTGACCAGCATGGTGAGAGTCTCCACCATTTAAAATTCGTCCCGGAAGACGTGGTCAAGACGGAGAAAATACTGAATGATATGGGGTTCCCGACGGTTGCTGGCGGAGGCTCGGGGAGCTACCGCTTTGCCTATTTCGATATCAAACCGCTGCGCTGTTTCTGGGAGATAAGCACTCGCAGTCGGCGCGACGGCCCGCCGGCCGGAGCCACCTTTTATCCTGAAGACCCGAAGGCGGAAAGTCCGGCCAAAGTCAAGATATCCGGCATCAAGCAGGTTGGCATTGTGGTCAAGGACGCGATAAGGACGGCGGAAAATTACTGGCAGATTCTCGGCATCGGCCCCTGGGAGATTCGGGACTGGGGCAATCAGGCGCTGTGGGACCGCACCTATATGGGCCGGCCAGGCTGGGGTCGGGAGAGACTGGGCCATGCCTACCTGGGTGACCTGGAGCTGGAGCTTGTCCAGCCCGTGGAAGGGGAGTCTGTGTACCAGGACTGGATTGACCAGCATGGCGAGGGCATCCACCACCTGAAATTCCTCTGCGACGATATTGATGAGGTTACCAGGCTGCTGAACGAACAGGGTTTCCCCAGCATCCAGAGCGGGCACTTCGGCGACCCGAAAGAGAAGGCCGGAGGCTTCAATTACATTGATATTCCACCGCTTCACTGCATATGGGAGCCGGTGCACAAGCCGAAGAGCCTGCCCATAGAACCGATAGCTCGCATTCCGGCAGAGTAGAAGAATAAGTACTACCTTTGGAAATACGGGAATCATTGCCTATTGGGGCCGAGTTTTAATAGCTTGCATATACGATATGCTATGGGCTCGTAGCTCAGCGGCAGAGCGACCGGCTCATAACCGGTTGGTCGCAGGTTCGAATCCTGCCGAGCCCACCATAAATATCATGAGAACCCGGCAGTTCATTATGCCTGAAGCAATCGTAATCGGTGCTGGAGTGGTCAGAACCAGCATCGCCCGTGGTACAGAAAGGAACTCCTGAAATGGAGCAGAATCAGTGTCAGATTTTGATTGTGGGAGCTGGTATTACCGGCTTGACCATTGCCCGCGAACTGGTTCATCGGGGTGTAAAGGATATCGTGATTCTGGAAAAGGAGAGTTCCCTGGGCGTGCACGCCAGTGGACGGAACAGCGGTGTCCTTCACGCCGGAATGTACTATACGCCCGACACGCTGAAGGCCAAGTACTGCGTCGACGGCAACCGCATGATGAAGGAATTCTGCCGGCAAAAGAACCTGACGCTGAACGAGACCGGCAAGGTTATCCTGGCCACAGGGCCCGCCCAGCTTGAGGGGTTATATGAGCTGAAACGCCGCGCCGACCTGTGCGGTGCCCGCGCTTCCATTATCGATAACAAGAAACTGCATGAGCTGGAGCCATATGCTGCGGATAGCGATGAAGTCCTGCACTCGCCGGATACGGCAGTGATAAAACCGATAGAGGTACTGCAGGCCCTGGAAGCGGAGCTTATAGAATCGGGAAAAGTGGCTGTTTACTACGGTACGACCTTCCATAACCGCAACGGAGATAACCAGGCACGGACCTCCAGAGGGGCAATCAAATTTGAAAAACTGATAAACGCTGCCGGCGCTTACGCCGACCTTATTGCCCATCAGTTTGGCCTGGCAAAAGAATACAGGCTGCTGCCTTTCAAGGGGACATACAAGCAGCTTGCCCACGACCGCTCATTCCTCGTTCGGGGCAATATCTACCCCGTTCCCGACCTGAGAACCCCTTTCCTCGGCGTCCATTTCACCAGGAGCGCCGACGGTGAGGTGCTGGTGGGGCCAACCGCCATGCCGGCCTTCGGGCGGGAGAATTACGGCATCTTGAGCGGCTTTGACCGGGAATCGCTCTCCATCCTGTATCGCGACGCTGTATTGCTGTTCACGGACCCCGCCTTCCGCCTCAATGCCCTGACCGAACCCAGGAAATATCTCAAGAGATTCGTGTATAAAGATGCCAGAAAGCTGCTGCCGGAACTGAGACCGCAGGATATCACCGAGTCGAGCCACGTCGGCATGCGCCCCCAGTTAGTTCACTGGCCCAGCAAACAACTGGTCATGGATTTCATCGTGCTGAATGAAGGCAATTCCCTGCATATACTGAACCCGATATCACCAGCATTCACCACCTCTCTTGCCTTTGCCAGAGATATGGCCGAGCAGCTCCTGGGGTAGAAGTTAACATAATGATTATTTTACCGGTGGAGGTGAACCGTGAACAAATTTCTTTTAATATGGAACATAGTGATAACCATAGTCCTGGTCCTGACGGTAATCAGCGGATGCAGCTCGCTTGACCCGCAGTATGCCAACCTGGCCACAGAGGTAAAGACCAACCGGTCATTAATCGAGCAGATAATCAACCTGTCAAATCAGAACAGGGGAGCGATCAACAGCAACAATACCGCCATTATCAAAAACACGCTGATGATTTCCAACCTGCAGACTGTCACCCAGGCGGCAATTGCGGCAACGGAAGCCTCGCTCAGGCAGCTCATTCAGACGTACGTGGCAGCACAGCAATAGATTACAGTACCATGAATAACGCCGGCCCGCATGGTTCATTCAGTCTGACGGCAAACCAAACAGGGTGGCATGTAACTCACTTATCCGCCGCTGTATTCTGTCTTTTTCATCAAACATGAGCTTAAAGGTGTGAATCCATTCTTCCGCCCACATATTGCCGGAGGCATTCACTTTGCTGCTCATGCTCTTTAACGCCTGAGCCGTCTTGATATCATCATCGAGCAGCCTGAATAATTTCTTAAATTGCTCCGTCCTGTTCTCCATTTCTGCTCCAAACTATAACTAATATTCTAGTGATACCGTTTTACTTGTTGAAACTTTATTTCTTATATATCTTATTGTCAATACCCACTTTTATCTGCACCGATTCAGCAGGGGAGTTTACCGGATGATATAAACCACGCGGCAATAATCTTCAATAATATTAAACTTGTTGGTGGCCACTGCATCTGATATTTATAAAATTTATTTTGACGGATTATAAACACAGGGGTGAAAATATAATTAAATATACCGCATTTTTTAAAATATTATGTAATCGGGGCGTGATGCTATGTTGCACTCGTAACCTGACATAACAGTTATAGTGCGCCCCATAATAAAGCTGGTTTTAGGTTAACATAAACTACTTAAGGAACGAATAATCAAGAGTTCAATTCAGAGGCTACTTCTATGACTTTACAAAAAGACTCTTCGCACTTATTGTGGAGTTCACGGAATGCGGCTTCTTCAGGTTTTATAAGGATTGCCCCTTCTTCCGGCGTCTTTTCTAATAATTGGTTATATAAATCAAGGTTTTCGGTGCACTCATTAATAACTGGAAGTAACTTGCTGCCAAATCTGATGGCTTCTTTACGGATACCTCGCTTTTTTGCTGTAACCCAACCTAGTTTACTCTTAGTTTCGTTTCGGTCGCTGGGCCCCTGCACTGGCAGGTATATTGAAAACAGCTTACGACCTTCACTTGCCCAATCAATAATTTCATTTAATAAGCGCTCTTCTCTGTCCCGCTCTTCTCGCTGCCTGTCGTTATTGATGACAGTAAAAGTAGCCCATGCGAGAAACAAAGTGGCTACTACCATTGCTGCTGTTGATGTAGCAGCTACAGTTTCTCTCATGTATGGATAGTTCTTCGTCCATTCCCAATCCGGATTGAGGATAACCACTATAACGAAAATTAACGCAGTGAATGCGATTACTATAGCGATTGGCATTAAGATTATTATGATACGGAGTAATTGCTTGTTCATACCCCCATTATATCACAAATAATATGCCTATTATGTTAACCTATCACCCGCCCATGCCAGCGGGGTATAAAATCCCCCTTAGTCCCCCTTTAATAAAGGGGGATACATAGGCCTCTCCCTTTGTAAAGGGAGACCGAGAGGGATTTACCCACCCCGGGGGGATTCAAACCAGCGGGGTGTTTCAGAGGGGCGCAGCCCCTCTCCTAACAACCTCCCCCTCCCTTGCCAAGGGAGGGGGACCGAGGGGGTGGATTTCCAAAGAAAAACTCAATAACCAAAAAAATAAGGAAACCCGCCAGGGCCTTAAATCTCCCAAAACTCAACCGCCCAT
>DAOUDY010000085.1:0-3160 GCA_034430755.1 Dehalococcoidales bacterium
ATATCCGCCGCCGCCCTTTTCCCCGCCCCCATGGCGCTGATGACGGTGGCCGCGCCGGTGACGATATCGCCGCCCGCCCAGACTTTCTTCTTCTTCGTTTGCCCCGTCTCCTCATCGGCCACCACCGTACCCCGCTTGCCCGTCTCCAGGCCGGGCGTCGTCTGGGCAATCAATGGATTGGGCGTCGTGCCCAGCGCCACGATAGCGACATCAATGTCGAGCTTGAACTCGCTGCCCTCTTTCACGATGGGCCGACGCCGGCCGCTCTCGTCAGGCTCACCGAGCTCCATCTCATGGCACTCCATCTGGCGGACGTTGCTCTGCTCATCGCCGAGGAACTGCTTTGGGTTGGTCAGCAGCTTGAAGATGATGCCCTCCTCCTTGGCATTCTCCACCTCCTCGCGCCGGGCGGGCATCTCCGCCTCGGAGCGACGGTAAACGATGTACACTTCCTCGGCGCCGAGCCTGAGGGCACAGCGCGCCGAGTCCATGGCCACATTGCCGCCGCCTATCACCGCCACCCTCCGGCCGACCCTCACCGGCGTATCATACTCCGGGAATTTATAAGCCTTCATCAGATTGACACGGGTGAGAAACTCGTTGGCGGAATAGATGCCATTCAGGTTCTCGCCGGGGCAGCCGAGGAACATGGGCAGGCCAGCGCCCGTCCCCAGAAAGACGGCGTCATAGCCGTTCTTGAGCACCTCGTCAATGGTCATCAGCTTGCCGACGACCGAGTCCAGCTTTATCTCCACGCCCAGCGAGGCCACGTAGCTCACCTCACCCTGCACAATGTCTTTGGGTAATCTGAATTCGGGAATGCCGTACATGAGCACCCCGCCGGCCACGTGCAGGGCTTCGAAGATGGTCACGGCGTGCCCCAGCTTGGCCAGGTCGGCCGCCGCGGTGAGGCCGGCCGGTCCAGAGCCGACCACCGCCACCTTCCGGCCGCTCGGCTTGGCCAGCTTCGCCGGCAGAGCACCCATGTGCTCCCGCTCCCAGTCAGCCACGTAGCGTTCCAGGCGCCCGATGGCGACCTGTCCGCCTTTTTTGGCCAGCGTACAGACCTCCTCGCACTGCGTTTCCTGAGGGCAGACCCGCCCGCAGACTCCGGGCAGCGCGTTTTTGCTCTTCAGTATCCTGACCGCTTCCTCCATGTTGTCATCGCGCAGGGCGAGGATGAATTCGGGAATATCCACCTGGACCGGGCAGCCAGCCTTGCAGGGGTGCTTGGGGCACTGGATGCAGCGCTGGGCCTCTTCCAGCGCCTGCTCCCGGGTGTAGCCCAGTGCCACCTCGTTGTAGTTCTTCGCCCTTTTCTCCGGCTTCTGCCGGGGCATTTCCGTGCGGTTCAGGTTAAGTTTCGCCATACCTATTTCTTACCCCTTGACTTTGATTTTTCTTCACACTGGCACTGCCACTTTTCAAGGGAGGCTTTCTCCTCGTCAAGGTAGGTCTTCTGCCTGGCCAGGAGCAGGTCCCAGTCCACCTGATGGCCGTCAAAATCAGGGCCATCCACGCAGGCAAAGCGGGTAACCCCACCCACCGATACCCGGCAGCAGCCGCACATGCCGGTGCCATCGACCATAATTGGGTTCAGGCTCACAATGGTCTTCACCCCGAAGGGCCTGGTGGTCAGGGCGCAGAACTTCATCATGATGCTCGGGCCGATGGCGATGACCCGGTCCGCTTTATTATCACTTTCCAGAATCTCTTTCAGCGGCTCGGTGACCAGCCCCTTGCGGCCGTAGGAGCCGTCATCGGTGGTGACGATGAGCTCATCACTGACGCGGCGCAGCTCATCTTCCCAGAAGAGCAGGTCTTTATTGCGCGCGCCGAGTATGGAGATAACCTTGTTGCCCGCCTGTTTCAGGGCACGGGCAATGGGCATGACCACCGCCACGGCGAAACCGCCGGCCACGCAGCAGACGGTGCCGAATTTCTCAATCTCGGTCGGCCGGCCCAGCGGCCCGACGAAGTCGGCAATGGCATCACCGGTGCCCAGCGTGGCCAGCCGTCGCGTCGTCGTGCCGACCTCCATGCAGACCACGGTGATGCTGCCTTCCTTTTCGTCCCAGTCGGCCACGGTGAGTGGAATACGTTCCCCCCTTTCATCAATGCGGATAACGACGAACTGACCGGGCTTGGCCTTCCTGGCCACTTCCAGGGCTTCGAACTTGTAGAGGTGGATATTGGGGGTGAGGTCTTCCCGTTTCAGTATTTTGTACATCTATTCCGATACCTCTCTGAAATTCAGCTTTTACCACTGGTAATCAGCTATAGAACAAGGCAATAAAAAAGCTATCTCAAGAGCGTGTCCAGAAGATAGCTACTGCCTTCTGTCATATCTATTAAAAGCGTTTTTTGGCACCACATAAACTTTAGCACCAAACGATGCTGGAATTCAACCCTTGATTAAATCCCTCTATATCTCCCTTTAATAAAGGGAGACTCTGCGTTTCCCCCTTTGAAAAGGGGGACAAAGGGGGATTTTGTAAGGGGCTGCCGCCCTTCCTAGACGCCCCCACATTCTAGAAAAGGAGCCATAGATTTACTCACCTCGCTGTTGTATACTGATAATCAAGGAAGGTGTGCTGTGGAACAGACTTTTGAAGCCACCATTGAAAAGCGCGATAAATGGTACATTGGCTGGGTAGACGCTGTCCCCGGGGCTTTTAGCCAGGGAAGAACCGTTAAAGAGGTAGAGGATAACCTTAAAGAAGCAGTACAACTCATACTGGAAACTCAGCGGGAATTTAAAGACAGAGAGACAGGTGGGGAAATCCTGAAAAGAAAGATTCAGGTTCAAGTGTAACTCAATGAAACGCCGTGACCTCATCGGCCATCTGATAGAAGAAGGCTGTATTCTCCACCGCGAAGGCGCCAAACATTCAGTTTTTCTCAATCCAGAAAACGGTCATCTTGCTACTGCTCCCAGACACAGGGAAATAGAAATCCTTCTCGCCAGAAAGATATGCCGACAACTGGGAATTTCTTTACCTGCGTCAAGAGCTTAGCTTGCACCCCCCCTTATCCCCCCTAGGGTAGCTTAAATCCCTCTATATCTCCCTTTAATAAAGGGAGACTCCGCATTTCCCCCTTTGAAAAAGGGGGACCAAGGGGGATTTTTACAGAGGGGGAGGAAAAGGAAAGAGGGGCT
>DAOUDY010000086.1:0-4078 GCA_034430755.1 Dehalococcoidales bacterium
ACCAAAGGTTTCCGGTTCAGGCAACACAAGCGCCGCAACCAGGAGCAAAAAATAAATAGCAGATGTTATTGAGTATTATCAATCCGCAGCCTTTAGCTCTTTGACCATATATTCGCCCAGTGAGCGATAGCCGGACTCGGTGCGATAATACTCGCGGGCACCGACCCCGCTCAGCACCAGCATTTGCTTGGCCCGAAACTCATCGGCAGCGATGCGCTCCGCCTCCCGGAGAAGCGTCCTGCCGATGCCTTTATGCTGCGCGGCATCCAGCCGCTGCTCGGCCAGCGGCACCTCGGGGCCGAAAGTGTGCAACTCCCTGATTATGGCCAGGCTTCCTTCCTGTTCCTGCCCCAGAACCGGCACCGGTTTATGCTGAATCCGCAGCCGCAGCAGGCCGAAAAGCGTTTCTGCGTCATCCTCGAAAGAGAGAAAAATCTCCCGCCCGCCGGATGCCTCGTAGTCCAGCCGTTCCAGGTGAGGTTCCCCTATCTCCCGGCCATCTCTCGCCCGATGCCCGTATTCACGGCAGCGAATGCATCGGCACTCCAGCCCGTGCTCACGCAGCCGTTCTTTAAGCAGACCGCGCAGCGAGTCTTTGGGGCCACCGGTGATGAACTGCGGCGGTATATCACGCAGTACCCGGGAAATCCGGACGTACTTGGGCACCAGCGCCTTTATCGCCACGAGCAGTTCGACCATGATATCGAAATCATAGGGTTTGTATTTCCCTTCCTGGTGCCACTTTTCCAGCTCGGTCCCCTCCACGACCATGGTCGGGTATAATTTCAGCCCGTCCGGCCGGAAGCTGGCATCGTCGAACAGCTTTCTGGACAGCTCAAGGTCTTCCTCAGGACTTGAGCCGGGCAGGCCGGGCATCCAGTGATAGTACACTTTAAAACCGTGAGCTTTGAGCCGTGAGGTAGCGTTAATTACGTCCTCCACCCGATGTCCCCTCCTGACCAGACGGTAAATATCGTCGTTCAGGGTCTGCACGCCGAGTTCTACCCGCGTGGTGCCGAAATCGAGCATGCGCTCTATCTCCTCCTGGCGGCACCAGTCAGGCCTCGTTTCGATACACAGCCCGGTGCAGCGGTGACGGGCCGTCTCATTCCAGCGCTTCGCCTCCTCCAGCGCCGCTGACTCCCGCTCATTCAGGGCATCATAGCACCCCTTGATAAACTCATACTGGTAGTCCAGCGGCTGCGCCAGAAAGGTGCCGCCCATGATTATCAGCTCCACTTTATCGGTGGGATGGCCCATCTCCCCCAGCACCCGCAGCCTCATCGCCACCTGCTGGCGCGGGTCGTAGTCGCACCGCCTGGCCCGGAGGACGGCCGGCGATTCCGGCGTATAGCTTTGGGGGGTATTGGCGAAGGTCGGGCAGTACAGGCACTGTCCCGGGCATTTCATTGGTCGGGTCATCGCCGCCACCGGCGTCACCCCGGATATCGTCCTGGCGAGTTTTTTCATCTTTGCCCTGTTATAATATAGTATCGATTTCAGTTTATCAGATTGCGCAGATGTCAACAATTAAGGACGTATTCGACCAGATTGCGCCGAGCTGGTATAACTTCCGGCACCGGTCGATATTCAGGCGTGAACTGGAGGCCCTGGCGGAGCGGTGGCGCGAAGGAAAGCTGCTCAATCTGGGCTGTGCCCACGGCCCCGACTTCGCTCCCTTCAAAACAAACTTTGAACTGCACGGCGTAGATTTGTCCATCGAAATGCTCAGGCTTGCCCGCAAATATGCGCAAAAATATGAATTTAAAGTAAACCTGGCCGTTGCCGATGTCTGCTCCCTGCCGTATCGCGATAACGCTTTTGACTATGCCATTGCGGTGGCTACGTACCACCATGTCAAAGGTAAAACCTCCAGGCTGGCAGCGCTACGGGAGCTCAAAAGGGTGCTGAAGCCCGGCGGCCAGGCCTTGGTAACAGTCTGGAACCGCTGGCAGCCAAGGTTCTGGTTCAAAGGCAGGGAGATAGCGGTGCCGTGGCGGACCAGAGAGAGGACACTTTATCGCTATTACTACCTGTTCTCCTATTTTGAACTGGAAAGACTGGCCAATGAGGCGGGGCTGGAAGTGATTCAGTCCTTCCCCGAACATGGCTACCGGTTCCCGGTAAAATATTTATCCAAAAACATCTGCCTCCTCTTGAGAAAGGCTTAACCATACCGGCAAAAAGGTGTAAGATAGAACTATGTTAGTGAAAATCAAATGTCCGGCCTGCCAGACGGAGGGCAGCCTGTCGCTGGTTGAGTCAACCTATGAGGGCCCATACCGCTGCTGGAAATGCCGGGCGCTCTTCACCATTGCACTGGAAAACAACAAGCTCAGGTCCTGCGAACCTCTCACCGAAGAGGAATTGCAGAAGCAGCAGGAAATTAAAGCTCTCCAGGACAAGCTCAAGCGGCAGTTTCCAGACAGACAGTAAACGGATTAGCTCTCTGCCGTTTGCCAAATCATTCACTTTCTAGCTATACTGTTATTTACCATCTCACGTCATCTGGAGCAATTATCGTGAATGAACGTAGCAACGTAAATATACAAAGGAGGAGGCTCTCGCCAATGCTTATCCCGACCATCATCATGGGGGTGATTGCCATCGCCCTGCTCTATATTGGTTACCAGCGAGGAGGCGGGGAACACGTTGTCGGTTTGAAATCAGCCGGGAACCTGCTGTTACAGATTCTTCCCCTGCTCATCTTTGCCTTTATCGTCGGGGGCATGATTCAAATCTTAATCCCGCAGGAAATAATATCCAAGTGGGTGGGTGCTGAATCCGGTTTCCGTGGCCTGCTCATTGGCTCCGCCATCGGCGGCTTTATGCCCGGTGGGCCCTATGTCAGTCTGCCCATAGTTGCCGGCCTGCTGCGCACCGGAGCAAGTATCGGCACGATGGTGGCGCTTATCACCGCATGGTCATTATTAGCCATCAGTCGAATGCCCATGGAAGTAGGCTTGCTGGGCTGGAAATTCGCCCTGATTCGGCTGGCCTGCGTGTTCTTTTTCCCGCCAATTGCCGGGCTTATTGCCAACAAGTTGTTTTCCAGCGTTAATGTTTTTTAAATAAATTCTTAGAAGGAGGATGTCATCATGGCCAAAGTAATCAACATTGTCGCCACCGAATGCACGCCGGAGGTCGAAGAAAAATTCAACAAATGGTACAACGAAGTGCACATCCCGCTGCTTTTCAAGTACAAAGGGATGAAGAAGGTAACCAGGTACAAGATATTGAATAAAACTGGCGATTTCCCGACCTATATCTGCCTCTATGAATTTGGCAGTCCGGCCGAATACCAGGCATATTCAAACAGCCAGGAACTGGCTGCGGCGAGAGCAGAGATGAACGAAACCTGGGCAAAAGGCGGGTGGGAGATAAAGTGGCGCGTCCAGTACGAGGAGATGAAGACCTGGGAAAAGTAAAATAGCTATCACCCTTAATTGCCTCAGAGGTTCGCTTGCCTCTGAAGCTAACAGAATGTTAAAATAAGCTTTGTCTGATGGACGCATGGGCCGCTAGCTCAACTGGCAGAGCAGCTGACTCTTAATCAGCAGGTTACAGGTTCGATTCCTGTGCGGCTCACGTTCAGCCCGAAAATTTCTTCCGCGAATTAGCTTCCGAAATCGACTTCACATCCCTGAATAATTTTGCAATTTTTAAGCTTGACAATGATACTGCAGCATCGAATCACTTCTTGTTCTCTCTCTACACGTCCCGAGGGCGCTTGCATTTGGCCATATGCATAAGCATAATTAATATGGCCCAAATTAATATTAATAGATAATAAGGTAAGATGGTCAACGTGCTGCCCGGAGGTATGGAATGGGAAGAAAAGTAGGCATGGTACACGCCAGGTGTTTCAATGTCAGGCTGTTTAACGAACTGGCCTCTGAAGTCATGCCCGGTGTGGAGATTGTCCACCTTGTTGACGAAGGGCTACCGTCCATGTCAGACGAACGGTTTCGAGAGCAGGTCGTCCGGCGCCTGAGATGGCTTGCCTTCTCTGCCGAAGAGTCCGGGGCAGAGGCAGTGCTGCTCACCTGCACCGCCTTCGGGCGTCTGGTAGATGACG
>DAOUDY010000087.1:0-10696 GCA_034430755.1 Dehalococcoidales bacterium
ATCGCCATGTACCAGACGGCCTACAGCAGGTACATCGGGCAGGTCAGAAGTGAGGGAGGCATCGTAATTTACGATGACCACTTCGTCTCTCCCGACAAAGTCAATGGCTTAAAACAGGTGCCCATTCCGGCCACCAGGACGGCGATAGATGATTTCAAGAGCGAAATCGTGGCCAACATGGTGATGCTGGGGGCTGCGGTGGCGATAACCGGGCTGGTGACCAAAGACGCCCTGCGCTCGGCGGTCGCCGAGGTGGTGGCGGAAAGGCTCAGGGAACTGGATTTGAAAGCAGTGGAGGCGGGCTTCAGGCTGGGAAGCGATAGGCCTGCTTAGAGAGCGATATGATGAAAGGTGAGAGACTGGAATGCCGGTAGAAGGCAGAACGCATATGCCGGTCGTGGAGCATAAAAAGTGTAACCAGTGCCGTATGTGCCGCCTTTTCTGCCCCGACCTGGCCATAACCCTGAATGAGGAAAAGGGCCAGATTCAGATTGACCTTGATTTCTGCAAGGGCTGCGGCATCTGCGCGGCTTTTTGCCCCAAAGAGGCAATAAAAATGGAGCTGGAGAAATAGCCGGAGGGAATATGGCTTACAAAGCTGTCATGGTGGTGGCCAACCCGATGATTCCCCACGATGAGGCGGACTACCGCGAAATCGGGGTGGAATTCATCACTAATCCCTGCCAGACGGAAGAGGAGGTTATCGGCGCGGCCAGGGATGCTGATTTTGTCCTCACTTTTAAAGTGCCGTTTACCAGGAAGGTGATTGCGCAGCTGGAGCGGTGCCGGATGATATACAACATCGGCACCGGCTATGAGACCATAGACCTGGAAGCGGCCACCGAGCACGGCATCTGCGTTTCCTACCCGGATGCCTACTGCAGCGAGGAAGTCGCCGAGCATGCCATGGCATTGATTCTCGCCTGCGCCCGAAAGCTGTTGCCTCTGGACCGGGCGGTGAGAGCGGGGAAATGGGATTCGTATGAGAAACGGGAAATACGGCTTAAAGTCTTACCGCCGATGTTCCCGATTAGGGGGCAGACTCTTGGGCTAATCGGCTTCGGCCGGATTGGCCGCAAACTCGTCCCCAAAGCCAGGGGGTTTGAGATGAGGGTGATTGCCTATGACCCGTATGTCAGCCGGGATGTCTTCGCTGAATACGGCGTTGAGGCGGTTGATTTGCCTTACCTTATTGAGAATTCGGACTTCGTTTCGGTGCACGCCGCCTTCACCTCGGATGCCAAACACATGATGGGGGCGGAGCAGTTTAAGAAGATGAAGCCGACGGCGTACCTCATCAACTGCGCCCGCGGCGAGTTCATCGACGAGGAAGCGTTGTGCCAGGCGCTCTCCCACAGAGAGATTGCCGGTGCTGCGCTGGACGTGATACAGGGGGAAAGCATGCCGCCTGACCACCCCCTGCTCAAACTGAATAATGTCATCATCACGCCGCACACTGCCTACTACTCGGAGGAAGCGCTGGGCAGGCTCAGAAAACGGCCTTTCGAGGAGATTGCCCGAATGGTAAACGGCCGGTGGCCGCAGTGGCTGATTAACACCGAGGTAAAAAAGAAGTTTGAGCAGAGACAGGGAAAGCAGTCTGCATAAAGAGGTGAGTGGCCATGAAATTTCAGGGCGTTGACTATTACCAGGTCGATGCATTGCTCTCCGAAGAGGAGAAGATGACCAGGACGCTGGTCAGGGAATTCCTGGAGAATGAAATAGAGCCGCTGGTGCCCGATGCCTTCCACGAGGAGAGGGCGCTGGGTATGAAAGTGCTTGCCCCCAAGCTGGGAGAGCTGGGTATGATTGGTACACTCCTCCCCGAAGAATACGGGGGGAGCGGGGCAAACTACGTTACCTTTGGGCTTATATGTCAGGAAGTTGAGCGGGTTGACAGCGCCCTGCGCAGCTTTATTGCGGTCCAATTTGGCCTGGTAGAATATGCTATATGGCGGTATGGCTCAGAGGAGCAGAAGAAGAAATGGCTGCCGTTGATTGCCCGGGGTGAGAAAATAGGCTGTTTTGGCCTGACCGAGCCGAATCATGGTTCGGATGTCTCTTCTATGGAGACGGTGGCCAGAAAGAGCGCCGATGGCTGGGTGATTAACGGGACCAAGCAGTGGATAACCGAGGCATCAATTGCCGACGTGGCCGTGGTCTGGGCCAAAACAGATGAAGGCGTGAAGGGCTTTATAGCGGAACGGGGTACCGAAGGTTTCAGCCAGATCGCTCAGAACCGCAAGGGCTCTATGCGGGCCAGCGACGTGGGCGAGCTGGGCTTTTCTGACTGCCGGATACCATTGGAAAATGAGCTGCCAAGCGTAAAAGGACTGGGCGCTCCGCTCAGCTGCCTCAGCCAGGCCCGCTACGGGATTTCCTGGGGTGCGATTGGCATTGCTATGGACTGTTACGAAACGGCCCTGAACTATGCCAAGGAAAGGGAGCAGTTTGGCTCCCCGATTGCCGCCTATCAGCTGGTGCAGGAAAGACTGGTCACCATGCTGATTGAGATAACCAAGGCACAGCTGCTGGCTTACCGGTTGGGTCAACTTATGGACGAAGGTAAAGCGAGCTATACCCACGTCTCCATGGCCAAGAAGAACAATGTCGCCATCGCCCGCATGTGCGCCAGACTGGCCAGGGAGACACTGGGTGCCAATGGCATATCTCTGGATTATTCTCCCATCAGGCATATGGCCAATGTTGAATCGGTTTATACCTATGAAGGGACGGACGATGTCCATACCCTGATTCTGGGGCAGGATATCACCGGAATACCGGCATTTCGCCGGGCACTATAGGGGGTCAGGTTGAAAATCGGCGTCATAGCGGATACACATGCCCAGACCCTCGAAGATGTCCCGTGGTCAATTATTGACGCGCTGGAGGATGTTGACCTCATCGTCCATGCCGGGGATATTACGGAGAGAGCCGTGCTGGAGGGACTCAGGGAGATAGGGGAGGTCAAGGCGGTGTACGGCAATATGGACTCGGGTGAACTGAAGCGGATGCTGCCGGACAAGCGGACTATCGATGTTAAGGGGAAACAGATCGGCCTTATCCACGGTTCCGGTGGGCCATGGGGGATGGCAGAACGGGTGCGGCCGCTCTTCGGTGATGTGGATATTATAATATTTGGCCACTCGCATTTATCATGTAATGAGTATATACGGGGAACGCTCATGTTCAATCCGGGGCGGGCCCGGGATTCCTTTGGCGTGCTAACGATAGATAAAGAGATAAAGGCTGAGATAGTAAGGGTTTGAGTCGCAAAAGAACGGATTCTGTCGATAATTCACAACGGGATGTAATCGTATCTGCCGAAAAGGGTGGTGTAGATAGGAAACCGCTCTTTTTTTATGGCTGGGTCATGGTCGGCATTGCCATAATCGGCATGGTCCTGGTCTATGGCACACGGCACTCTTTCTCGGTATTTTTCCCCCCGATTCTCGATGAGTTTGGCTGGAGCCGCGGCAGCACGGCGTTCATGCTTTCTCTGAATCTCCTTGTGTACGGTTTAACGGCACCGATTGCCGGCAGTCTGTGCGACCGATGGAAACCCCGGCGGGTCATTTTAATCGGGGTTACCGTGCTGGGACTGGCCACAGCCGGCTGCGCTTTTGCCCGCGAACTGTGGCATTTCTACCTGTTATTCGGCGTTGCCATGCCCATGGGCTCGGCGTGCAGCGGCTGGCCGCTGTTTGGCCCGACGCTGGCCAACTGGTTTGCCAAGAGGCGTGGTCTGGTCATAGGGTTGGCTCAAGCTGGCGGTGGACTCAGCTTCACCTACGGCCTGTTTGTTGAGTTCGTCATCGCTCAGGTGGGCTGGCGTTATACGTATTTTGTTATCGCTGGTATCGTCGTTGTCGTTCTCGTTCCCCTTTACCTTTTCTTCTACCGCTACCGTCCGGAGAAAAAAGGCCTGAAACCATACGGGGCTGATGAGCCACGTGTGGCCATTAAATTGGATGCCAGTGCCGCAGAGGGCCAGAAGTCCATACCTCGTGGCTGGACACTACGGAAAGCGCTTAGGACATACCAGCTGTGGTTCCTTATAGCGGCGCAATCGCTCTACTGGGGCGTTGGTGCCTATCTGGTGCTGGGCCATCAGGTCAAGTTTACCGAGGACGTTGGCTACAGCAGCACCCTCGCCGCATCTGTCTTTGCCCTCTTCGGCATATTCACCGCGGCTGGCCAGCTGTCTTCGAGCCTGTCCGACTGGATAGGGAGGGAGAAAACGATGACCATCGCCGTCATTCTGACCCTGGGCGCGATGGCTGCTTTGATTTCAGTACACGATACGTCACAGCCATGGCTTCTCTATTTTTATGCCATTTGCTTTGGCTATGGGGCCGGGCTGGCCTCGCCGGCCATTTATGCCGGGCTGGCAGACATATTCTATAGCCGGCATTTTGGCGTCCTGTCCGGATTGCTGATGTGTGGGTTCGGCATCGGTGGGGTAATCGGGCCGTGGCTGGGCGGCTTTATCCATGACCTTACCGGAAGCTACACCAGCGCCTTTCTTTTTGCCATGGTGTGTTTTGCGCTTTCCGGTGTTGTTTTCTGGATTGCCGCGCCGAGGAAAGCGGAAAAGCTGCGAGCTAAATTGTAAATTTGTATCCCAGGTTGTTCAGCATCTGCCCTTTTTCACAGTCGATAACTTGTCTAGAGGACGTTCATGCTCAGATATCGTTCCCCTCTATCGGGGAGGAGCGTCACGATGGTCTTGCCCTGGCCTGACTTCCGGGCCACCTCCAGCGAGGCCAGGACATTGGCGCCGGAGGAAATACCGACCATCAGGCCTTCTTCCCGTATGAGCCTTCTCGTCATCGCCACCGCGTCTTCCCCGCTCACCGGAATAACCTCGTCTATGAGGTCGAGGTCGACCAGCTTCGGGATGAAACCGGCGCCGACGCCCTGGATAAGGTGGTTGTGGGGCTCACCACCGCTCATAACTGCCGATTCTGCCGGCTCCACGGCGACGATTTTGACCTTCGGGTTGGCCTTTTTCAGTGCCGAGGCCACGCCCATCAGGCTGCCGCCGGTGCCGATGCCGGCCACGAAGACATCAATGTCTTCGCCAACCGCCTGTAAAATCCGCTTGCCGGTGATTTCACGGTGGGCAGCAATGTTATCCCGGTTCTCAAACTGCCGGGGGAGCCAGGCGTCTTTGTTCTCTTCGGCCAGCTGCTCCAGCTTTTCCAGCGCGCCGGGAAACCCCTCCGCTTCGGGGGTGAGCACAATCTCGGCGCCGAAGGACTGCATCAGCTGCCTTCTCTCCCGGCTCATGTGCTCCGGCATCACCGCCACGAAATGATAGCCTTTCAGGGCAGCAATCATGGCGAAGGAAATGCCGGTATTACCGCTTGTCTCCTCAATGATTTTACTGCCTGGCTTGAGGAGTCCCTTCTTCTCGGCGATGTCGGTCATGTAAAAGGCCATGACATCTTTGATGCTGCCGCTTGGATTCAAGGCTTCCAGTTTGGCCAATACGGTGGACGCGGTACCGTTCACCTTCTTAAGTTCCACCATCGGTGTATTGCCTATCAGTCTCATTAATCCGTTCTTCATCAGGCCTCTTTCACCCGGGGAAAGGCGATATTCACGCATTGACTTCATTCCGGCCACAGACACTTTACGCAAACGAAGGTGCGTTGTCAAATGCGCGTGTTGACTTTACGCATTGGTGCCGTGCGCTGAACCCTTTGAAGCTGCTCTATTCCGCCCCGATGTTCTGCCGTATTTTGCGCGCGGCGCTCCGCAGCATGCCGGTCGTGTCCAGGGAGAAGAACCGCGCACCCTGGTTGATGAATTCCCTTATCTGTTCCGGCCGGTCAGCGCTGACCGCCCCCACCCCCACCACCTTGCCGGCGGCATTGCCCTCGGCGATAACACGTTTCACGGCGTCCTGAATCTTCGGGTCGTCCAGTTCGCCGGGGATACCGGAGGAAACCGAGAGGTCGACTCGGCCAATCCAGAGCACGTCAAGTCCCTCCACGGTCAGAATCTCCGGCAGATTCTTCAGCGCTTCCATCTCCTCTATCATGGTGACAATCAGGGTCTCCCGGTTGGCTTCGCGGACATAGTCGGTGATGGGCATGCCGCTCAGACTCAGCGGGCGGCCGCCGGCGCCGCGTTCGCCTTCCGGGGGGTATTTAACCGCTCTGACGGCAGTTTCAGCGTCCTGTTTCGTGTTGCAGTGGGGGAAGATGATGCCCATGGCGCCGGAGTCCAGAAGGCGGTCTACATAGCCAGTGTCGTAGCTCGACACGCGTACCAGAGGGGTCAGACCGGCAATCTCCGCCGCCCGGAACATCTCCTGGCATGACTCTACGCTGGATGGCCCGTGCTCAAGGTCAAAGTAGACGAAGTCGAAGCCAAGGCCCACCATGCTTTCCACGATGGACGACGAGGTGAAGTCCATGCGGATGCCGATGGCTGCTTTGCCGGCCTTGAGCTTCGCCTTGGTGGTATTTTTCATCAACACTCTTTCTGTTCCTCCTTTGCTAATCGTGGCATTTCAGCAGCACCTTCATGAAATTAGCGCCGCGTTCAATCTCCTCGAAGGTCTCCTGTACCCTTTCCAGCGGACGTACGTCGGAAATCAGTCTGTCCCACGGAACGGCTCTGGAAGCGACCAGCGGGATTGCGGTCTCAAAGTCCTCCGGCTCATACAGTCTGACTCCCTGGGCTCTCAGCTCCCGCCATATAAACTGGCCCAGGTCAACCGGTACCGGCCCGGCAAAGATACCGACGATGACAATACGTCCCCTTGCTCTGACCAGTTTGGTCATCATTTCCGCCCCGGGTGCCAGTCCGGTTACCTCGAAGACAGCATCGGCCCCGGCCCCGCCGGTTTTTTCCGATACATATGCCGGCAGGTCAGCCTCCTTCGGGTTGACCACCTCCATCCCGAATTCCCGGGCCAGCTTAATGCGGAACGGGTTGATTTCAGCGACAAGGACGCCGGCTCCCTTTAGTTTCGATTCCAGAGCCACTAATATGCCGATGGGTCCGGCACCGATGACAACGACATGCTCTTTTTCGGCCACCTGCCCGTTGCGCACGGCATGTGCGGCTACGGCTGCCGGTTCAACCAGTGCCGCCAGTTTGAGGTCGATATCATCTGGCAGGCGGTGCAGCTTTTCCGCCGGCACCGTCCAGCTGCCCTGAAGACACCCCGGCGTGTCCACGCCGAGCACATTTATATGGTGACAGACATTATAATGGCCTGCCAGGCAGGCCGGGCAGCGGCCGCAGGAAGCCACCGGCCTGACCACCACTTTATCGCCAACCTTGAACTCGGCGACGCCTCCACCGACTTCAGCTACCGTGCCGGACATCTCATGGCCAATCACCTGCGGTATCCTGACGCGGTGGTCCATATGCCCGAAATAAATATGGACATCCGTTCCGCAGATGCCGCCGTAGGCGATATCCAGCCTGACCTCTCCGGGCCCCGGTGGGTGGGGTGGGGAATCACCAACCCGGAAGCTTTTATTTCCCTGATAAAACGCTCCTTTCATTGCCATCACCCCGAATACAATAATTCATCAAGAAGCGGTATTAATACGCATAGAAGTATAGCATATAATGGACGAAGTCGGGTAACCATGACCGCATATTCCCGGGGCACCACATTGAATCAGCCGCTGCCATTTATCTCTGGATATGGACGGCGCTAGTCCCAGGAAAAGACGCCGGTGCTGCTCGGGCTCAGAATGCCCTGGTCGGTGCGGAAGGCCAGGATATGATAAATCAAATTCCAGTTGTCCTGCTGGGTGGAATAGGTCATGTTGGCCGAGGTATCGCCCGAATTGATTATCGGGGCGGAAACATCAAAGGAGTCAAGATCGATGCCGTCAATCTGTTCGCCCTGCAGGCTGCTGCTCTTGCCGTTCCAGACGTCATCCCAGGGGTTGGTGTCATCAGACAGGTAGTTGTCGTTGAACAGGAGGGAATCGTTATCATACCAGTCGTCCCCTTCACCGACGAAACAGGTCAGGGTGACTTCCGCATCCGATGGTGCCAAGAAGCCATCAACGGTGAAGGTCCCGGAGGCATTGGGGCCGGCGAAGGTCAAATCCTCGTAGAGGTAGAACTGTGTTCCCAGTTCCGAGGGGCTGGAATAGATGATGATCAGAGACCAGCCGGCGTAGGAGAGCTCGGAGCCGGTATCCCCGTAAACGCCACCTACCGCGTATTTTGCGTTCCCGGTGGGCGCGGCCGACGATACGATGCTGGTCACATTTTTGAAGCAGGAATAGGCGTAGTCAGGAGCCTGGTTTTCCATGAGCCACCACTTCTCGGCGGTAATTACCTCTTCCACCAGTATGTCATAGGAGATTCCAACGTAAACCTGCGTGGTGCGTACACTGCCATTGCCATTGTCATAGTGCTTGACACCAGCTTCTAAAGCATTGATTTCATCCAGTGTCCAGGCGCTTCCGGTGGAAGGGTTGGTGGAGTAAGTGGTGTTTACCGTGGTGTAGGAAAGCGGCAGCGTGGTATTATCTCCGTAGAAATCGACGCCGTGGGTGCGGATGACGGTCTGGGCGGTATGCGTATCGGCAGACATGGTGCCCTTCGTTTCCGTATAAATCGTAACGCTGCTTACCGCGTCGCGCAGTTCCTCTAAATCGGAAAGCTGGTAAGTGTCTATATCTTCAACATCTATTGGCCCGTAATAAACTTTCACGTAGACCTGGGTACAGTAGCCGTATGTGCCGAGCACACCTTTGAGTTCAACGCCGGCCTGAAGGGCGTCTATCTCAGACCATGTCCAGGCAGAACCGGTAGCGGGGTTGGTTGTCCACGTGTATGATTTGGTGGCAAAGGTCTGGCCCGTCTGGCTTTCTTCGCTTCCTGTGTAAGCTGTACCGTGGGTTTTTATGGCTGCCTTGGCGTAACCGGTATAGTCCTGCCCGCCGCTTTCGTCGCCGGATAAGCTGAAGTAGACGATAACCTTACCTATGTTCCCCGATTCGCTGGTATGGTCGGCGATGTTATACAAATCCCTTTCGTATTGTATTGCATCGGATGACTCCTCACCTCCAAGGAGACAAAAATTAGCCGGGGCATTCTGGTTGGTGTATTCGGTGGCAATCCAGTCGGCACTTCTCACCGTGCTTGAGATGCGGACTTCATCCAACACCCCGTCATAGAGACCAGAGTTATCCTGCCGTCGGCCCAGCCTGAAGTGCGTGTCATCGCCATCGCCACAATTTCCAACGGAATCCGTTCTTGGAGCCGCATTCACGTAGAAGATTATCTGCTTGGTTGAGTTATTGAAGGTGGCGGCTATGTGCACCCAGCCCGATGGGGGAGAAGACATGGCATAGCCATAGACATTCCCACCCTTTTGCGAATAAAACTGAACTTTATCATTATCACCATCGCCAACAAACTGATAGTAGTCGTTGTAATCATGCCTCATCGCAATAAGGCGAGCCCAGGTTCCTGAGGCAAAGCCATCCGTGTCATACCAGCACTCCCAGGTGAAACTTTTGCCATACATATCGAGGTCGCTGTTATACTCGTTGCCCATGTCGACTTCATCGTTGTAGCCATCAAAGCCAAGGGCGCCATCAATCTTTGTATTCGCCGGGTCCCAATCCGAGCCGCTATAAGTCCCGTCCTTGGCCTTTGCCGTGGAGTCCTCGATGGTGCCCGACGTCTCCTCCAGGTGCCATACGGCGGTGAAGTTGCTAGCCCAGACATTTTCCGAGCCGTAGGTGGAATCCGGGGCCGGTTCGGTAGCGGCGGGGTTGCCGTAGTACATGTAGAATTCGTCGTCGCTGGAATCACCGCTGTCTTTGGTTAAGGTGACCTTCACCCAGGCATACAGGGTGCCACCGGCATAGTACTCTATTTCTCTGGGGAGTTCCGTGACCCCATCAGATGCGGTAAAGCGTATATCAGCCCCATTGGCTTTGATGCCGGACAGACCGGTGGCATACACCAGTACCGGGAAATCGGCGTAGGTGGTGGATGGGTTGGAGACATCCTCGACCTTGGTGTGGTCAATGGTAATCTCCCTCCGGTACTGCCAGTCCTGGTCCCACCAGTTGGTTATCGGCGTGCCCTCGGCTTTGACATAGGTGGTGAAATTGTCAGCGTTCGCTTCATCCACCTTATCCCAGTGCGCTCCCGAGCTGGGATACTGATACGAAATATTGGTCTCGTCTCCAGCGGCACTTGGCCTCAAGACCGTGTTCATGCTATCGGCCTGGTAGTAATCAACCGAAACATAGACCTGGGTGGTCCTCACCGTGCCACTCCCGAGGTCGTAATGCCTGACGCCGGCCTCGAGGGCGTTGACCTCGTCCAGTGTCCAGGGGCTGCCGGTATTGGGGTTTGTATTGTAGGTGGTCGACAAATCCACCCAGTTTTCGTCGCTCCAGTCCTTGGGGAGCGTGGTATAGGTGCCGAAGTAATTGATGCCGTGGGTGCGAATGACCGTCTGCGCGGCCATATCGTAATACTCGGCATCAGCCCGGCTCCTGGCGTGTATGGTGACGCTGCTTATCGTTCCGGAACCCTGCGTATGGTTCTGGAGGTTATAGGTATCAATTTCCGTTGCCCCGCCCCTGGTCTCCACGTACGTTGAGTTCTCATCGGATGTTCCTTCATCCACGCACTCGAAATTGGGCCAGTCACCACCGTTGTCGCACTGGATGACCGTGCCGTTGCC
>DAOUDY010000088.1:0-1828 GCA_034430755.1 Dehalococcoidales bacterium
AATCGGTTCGCTGCTGATTGATGGTGCCGCCATTTTTCAGATTGCTGACTTCCTTAAGGTAGAGGACTTCTATTTCGAGAAGAATCAGTGGCTGTATGATGCCTGCATGTCGCTTTACCAGCGCGATGAAGCCATTAACCAGATTACGATGGCTCAGGAGCTGTCGCGGCAGAATCGACTGGAGTCATGCGGTGGTTCCGCCCAACTGAGCTACCTGATATCCATATGCCCGACTTCTCTTGATATCGAGCATTACGCTCGGATTGTCTATCGGCTGTCGGTGATGCGTCAGATGATTATCGCCGGCGACCGTATTTCGGCCATAGGTCATGAGGCCGGTCCGGACGTTGAAGAAAGCCTCGCCAGGGCGGAGGGCATCCTGTTCAGATTGCGTCGCGGACAGGGTACCGGAGAATTGACGCATATCCGCCAGGTGCTGGACAAGTACTTTGAAGTGGCACCGGAACCAACTGCGGAGCGCCCCGAGCAGTTGCCTTACGTGCTCTCCAGTTTTACCGGTCTGGATGAGTTCCTGGGCGGCTTTCAGCGCGCTGACCTTATAATTATTGCCGGCCGCCCCAGCATGGGTAAGACCAGCCTGGCGCTGAACATTGCCCGGAACGCCGCCGTGGAGCACCGGGCGTGTGTGGCCCTTTTCAGTCTGGAGATGGCGCGCGATTCACTGGTCATGCGTCTCCTGTCCAGCGAGTCGGGAGTCAATTCGAGGCGTGTCCGGTTTGGACAGCATACCGAGGAGGAAGAAAGGCGGGTTATGGAGGCTACCGGTGTTCTATCGGAGTCGCCGGTTTATGTTGATGATACGCCCATGATTCGTATGGCCGAGATGCGCAGCAAGGCGCTCCGTCTCAACTTCGAGCGTGGTATTGACCTCGTTATTCTCGACTATCTGCAGCTTATGCAGGGGGAGGGGAGAATTGAAAACAGGGTTAACGAAATCAGCTATATCTCTCGCGCCCTCAAAGCATTAGCCCGTGAGCTTAATGCGCCTGTCATTGCGGTATCGCAGCTGAGCCGTGCCGTGGAGTGGCGGGCTTCGCACGAACCTCAACTTTCTGACCTGCGTGAGAGCGGCAGCATCGAGCAGGATGCGGACGTTGTCCTCTTTATCTATCGTGACGAATATTACCTCAAGGAAGAGGAGTGGCAGGTCGAACAGCATGAGGGTAAAGGATTTCCGCATGGTGAAGCTGATATTATCATCGCCAAGCACCGCAATGGACCTACCGGGAGGATAAAACTGCGTTTCCGGCATAACCTGGCGAGGTTCGAAAGCATTAGCGGGGAGCCGAGTCTATTATGAAACAATTTAACGGCTTTCCCGCCAGGACAGAGTTCACCCCTTTGCCCAATGCCTTCTTCAGCGCCCTGCTGCCCCGGATTGATGATATGGCTGAGTTGAAGACCACCCTCCACGTCCTGGCGGCGCTATATCGCAAGAAAGGCTATCCCCGCTTTGTCGCTTATAAAGAGCTGCTGGGGAATGACAGCCTGATGCACAGCCTTAAAGGGGCGGCGAAGTCGCCTGACGATACGTTGCGGGATGCCCTGAAAATGGCCGCCGACAGAGGCACCTTCATTCACCTGGTAGCGGAAACGGGCGATAGCTCTGAGGATATCTATTTCCTGAACGATGAATCCGGCCGGCAGACGGTCGCCAAAATCGAAAGCGGCGCGCTCAAGTTGAGTGGCCTGAAAGTCGTTAAACAGGCTGGCGTTGAAGCTGAGGAACTGCCTGACATCTTTACCCTTTATGAGCAGAACATTGGCATACTCACCCCGATGATTGCCGATGAACTCAGTGATGCCG
>DAOUDY010000089.1:0-3738 GCA_034430755.1 Dehalococcoidales bacterium
CGATCTACGCCATCATCATCATCGGTGCCGTACTGGTGATCGCGCTCATCGTCCTCATCATGAGGACCAGGCGACCGGTGTAAGGCACTGTTAACGCTCCGTAACTCCGAGAGCCCCCCGTTAAGGGGGGCTCTCTTTTTACCCCTTTATTGACTTTGCTCTTCCCCGGTAGTAAAATTTGCCACATGGCAAACTCCAGGTTGCTGCTCTCTCTGGGCGCGCTTGTATCTATCCTCGTATTCAGCCTGACACCAAATGCCACCGCCTCAGCCGATGAAGTCAAATGGAGCCGGGTAAACATACCAGCCGAAGGAAACGCCGGCGGCTGGCTGCTGGCCAGCGGTTCTGACGTTCAGCACCTGACCATGTCAGACAGCGGCACGCTCTATGCCTACGTTCCGGGGCTTACCTATACTCTGTATCAATCCACTGACGACGGCTACAGCTGGTCATATATCGGTGATGTTCAGGACAGCATCGTGGACATCGCCATCCCCACAAAGGACGAAGACACCATTTACTACGCCACCGCCGCTAACGTATACCGCTCCACCGATGGCGGCAAGCAATTTGACCAGTTTGCCGTAAGTCCGGGCGGGGCGGGGAGCGATAACATCGAGATTACTGATATCGCGGCGACCCATCTCGGCAGCAACGTCCTCGCCGTCGCCACCAGAGATAGGGACAGCTCCGAATTCGGCGGCGTTTTTATCCTGGATGAGGAAGGGCTGGTCCCCAGCTGGGTTGACAGCAATATCGGCAGCTATGACGTTTATGCCCTGGCTTTCACGCCGGATTACGCGGCTGACCGGCAGCTTGTGGCCGTGGTTACCGATGAGACTGATACCCTGGCCCGGTTTAAAAACGGTGATGCCGGCTGGGGTGCCACCTTCGGCGATGCGAGGCTTGATAAAGACAACTCGGGAGCACTCACTTCCGTGGCGGTCAGCACTTCGGCCGCCATTGCCTTCCCGGCAGACTACGAGGGCACGTCTCCAGATGCAGAACTATTCATCGCCATTGATACCGACGCCGGTGATGGCGATGTCTACAAAATTGTAACCGCAGAGTCGCCTGATAGCTCCGATGCCAGTGACCTTGATGCCGGCTCCGCCGACGCCATGAACAACACAGATATTACCGGCCTGGCGGTGTCCGGCGCTGATAATTCCATATGTCTGCTGGCTGGAGCCGCCAGCAGCGCTCAGACCTATTACAGCAACGATGGCGGGCGCAGCTGGGATAAAAGCAAAAAGGAGCCTACAGGCAGCTCCAAGACCTACGTGCTCATGAACACGGACCCCAGCAGCGGCCGGGTATATGCCTCTACCAGCGGCAGTGACAGCGCCCTCTCGCTGAGCGACGACGGAGGAATTATCTGGAATCAAATCGGCTTGATTGATAACTATATCGCCGACATTACCGATTTTGCGCCGTCACCTGACTATAGTCAGGATGCCACGTTATTTCTGCTGACCTTTGGCGGTGATTACTGCTTCTGGAGAAGCACTGACGACGGGCAGAAATGGGCAAGGCTGCTGGACAGCAGCCTTGCCGATGTCGATACCATTGACATGGTCGGACTCTCGCCGCAATACGGAAATGAGCGCCAGACCATCTTCCTTGCCGGAAATAGCGACGGGCAGCCATTGCTGTGGAAATCGGTTGATAACGGGCAGCGTTATAGAAAATATCTCACCACTGACCCTGATTCCGGCGCGTCATTGCCAGTTCACGCCTTGTTCGTGGTTGATGATGATACCCTCTTCATCGGCAGCTACGTTGGCAGCGATGCCTATGTCTATCACTCGACAAACAGCGGTTACACCTACGAAAGTGGCGCCGTTGTGGGCAACCACACCATAAACTCCATGGTATTATCGCCCGACTTCAACCAAGATGGAACGATACTCATTGGCACCAGTGACGGCTGGGTATATTTTTCTACAGATAGTGGAGAAACGTTTAAACCATTACCACCCGACGCTACGTCACCGCCTCTCAGTGGTTCAGTATCCGTGGCTTTTGATCCGGACTTCGGCCAAAATAACATTGTCTATGCCGCAAGCACCACTGCTGATAAAGGGGTTTACCGTTTTAAGGTCGACTCCCGTGAAGAGTGGGAGAGTATCGATAGCACGCTGCCCAGTGACGGGACAATCGACCAGGTAATCGCTACCTCCAGCGGTGTGCTGTATGCCAGCAATACACAGGCCGATGGAGGTATGGAACGCTGCCTTAACCCTACTTACTCTCTGGGCCCTACCTTTGAGACGGTTACCCGAGGTCTCAGTGATGGCGCCAAGCTATCCGGCCTGTGGTATTATGGCAATCAGCTGTGGTCAATCGATAGGTCCCACACCCAGCTGCTGAACTTCCATGATAGCCTTCCCTCACCCGTCACCTTGGTCTCGCCTATCGAGAACGATGACGGCATCGGCACGCTTATCAACCACACCATCAGCAACATTCGCCTGGACTGGGAGGCCGAAAGTGGTGCCACCCAATATGAATGGCAGCTCGATTTTGATACCGACTTTTCCTCCGTCCCCACCGGCTTTGAGGATACCACAAAAGCAAGCTCGGCAAGGTTACCGGCCCTTGAGCCGGCAACGACGTACTACTGGCATGCGCGGACGAAAGAGCCGGTATTGAGTCCGTGGTCGCCTAAATGGTCGTTCACCACCTGCCTGGATACGGACACAGTGAGCATCAGGCTGGAGAACCCCGAATCCGGGGAAACGGGAGTCCCCACCAAGCCGCTATTCCAGTGGAGCGCGGTGCCGGAGGCAATAGCCTACGAGCTGCTCGCATCAAGCGATGTTCAATTTTCCAACCTGGTTATCAGCCGAACCGGTGATTTCTCACTGCCCGCTACTGCCTGGCAGGGAAACCTGGACCTCAATCACGGTACAACCTACTACTGGAAGGTCAGAGCCGTGAGTTCTGATACGAAAAGCGCCTGGAGTGCGGTTGGCTCGTTTACCACCGAGCTGCCACCACCATCTTTGGTACAACCGCCCGCGCCACCAGCGGTAATGATGCCCGTACCTATCCCATCATCAACAGCACCGCCGGTGACCCAGGTTCCGCCACAGCCGTCTCCACCCACACCACCATCATCGGCACCGGTCCAGCAGACCCCTGACTGGGTGGTCTATCTTATTGGCACACTCGTCCTAGCCATAATTCTGCTCATCGTTACCATTATGGTGCTGGCATCAGGTCTCAGGCGCAGCTAGCTATCCGTACAGGCAGAACAAACATGATACCCCGGCACCCCTTTGCCGAGATACACAATATAGGATAGAATATATTAAAAATTAACCGGTATGAGGTTATAAATGGCAAGATGTCCCAACTGTGGCCAAAAAACAAGCGGCAGCGGTGACTACTGTCAGTATTGTCATTATCCAATATTGAAGGGCAGCCGTGCCCGACAGCGCCGGGAGCAATTTCTTGCCCGAAGGCAGGCCGAGGGAGAGGAGAAAAGGGCCAAAGCTGAGGCCGAACGCGAAGCTAAAGAAAAGGCCAGACGGGAAGCTGAGGAAGCCAAGAAGGCCCGCGAAGCCGAGAAGCTAGCGCAGAAACAGGCCGAAGAGGAAGAAAAACGGCCTAAAGCTGAAGCCGAGCGTGAAGCTAAAGAAAAGGCCAGACAGGAAGCTGAGGAAGCCAAGAAGGCCCGCGAAGCCGAGAAGCTAGCGCAGAAACAGGCCGAGGAGGAAGAAAAACGGCCTA
>DAOUDY010000090.1:0-6632 GCA_034430755.1 Dehalococcoidales bacterium
CGGGGGCAGGGCCACCCGGGAGGCTCACTCTCGCCGGCGGAGATTATGTCCGTCCTCTTTTTCCACCACCTGCGGCTCGACCCACAAAAACCGCAGTGGGAACAGCGCGACCGCTTCATACTGAGCAAGGGACATGCCTCTGCGATACTGTACGCAGCGCTGGCTCACAAGGGATACCTGCCATTTGAAGAACTGGAAAACTGGGGTTGCATCGGGAGCCGCCTGCAGGGGCATCCCGACCGGATAAAGACGCCCGGCGTGGAAATGACCACCGGCTGCCTGGGACACGGCATCAATATTGGCGCCGGCCTCTGTCTGGCCGGGAAACTCAAAGGTCTCGATTATTATACCTATATATTGCTCGGCGACGGCGAACTGCAGGCCGGTATCCTGTGGGAAGGGGCCATGCTCGCGGCAAAGTATAAATTATCCAGATTAATCGCCATCGTTGACTACAACGGTGTCCAGCTGGACGGCACCATAGAAGAGATTATGCCCCTCGAACCGCTGCGGAGCAAATGGGAATCATTTGGCTGGGCTGTTCTCGAAATCGACGGCCACAGCGTGCCCGAAGTGCTGGCAGCCCTGGACAAGGCCCGTGCCAACGGCAACAAGCCCACGGTGATAATCGCCCACACGGTGAAGGGTAAGGGAGTGTCTTTCATGGAAGGAAAAGCAGCCTGGCACGGCCGAGCCATCAATGATGAAGAGTACCAGCAGGCAATGGAGGAGTTGAAGCAAAATGTCTAATCTGGATAATACGAGGCAAATATTCGGAGAGGCACTGGCCGAATATGGCGTCAAGAATAAGAAGGTCGTTGTGCTGACGGCCGATGTCTCCTCATCAGTTATGAGCACTTTTTTCGCGCAAAAGAACCCGGAACGCTTTTTCAACGTGGGCATTGCTGAAGCGGGAATGATAGATACCGCGGTTGGCTTCGCCCTGGCCGGCATGATTCCCTTCGCCAACACCTTCGCCGCGCTCCTCCTGCGGGCCACGGAGCAGATCAGAACGTGCGTTGCCTATGCCAATACCAATGTCAAAATAATCGGCAGTTTCGCCGGCCTTTCCGATGCCAAGGATGGCGCCACCCACCACTCCATCATGGACATCGCCGTATTTCGCGCCATGCCGAATATGACCGTCATCGTGCCTTCGGACAGCATTGAGGCAAAGAAGATGATACCTCTGATTGCCGAGCACGAAGGGCCGGTCTACATACGCATCAGCCGCGCCGAGATGCCCATCATCTTTGATGAAAGCCACAGGGTGGAAATCGGCAAGGGCATGGTGGTGCGCGACGGAAGCGATGTTACCATCATCGCCAACGGTCACCTGCTCAGCCGCTCCCTCGAGGCCGCCGACCGGCTAAACTCCCAGGGGATAAAGGCAAGGGTGGTAAACCTGCCTACGGTCAAGCCGCTGGATATGCCACTGCTGAGAAAGTGTGCCAGGGAAACAGGCGCTATTGTCACCGCCGAAGAGCACTCCATCATCGGCGGACTGGGCAGTGCGGTGGCTGAGGTCATCGCGGACGAGTTCCCCGTGCCGGTAAAAAGGGTGGGAGTCCCCGACAAATTTGCTGAAACCTCGAAAGACTTTGACTCTCTGCTTGACCATTACGGGATGGCCGTTGACGATATTGCCAGAGCCGCTCAGCAGGCGGTGAAGCAGAAGTAAGGCGAATTCACGGCAGCTTCATCATTGCGAGGCGACATGAAATTCCAGCGTCTGCAGCGTGTCGGGTGCGACCACGTCCCAGCAGACCAGCCTGGCCTTCCCCTGTACCTCCGCAGCGATATCGGCATATGCCCGGTAACGGCCGCGGCGCAGCGTGTAATTATCGAAGAGCCACAGGCCGGCCCCGGGGACTTTGAAAACGCAGACCGTGTGGCTTTTGCGCACCGGCCGGAGCATGGCGGTAATTAAAACCGGGCGTGACTCCGGCTGCCACTGCCGCAGCAACGCTGCCGCCAGCACCGCGAAACCATCGCAATCGTCCTTCTTCTTCGTCCAGACCGTCTGCGGGTAGCTGATGGCATCGAAGAGATGAAAGGGGCCGTCCATCGTCCAGGTTACCTGCTTGAGCAGAGCCTCGATTTGCTCCAGAGAATCAGCCGCCGGCAAAGGTAGCTCTCTATATTTAGCCTCAAACCACTTTCGTCTTAACCCTGACCAGCGGTACCTACCCTTTCGCAGCCATAAAATGAGAAAACGGTCCATGAAAGTCATCAGTACATATGCCAGAACCGTGAGCACGATGAGGACACCGGCGGCGATGAGCGCCCAGAAATAGCCCGGCACCTCCGGAGATGGCGCTTCCGGTGCTGGCCCGATGACAATCTCCGGCACCGGTGGTGAAGGCGGAATTTCTATCGGCGGGGATGGTATCCTCTGTTCCGGCAGGGGCGGTATGCTGATTACCGGCGGCGGGGGACGCTCGATGATTACCGGCGGTGTCGCCACCAGAGACGCAACATGGAAGGTGCGCGGCCCGGAACTTATGCGGAAGAGCGGCTCCGTTATGCGCACTTTCCAGTAGTAAGTGGCCCCCGTGGAAAAAATAACCCGTGCCTCGCCTTCAGCCGACGGACCGACAAAAATAACCACCGGCGAATCGTCACTGGTTACGGTGATATCGGCAACCAGCACATCGAATTCCTCATCCTGGGCGATGAGAAGCTCGTATTCAGTGGCATCGAGCGCCTGCCGCCAGCGGAACGTTACGTCTTCGGCAATTCCGGTCACCCGGTTAACCGGGATCTCATAGCCGTCTTCCAGTGCCTCCAGCACCAGCTCCGTCATAACATCATCAATACGATAAAGCCGGTTGGTGCCGCTGGTCTTTATCGCCCATAACCTGCCATCCGAGCTTGATTTCAGCGCCTGCGGCGAGGCGTTGAAAACCACATAAGGGTCCGAGGCATCTGTTTCGCTATCGGTGGCCCTTGACTCCCAGCTCATTGATGAAGCAGACGCGGCCGCAGGCAGCAGACACCGCCACAGCGTACTCTGGTTTGCCTTCGGGCTGTAGTTGAGGGCATAGAGCACGTTCTCTTCAGCCGCCAGGCCGTAAACCCCTCCCTCCAGGGTATAGCGAAAGATCTCTGTCCACCTGGAGCTGGTGCCAATCTGCCACCGCTTGACTTTTTGCCCCGGGCTGTCGCTGGCGGCATAGACCATCTTATTGACGGCAAAATTCTTATCGGGGACAACCTGAACCCTTCCCGCCCCGCTCTGAATCCGCAGCGCTATCTTTTCCCATGAAGCCCCCCCGTCCACGGAATAGGCCACACGGCCATCGTTGCTGCCCACGAGCAGGATGTCCTCTCCCCCGCTGACAATAGTGTGCCCGATATCCTCTTCCTCATCTTCCCCGAGCTCGGTATCAACGGCCATATCCCAGCTGAGGCCGGCGGAACGCGTCCTGGTTACCTCCCCCTCTGTGTTAAGCACATAGGCAACCTTGTCGCTCTCAACGGCCAGATCCTGAACCTCCAGCAGACAGGTACCTGCCGACCAGTCCCTTTCTCCCCCATCAGGGCTGTGGTAAATGTTATAACCCCCCTTTTCCGCCAGGTAAATAACCTCGGCCTCGGCGGGAGCAAGCCTTATAATATAGCCAGATGTATCCCTCTGGCTGAGCACACGCTGCCATGATGACGTTTTGCGCCACAGGCTGAGGTCGGCGCCATCATCGCTTGCCAGGTAAAGCGTTTCACCGTCATCGGAGACGGCAACATCGCTGAGGTTGTCCAGTGCAGTATCAATCAGGCTGATATCATTGAAGGTCAGCCCGCCATTTCCGGAGATGGCAAAAGCGCTCTCGTCGCCCGAAGTCCCCGCCATCACCACATCTCCCGCCCGGGCAGCAACAACTTTACCCTCTCCTCCTGGCCCCTTCATCTCGGAATTCGGCTTTAAAGAGGGTGTCCGGGCCAGGGGATTTGTGCTGCGATAGACCGTATTATCATCATAAGCGGCAGCGACCAGAACCTGACCATCGAAATCAATGCTATGGATGCCGATTCCGTTCGCCAGTGGTTCGCAGATTGCATCCCTGATGCGGTAGACCCCGCTGGCCGCCTCGTCGCCGTCTATCGTCAGGCCAGCAAAGGCAAGGCGGCTGTCTTCTCTATCGCCAGCATATTCCGGAGACAAGGCCAGCGAAGCGGAAACAGTCTGGCCAGCGGCACCGTACTCGCACAGGGTAACCGGATAGCCAGCAAATCCGGCCGGAACGTTCCACGCCTGCGCGGCAAAGCTGAAAGCTTGCAGGGTCGTCCGTCCGTCACCGGTCTCGCCAGCGGTTATCAGGATGCCGTCTTCCGGGAAATCCGGGGAAAAGGCCAGCGCCCTCGCGGCGCTGGTCGAAGCAGAACCGGGCCGGACACCGGCTGCCTGCCACTCCGGTTTCTCGCCACCGATTTCGCAGTACCAGATATTGCCTGTCCCCCCAACCTCCTCTCCGGCAACCGCCAGATAATATGTCCCTTCATCTGCTTCCGAAATGGCGATATCGTGAATCTCTCCTGCGATAGTGCCGCCGGCCCCCTCTACCACCCCCAGCGAGTGCCAGGTTATGCCGCCATCGATGGTGAAACAAACCGAGGGAACGATGATTCTGGCCACCGCCGCCACATCGGCATTATCCGGGGCCACGGCCACAAGGTCGGCGGTGATGTCAACATACTGCGCCACCCAGCTTGCCCCGGCATCATCTGACTTGAAGACCAGCCTGTCGGCTGTACTGTTGCCCGGGGCGGCGTATAGAGTGGTGCCATCGGCGGCAACCGCCAGGTCGCAGATATCAACACCAGGTGGCCCGAGCTGGTAACCTTCCGTACCAGGGATAGACACGGCTGCCCAGGATGGAGCCGCCGCCGAGGCTGGCCGCGCCAATGACAGCAGGCTGGCCATCATTATGACGACCAGCCCTGTAATTCTCAATAACTTAAGTCCCATCGCCCCAACTGCCACCTGAACTACGCCGGTAATGCGCGCGGGCGATTCTACCTTCGTATCTGCAGAATCTCGCGCGCTTCATCGGGAATGGTATTATTGCCGGATTTATCGATGATGATTTTTCGCATATAAATATTTATTTCCTTTCCAGCTAGGAGCGATAGGCGATGCCCTCAATCTCAACCACAATCTCCGCTCTGGCCAGCGCCGCAACGATAACCGTCGAGCGGGCCGGCAGGTCCCTGGTGAAATATGTCTTGTATACGTCGTTCATTTTGGGGAAATCCTCCGCCCTCACCAGAAACACCGTGGTCTTGACCACGTCGTCCATTGATGCGCCGGCTGCCTCCAAGACTCTCTTCATGTTATCCAGCACCTGTCTGGTCTGAGCCTCAACTCCCTCCAGTTTATTGCCCTGACCATCGACGTGTCCGACCTGGCCGGAGATGAAAATATAGTCACCTGCTTTTATCGCCGGCGAAAAGGGAACGCCGGGAAGAGCCGTGGGTACCGTTATAACCTGCTTGGCCATGAAGCGCCTCCTTTCAAATTGAGTTACTTATATTTTCTGGCCGGTACGAAATCCCTCACTGATGGCGTCACGGATGAGCCGTGGCTCAACGCAGTCGCCAATTTGATATACCTCAGCGACCTTATCCTTAAGAGCTTCATAGAGCGCCGTATCCGGCACAGACCCGGCGGCGAGCACCACGGTATCGGCTTCTATCGTCCTTTCCTCACCGTCCCGTGTGGTTATGTCCACGCCCTCAGAACTGACGCCATCGTACCTGGCCTCGCGGAGCAGGG
Source organism: Dehalococcoidales bacterium (assembly GCA_034430755.1). Classification (GTDB taxonomy): domain Bacteria; phylum Chloroflexota; class Dehalococcoidia; order Dehalococcoidales; family RBG-16-60-22; genus E44-bin89. The sequence continues at coordinate 5,774 of DAOUDY010000090.1, forward strand.
TAATGCCTTTGTCCAGGAGCCGGCTGAGGAAGAAGTCCCTGGTGGTTGGCCCGACACTCGTCGCCATTTCGGGGCCACGCCGCATCACGGTAACCTGCTTGCCCCGGTCAGCCAGGAACTCCGCCGTCTCACACCCCACCAGCTCACCGCCAATTATGGCCACCCTGTCGCCAACCCTGACCTTCCCTTCCAGGACATCTCCCGCCTGGACAACCTGAGCTTTATCCAGCCCGGGAATATCGGGAACGAACGGCTTAACACCGGTGGCTACCACAACCGCATCAGGCCCGAACTCAGCCACCGCAGCCGCGGTGGCCTCTTTGTTAAGCTGAATACTGACGCCGAGTTTTGACAACTGCGTCTCCAGATATTTATAAAGCGGCGCGACTCTATCCTTGTGCGGCGGTATCGCTGCCTGAACCAGCTGCCCGCCGAGGCGCGATTCTTTTTCCCACAGCGTCACCTGATGACCCCGCAGGGCAGCGACTCTCGCCGCCTCCATGCCGGCGGGACCGCCGCCGACAACGAGCACTTTCTTTGGCTTGGCGGCTGGTGCAATCTCGCTCTCCTTCTCCCTCCCCAGAGTCGCGTTCACCGAGCAGCGTATACCCACCACCGCCAGATTGCGGAGGTCATCCCGGCATTCATTACAGATGATACAGGGGTTTATATCGTCCACCCTGCCCGAAGCCACTTTGTTCGCCCATTCCGGGTCTGCCAGCATCGCCTTGCCAATAGCAATGAGGTCTGCCTTGCCTTCTTTTAAGAGCCGCTCGCCGTCCTCGGGCGTGAGCCTGCCGACGGCGATTACCGGGATGGAAACCGCTTTCTTGATTCCTTCCGCCAGCTCTTCAAGAAT
>DAOUDY010000091.1:0-1840 GCA_034430755.1 Dehalococcoidales bacterium
ACGGTGTTCCCCCCAGTTGTGCCGGCAACAGAGCAGCTCAAACTCTCTGCCTCGCAGGGGATGGAAGGGATGGATAACTCGGAAAAGTCTTACCGAAAGCGCTGAATCATGTGCAATTGATAACTCTGTCCAAGGCGAAGGTGGAAGCCGGGGTGCTTATTGCCAAAAGATGGATACTGGCGGTATTGAGAAAGCGCACCTTTTACAGCCTGGCCGAGCTCAATGACGCCATCCGGGAGTGCCTGGAGCATCTGAATACCCGTCCCATGCGGCGCCTGAAGAAATCCCGCCGGGAGCTGTTTGAGGCGATGGACCGTCCCAGCGCCTTGCCTTTACCAGTCAGGCCTTATGAATACGCCGAATGGATCAAAGCCAGGGTAGGCTTCAACTACCACATCGAGGTAGACGACCATTACTACAGTGTCCCGTTTCAGCTTCTTCATGAGAGACTGGATATACGGATGACCGCTACCACTATCGAAGCTTTCCACAAGGGTGAGCGGGTAGCGGCCCATGCCCGGTCCTATGTCCGCTGGGGCTATACCACATTAAAGGAGCATATGCCTCCGGAGCACCGGGCTTATGCCGAGTGGAGTCCCTCCCGTTTCATCAAGTGGGCCGGCAAGACCGGGACGGCTACCGCGCAGCTGGTAGAAAATGTCCTGGCCAGTCGTACCTATCCGGAGCAAGCCTACAAGGCCTGCATGGGGATTATCCATCTGGGCCGTCACTACGAGCCGGAGAGGGTGGAAGCGGCCGCGGAAAGGGCTCTCAAATTTAATGCCTGCTCTTTCCGCTCCATGAAGGCTATCCTGGCCGCCGGCCTGGACCGCCAGCCGGATAGCCGGGAGACCGGCCGCCAGATGAGCCTGCCATTACATCAAAACATCCGGGGAAGAGAATACTATCAATAATGAGGAGGAAAATCATGCTTAATCAGCAGACTATATCTATCCTTCACTCGCTCAAACTGTTTGGTATGGCGGAGAGCCTTGAGAAACGGCTGGCTGACACCAAACAGGCGTCGCTCTCCCATGCCGAATTTGTCGGACTACTGGTGCAGGATGAGAAGACCCACCGCGATAACCTGCGTCTGCGGCGGCTGCTTAAAAAGGCCAGGCTGCGCCAGGAAGCCTCCCTGGAAGACGTTGATTATGTGGCTTCGCGAGGCCTAAGCCGGCAGGTAGTCCTGGAACTGTCCAACCCACAGTGGGTGGGCGCTCATAGAAATGTACTCATCAGCGGTCCTACCGATATGGCGACATAATACCCCTCCTCGCTATTTGTATTCAAAATCCAACATTTCCTGTCCGGGATTAGCTGTTAACCGAATTTTGTGACCTGCTTTTATTCTTCTTGCAGCCTCTTGAACCTCCGGCCTATTGAAAACATCCGCACGGATTATCCAGGGGGCGAAAGGAGCGAACTGATGTCCCTCAAGGATATGGCGCTTAAGCAATCGATGTACCGACATGCTGCAGATACCCAGTTTCTCGGCGGTCTGGCCCAGATTTAACCACCCTTCTTGCTCCTTCCGTTCCCGCGAATAAGCCGGAACACCTTGATTTTGACGTAGGGACGTTACTCGACCCTGGCTCCAGTATTTATCTGTCCCGGTTTTTAGACCGAGCCTGTTAAGGATACGCGCAATATCTTTGTCAGGTGCCACTTTGGCCAGGTCTTTGAGCAAGTCAATTATCTTTCTATCTGTACAATAACGGTGTTGCCCGGTATGCCTCTTCTTCACCTGCAAAATACTGTGGTAGCCACCGGCCCAGTGAATGATTAGCCCAATGAGACCGTTCTGATCATCAATATCCACCAGAATTTCATGGACCAG
>DAOUDY010000092.1:0-4803 GCA_034430755.1 Dehalococcoidales bacterium
ACCCTACCGGGCCAATATCTACGCCCTGAAATCGCTGGGGGTGGAGAGAATCATCGGCATCAACTCGGTGGGGAGCCTCAATGAGGAGTTCCAGCCCAACGACCTGCTCATTCCCGACCAGCTCATCGACCGCACCCGCCTGCGGGTTAATACCTTTTTCGGCGAGGGCATCGTCGCCCATATACCCTTCGGCGAGCCTTTCTGCCCGTCGCTGAGCCAGCTCGTCTATCAGGCGGCCAAAGATGCCGGCGCCACGGCCCATAAAGGCGGCACCTACGTGGTCATGGAGGGGCCGGCCTTCTCCACCAGAGCGGAGTCCATGCTCTACCGCTCCTGGGGGGCGGACGTTATCGGCATGACGGCGCTGCCCGAGGCCAAGCTGGCGAGAGAGGCCGAAATCTGCTACGCTATTATTGCCTGCGTTACTGATTACGACTGCTGGCACCGGGGACACGACGCCGTCACCGCCGAGATAATTATCAGCCGCCTGCTTCAGAACATTGACACCGCCAGACAAATCATCAGGCTGGCGGTGGGCAGGATTCCACCGGAGCGCGATTGCGACTGTGGCACGGCGTTGAGCACGGCGATTGTAACCGCGCCCGAAACCATGCCCGAGGCGCAGAAGAAAAAGCTCGATTTGCTCATCGGCAAATACTTGAGAAAGGGTTAACCATATGTCCGGAGCAGAATTCAACTGTTTGCCAACTCTTATCGGCAGCATGCCCCATGCTGACCCTGATGCGGCCTGTGCGCAGATTGCGCATTACCTCAAAGACATTCCGGCCTGGCCCCAGCTTCCCAGGCGCTCGTTTCTGGAGAATATGTATGTCCAGTACAGCCAGGGATTCCCCGGGGTGGTGGTGGACGAGGCGGAGAAGAAAATCTATGTGAATCGCAATCAGGACCTGGACCAGCCGCTGGAGCAGTTCTACTCGGCCTTTCTGGAAGGCAGGGCAGATGAGTTTGCCGTCGGCGCCGATTATGCCGCCGGTCTTTACCGATTCTTAACGCTGGATAACCTGGCACCAAAGGTGGTGAAGGGGCATGTTACCGGACCGGTCACCTGGGGGCTTACCGTGGTTGACAAGGAAGGCAAGGGTATACTCTACGATGACCTGCTTGGCGACGCCGTGCCCAAGCTGCTGCGGCTGAAAGCGACCTGGCAGGAGAGGGAGCTGAAACGGGTATGCCCTCGCACCATCATCTTCGTCGATGAACCGTATATGTCGGCCTTTGGCTCGGTAGGCATGATGCTTTCGAAGGAGAAGGTGGTCAGCCTGCTGAACGAGGTATTCGGCGGCATCGAGGGGCTGAAAGGCGTCCACTGCTGCGGCAACACCGACTGGTCGGTGATACTGAAGAGCGCGGTTGACATCATCAGCTTTGACACCTATAACTACGCTCAGTCACTGAGCCTCTATCCTCAGGAGGTGAAAAGGTTTCTCGACCGGGGCGGCACTGTCGCTTGGGGGATTGTCCCCAATGAGGAAGAGGCGATACTCAAAGAGTCTGCTGCCAGCCTTAAGGACCGGCTTGAGGAAGCGATGGCGCCCTTCACCCGGAACGGTGTTCCCTTCCGGCAGTTGATAGCGCAGGGGCTGGTGACGCCGAGCTGTGGACTGGCTTCTCTGGCCACAGAAGAGGCGGCCGTCCGCGCTCTGGAACTGCTCGCCGGGCTATCGGAACAAATAAGAAAACGATACGGATAATTGAGGAAAAATCAAGTCAAGGACGTACTGCGGCCATGAATAAGACCAGACGAGTTGCCGCGCTGAAACATCGGCGCAAGGCCAAAAAGATAAAGGAAAAGCGTCAGACAGAGTTACGGGAACGGAAAAAGTAGTTCCTCGGTGAACTTATCCAGCGTCAGGGGGACATTGTTGCCTATGAAGACAGTATACCTGCTAACCGGCCGGCCCGGAACCGGGAAGACCCGCCTGATAAAGCAGGCAGTCGCCGAATTAAAGGGCAAAGCCGGCGGCTTCTACACTGAGGAGATACGCGTTCAGGGCACGAGGCTCGGTTTCAAGCTGATGGCTCTGGATGGGCAGGAGACGGTGCTGGCCCACGTTGACTTCCACGGCCGTTGCCGGGTGGGGAAATACGGCGTTGATATCGATGCCCTGGACCGGGTGGGAGTTCCCGCCCTGGCGGAAGCAGTCAGGCAGCGCGATGTCATCGTCATTGATGAGATAGGCAAAATGGAATTATTTTCCAGCCGCTTCCGGGAGGTCGTTTTGAAAGCGATTCACAGCGGCAAGCGGGTGCTCGGCACCATCATGCTCAATCCGCAGCCATGGGCTGACGAGCTGAAGTGCCAGCCGCAGGTCAAACTCGTTGAAGTGACCCGGGCCAATTATTACAGCGTGCTGGCGGATATAAAAGGCTGGCTGGAAGAAACGGCGAAGTAAAATGGGACGTATAAGAGGGGGGATTAAGGGGGTGAGGTTGAAAATAGTCTGGAAAGGCGTGGACTTATGACAAAGTTGCCAGAGCTGATTCAGGCGCTGCTTGAACCAGAGGCCTATCCTCATTCGCCGTCACAGGTGGATATGGTCCAGACCCAGATGTCCTTCGTTTTTCTTGCCGGCGACCTTGTCTACAAGGTGAAGAAGCCGGTGAACCTGGGCTATCTCGACTACACCACGCTGGAGAAGCGCCGTTTTTACTGCCGGAAAGAAGTCGAGCTGAACCGGCGCCTCTGTCCTGATGCTTATATGGGCGTTGTTTCCATCACCGGGCAGGGAGGTCAGGTATCTATAAATGGCCACGGCCGGCCCCTTGAGTACGCCGTCAAAATGAGACGCCTCCCTCAGGAGGCGATGCTGAGTTTCAGGCTCGTTCGGGGTGAGGTCGCGCCGGAGATGCTGTCGGCAGTGGCCGAAAAGCTGGCCGGATTTCATAAAAGAGCCGAAACAAACGCTGCCATCAGCGCCTTTGGCGACCTGGATATAATCAGACAAAATACGATGGAGAATTTTGAACAGACAGATAAGTATATCGGCACCACCATTTCCCCGGAAAAATATCAGCGCCTGAAAGCCTATACCGAAGATTTTTTAGTGCAGAACGCCTCTCTATTTCGCCGCCGCGTCAGCGAGGGCAAAATCAGGGACTGCCACGGCGACCTCCATGCCGCCCATATCTGCTTCGACAACGGCATCTGCATTTACGACTGCATTGAATTCAATGACCGCTTTCGCTATGGCGATGTCGCCTCGGAAGTGGCCTTTCTGGCCATGGACCTGGACCACTACGGCCGGGCAGATTTGTCGCGCCACTTCGTCAACGCCTATATATCGGCGAGCGAAGATGCAGAATTAAAAACGCTGCTCGATTTCTATAAATGCTATCGGGCGTATGTCCGCGGCAAGGTCGAAGGTTTCAAGCTCGATGACCCGCATATTTCACCAGCGGAGAAGGCAAAGACACTGGCTGTCGCCAGAGAGTATTTCGCGCTTGCCGAGTCGTATACCGTGCACGATGGGTTAAGATAAACTGATCAGGTGTGGGGGGCTAAACTGAAAGAACCGTTTGTGCGATTCATGCAAACCGAGCTGGGCTCGGGTTTCGTATTGATTGCCTGCGGCCTTCCCGGCACCTGGAAGACCGAGACCACCGAGGAGGTGGCCAGGCTCACCGGCCGCCCGCTGCTGCGAACCGACCTGATACGGCTGGAGCTGCTGAAAAACGAAGACGTTTTTGACGAAAAGATTGCCGCCGATATGGACAGGCGCACCATGGTCTATGACGAGATGTTCCGAAGGGCAGGGGAAATTTTAGCTCACAAAGGCGAAGGGGTGATACTGGACGCGACCTTCGTTACCCAGGCGTTGAGGAGTCGTGCCGCGGCCATAGCCGCAGAACACAATCTGAAATTTGTCATCCTGCAGACAGACTGCCCGCAGGAGGTGGCCATCAGAAGGATACTGGCGCGGACCAGAGAGAACTACGAATCAAACGCGCTCACCGAACAGGCCTACCTCAACAATAAAAAGAGGTTCGAAGCCGTGAACCTGAATGACCTGAAAAGCCTTTATCCGAACCTTGATATCGTTCACCTGATAGTTGATACCAGCCAGGACCCACCGGAAGGCTGGTACATCACCGGTGTGGAGGAGAGGTAGAATTAACTAGATATTTTCTCCCTGGTACCTTCCCCGGTAGCCTTTCGTTTTTCCAGTTAGTTTAAAGAAGATGAGCTGTACAATTCTGGCATTGCGCTGCAGCCTGATGCCCTGAGGATTATAGACCACCAGCAGCGATTGCGAGCGCCCGGAGTAGCCGGCATCCCAGACCGCTGTCTCAATGGTGACGCCACAGCGGAGCAGGCTGGAGCGGGGTGCCGCCAGCGCGGTGATATTCTCGGGCAGGTGGACGACCTCGTTATAGGTAATCAGGTATATACCAGGCACAAGGTCGATATAGCCCAGTCCGTCAAAGACAAGCGGCGCCAGCTCGGAGACCTGCCGCTGGCTGTTGTCCACGGCGATGGCACCGGCCGACTGGAGCAGCGCGATATCGCGCAGGGTGAGGTCAATGCCGTTGGGCTGAAGTTGTTGCTCCGGGTCAACCAGCCCTTCAACCAGAGGGGCTTTCCCTTTCAGCAACCGGCGTATTTCGGCACGGGACAGTACGGCTGTCATTTCTCCACTCTAAAATCAGGTCGTTGTCTAGTATACACTTTTCTGGCCGGTTGTTCACCTTGTTTTCGGCGTTTCCTTTACAGATGGTGCCGCTTTCGGTAGAATAGCAGCGGCGATGATTAAAGCGGTCTTCTTCGACCTTTACCATACGCTG
>DAOUDY010000093.1:0-9359 GCA_034430755.1 Dehalococcoidales bacterium
TCGCCTCCTGAACTACTTGTATGCTCCTAAAACTTGCTTTATCTTCTTTGGCGTTAAATCAACGTGAGGGTCCTGATTTATCAGCATGGCCGGGGCATGGTCGCAGAGGCCGATGCAGTTGGTCAGCTCGAAGGTGAACCTGCCGTCGGGCGTCGTCTCCCCAGGGCCAATTCCCAGTTCTTTTTCCACCGCCTGCATAATCATTTCCGCGCTCTTCAGGTAGCAGGGCAGGCTTTTGCAGACCCGGATAACGTTCCTGCCCAGCGGCCTCGTGGAAAGAAATGAATAGAAGCTGGCGACACCGTAGACCTCGTGAATCGGGATGGTCAATGATTCGGCCAGCGCGGCCATAACCTCTTCGGGCACATAGCCATAGCGGCGCTGCGCCTCTTTCAGGCGCACGACAAGGTCAGACCGGTCTTCTGGCCGCGTTATGATTACTTCTTTCCCCGCCATTTCATCACCGCCGATGGCTCAGCCCTTTATAATAAGCGCTTTATCCGCCCTCTCTTCTCCGGGTTTTCTTGGTTTTCTCAGCGCTCCCGACGGGCAGAGCTCGATACAGGCATCACAGTTCTCGCCGGCCTCTCTGCCCAGCGGCTGGTCGCAGCCGCAAACGACCTTGCTGTCAAAACCACGGTACGCCTTGCTGAAAAGTGGCTCGCCGCCTTTGTCCTTGCAGGCGATAACGCACCGCCAGCACTGCACGCACTTGGACATATCGCGGACCATCCTTGAGTTCTCATCCTCGACCGGAAAGTAGTGCTTCCGGGTGTGGAAGCGGGGCAGCCCTATCTCAAGGTCAGCGGCAATCCGCCGCAGCTCGCAGATATTGGCCTTGTCACAGACCATGCAGACATCAGGGTGGCTGGCCAGCATCAGCTCGACCAGCACCCTTCGCGTGGCAATCACTTTGGGCGAGTGGGTCTGTATGACCATTCCCTCGGCAATCGGGGTATGGCAGGAGCCGACCAGCGTCCGGGAACCTTCCACCTCGACGACGCAGAGCCGGCAGGCCCCGATGGGCGGCAGGTCCGCGACATAGCAGAGGGTGGGAATATCGATGCCGTTTTCCCTGGCCACCTCCAGAATGGTCATGCCGGGACGGCCACTCACCTCGCTGCCATTTATGGTCAGGTTTATCTTTTTCTCCACGCTAGCCCAATCAAATTAATTAAGGTATCCGGTTACTGCGCTTAAACAGCAAGGGGTGCACCCGAACCAGCACCCCATCTTTATAGTGATAGCTATTATGCTACCATAGAGCTATTTCTTCTAACAAGCCCCCGCGGAAAAACATCTGTGTACCTGAGTGTTTGCCGTTGAATTTAATACTGTGATAAACTCTCTAAAGATTCTCCATGAAGATTCTGGTTACCAACGACGATGGCATTTCCGCTGACGGTCTGTGGCTCCTGGTACGGGAACTTACCAGCATCGCCGAGGTGGTGGTGGTGGCTCCGGATAGGGAACAGAGTGCCAGCGGTACCGCGGTGACGCTCTGGGAGCCGCTGCGGATAAGAGGGGTAAAGCCGGTGGTCCGGGGTGTGGAAACATATGCTGTGGAAGGCACGCCATCGGACAGTGTCCTGCTGGCTCTGGGCAGCCTCATCAAAGGCAGAATTGACCTCGTCGTCTCCGGCATAAACTGGGGGATGAACCTGGGGGATGATATTTACATCTCGGGAACGGTAAGCGCCGCCCTCCAGGGTTATCTGCACGGCTATCCCGCCCTGGCCGTTTCCAGCCAGCAAGATAGCGAAGCCGGTTTTCAGGCCGCGGCCAGGCTGGCCACCCTGCTGGCGGAACGAATCAACGCCAGCCCACCGGCAAATACCTTGTTTCTCAACGTCAATGTTCCCAGCGTGCCGCTGGCCAGAATCGGGCGTATTCAGGTCACCAGGCTGGCCAACGAGAGCCACGTCAACACCGTCACCAAGGGCAATGACGGCAAACGGAATTACTACTGGCTGGTGCGGCAGCGGCAGGACAGCAGCCAGGACAGGAAAACGGACGTCTGGGCAGTGGACCACGGCAACATATCCATAACCCCCCTTTTTACCAGCCTGCCCGCCAAAACTCTATCCACGCTGCTGAATAACCTGTGTTCCGGCCTGCTTGAGGCATTAACCGGGTCTAAGCGGTGAGGTCGCCATGGCGCATTACATCGGCGTCGACATCATTGAAATAGGTCGTATTAAAGAGGCGGTAGAGCGCTGGGGAGAGAGGTTTCTCAGACGCGTCTACACTGAAGCAGAACTGGCTGCTTACCGCTATAAGCCGTCATCGCTGGCGGCGCGCTTTGCCTGTAAGGAAGCGGTCATGAAACTCCTGGGCAGTGGCAAATACGGCATCAACTGGCGGGAAATCGAGACCCTGTCTCATTCCAGCGGCAAGCCGCTGGTAAATCTGTACGGAAGGGCACAGAGTAAGGCCGGTGAGCTTGGCATCAGAGAGATTGCCGTCAGCCTTTCCCACTCCAAAGAGAACGCCGTCGCCTGTGTAAGTGCGGTCTCAGAAACAACTCAACCTGAAAAGTCGGACAGCTAACTGGGAAAATAAAGAATCCGGTGAGAGATACAGAGAGGGCACTGAAAGCTAAAAAATCCGGAATTTTTTACGGCTACTGGATAATTGCGGCCTCGGTGCTGTGTCTGGGCATTTTTTCCGGGTGCGGCGTCGGTTGCTTTAGCCTTTTCGTCAACTCCCTGCAGGCCGAGTTCGGCTGGGGACGTGGAGATATCATGCTCGCCTTTACCCTCTTCTTCCTGCTCACCGGCCTGGCCGCGCCACCGGTCGGCAGCATCGTTGACCGCTACGGGGTGAGGGGGGTTATCGCGGTGGGTTCTCTGATGGCGGGCTCCGGTTTCGCCTCACTCTACATACTGGAAACAACCTGGCACTTCTATCTCGCCTATCTTTTCATCGGCGCTGGTATGGCGGCCTGCGGCCAGGTACCAGCGAGCACCATGGTAGCCAACTGGTTTGTCAAAAAGCGCGGCAAGGCTATCGGTATCATGTCCACCGGCATCGGCCTGGGCATCTTTGCCCTATCGCCGCTGATCGGCAGCTTCATCATCCCTGTTTTTGGCTGGCGGACCGCATATCTGGCACTGGGCATAATCGCCTGGATTTTAATCCCGCTGGCACTCTTCGTCATCAGAACCAAGCCGACCGATATGGGACTTTATCCTGACGGTGTTACCACTCCCGAAGAAATGGCCGAGATAAATGCGTCTGGCATACTCACCAAAGGGTTAAGCCCGAGAGCGACACTGGGCACCATGGCCTTCTGGCTGATATCAGTCACCTTTTTCATCAACGGATTCAGTTCGCTGGGAGCAAACCAGAGCCTTGTTCCGTATCTGCAGGACGCTGGCTTTCCGGTGGCACTGGCGGCTACCGCTATGACCGTTCTGGGTCTGGGCAGTGCCATCGGCAAGTTTTTCTTCGGCTGGCTCTGCGATAAAATCAAAGCGAAACAGGCCTGCGCCCTCAGCTTCATCCTGCTGGCGGCAAGCACAATTATGCTAATATTTATCGGCCCATCATCCACAATGGCGGTTGTCTGGCTTGACGCCCTGCTCCTTGGGCTTGGGGCGGGAGGCTGGCTGCCCACCATGTCCATGCTGGTCAGTCGCAATTTCGGCCTGGCCTCCTACGGAGCCATCTTCGGCATGGTATCACTGTTGCAGGCAATTGGCGGTTCCGCCGGTCCTCTATTGAGCGGGTACATCTTTGACACCATGAACGGGTATTTCTGGGCATTCATCATATTCTTGATTCTGTACGCCATAGCCATTCCGGCTGTCCTGGCGGTGCGTCGGCCCAAATCATTCGTCTGAGCCTTCTCAGTGGATAAAATGGATCACCAAAATAGAGCTATCCGACGATGAAAACTATCGGGGCTTCTGGGAAAGCCGCGGCTATTCCAATGAGGGTGACCTGGACAAGAGCTTCAGATAAAGACTTCCTTGAATCCCTTTTCTGAGCGGGGAAAGGCCAATGCTGGCCGCTATGCCCTGGTCTGCAACCACTCCAGCCGCTCATCCACACGGCGGGCAGCGGTGTCACGTGATTTGGCTTTTCTCAGCTGGTAGGCCAGGGTCACATCGCCAACGACATCATGAACCCAGTTGCTGAAATCATTTTTCTCATCATTGGCATGGTATGAATAGACTTCCTGGTTCATTTTCTTCAGCGCCGAGGCAAGGTCTTTTAAATTTCTGAGTATCCTGTCATTGCAGCACCAGAACACCTTATCTTCCGGAACATCTTCCAGCCGCATCCTGATCATATCCTGATTTACCGTCATCATGGTATTGCCCTTACTTTTAGTCCATAATTTGGTTGCTCACAAACAGATTATGCCAACCTGTACCGAAATGGATGGGAGGAGAAGTTTCCTCCCATCCATGAATCATATGCCAGCCTGATTACTTATTTACTTCTTGGTGACAAAGGGCGGTTTGCTGGCACCGCCGCCTGGCTTACCCGGTTTTTTGGCCATTATTATGTTACCTCCTTTCTTCCCTGGCTGCCGCCGCATTGATATTAATACTCCGAGGCCTTGAAATGACGTTCCTTAATCCATCGAGCGACATATGACGCTTTGTCGGAGTCAAACATCTTTATCCCTTTCTGGGTCAGTTCCGTACCGTCCACGGATACCGCCGTCAGAATATACTTCTTCTGCCCTTTTCCCGGATACTTGGGGTTGACCTCAACAACCGCGGCGCCACGCCCCAGTGGTCCACCCGACGCCGGGCTTGCCGTAAGGTAGAAAAAGATACTGCTCCCCGGCTCGCTCAATGCCTCTATCTGCTGCTGTATCTCCTTTTCCGTGTAAATGGTCACCTTGGGGATAATCCGTTTTTCTTCAAGCTCCACCTTCTTCGATTCCTTATCGAACCAGCCTTCGAAAAGTAGCAGCTTTGGATGCTGGTCAAGCGTGGTATAGTTCTTAATTTTTATTTTATTAGCCGTCGCCTCATACTCAGCGAAAATTCTCACGTCAGATCCCTTCTCCCCACTTGACCTGGGACGCATCACCGCTGACAATCTCCACACCCAGTTTGGCTCTTTTCCCATCTGCTTGATAAGGTGATTCCCCAATATCTCGGGCATTGTCTTGGGCCCGGGCAACTTTTCCTCCTTTTTCCTTTCCACTTCGGCTGCCGACGGTGTTGCCCCCGCGGCAGCAACCTGTGCCGTACCCATGGCCGCGGTTCCGGTTCCCGCGGTACTGGCCTCCACAGGAGCCCCCACGATTTTCTTCTTTCTCCAGAACATCAAACAAGCCTCCTCGTTATTATTTTTACTGGTCTACCTATTGATTTTGCTGTCATTATCATGTAATATTAATTATGTTTTATAAATGATGAACTATCTTTCATGCATTATAGAGCGATTTTTATGTTTTGTCAATATGCTGAGAGTTTACTTAGGTAAAAATTTCTGTGGTTTCTTAAATTACATGAACGGCCATTTTGTCTGCGGAGATAAAAAATCGTCGCTGAAAGCACCTCAAAAAGAGGCGGGGGTTGCATTATGCGGGTTAACTATGTTATAAAGGTAGGCGGTTTTTCTGGTATGATTTAATAATGATGATTTATGGTTCACTTCTCTCTTTTTAAAGAATATGTCTGAGTGGAAATTTCTAACCAACCATACCCTCACTTTGAGCTACATCTCGCTTCAGCCGCGGATGACGGCTCTGGAATTATCCAACGCCGTCGGCATCACGGAGAGGGCAACACGTAAAATAATTGCCGATTTGCTACAGGCCGGCTATATCAGCAAGGAGCTGGAAGGACGGCGTAACCGCTATCGTATCAACCCTGACCTCCCGCTCCGCCACCCCAGCCTGGAAGACACGGCAGTTGGCCACCTCCTTGAGATTCTCGGCTGGAAGAAACGGGGACGTCCACGTAAAATAAAATGATGCGTTTCCGCTGGAGATATATCGTTCTTCCTCTGGTCTTCCTGCTTCTGTCTCTCGGCCTCACGATTTATTTTTACCCCCGCCTCCCGGATGAAATCGCCTATCATTTCAAGGATGGTCTGCCCGACCGGTGGGTAGGCCGTGCGGCGGCCACCGCCTGGCTGGTGGTGCCGCAGTTCCTGCTGACCGGCCTCGGTGCCGTCATCGTTATGGGCATAATCAGGCTGGGAAACCGCTTCCCGCAGACGGCAAACAAACGTGCCGAAACAACGCTCCTGCTCATGGGCAATATGGTCGCCCTGCCGCAGCTCGTCCTTGCCTTTGCAATGCTGGCCATTTTCAGCTACAATTCGTACGGGATATACCTCATGCCTTTATGGATATTCGCTCTGATTGTCATGGGCCTCGGAGGTATCGTCCTGGCAGTAATCTTCTTCCTCGCCATACAGCAGGTTCTGGCGAGAAAATAACAATCGCCATATGTTAGATATTAAGGGGCACTGGTAATGACGGAAAAGACACCAGGCAGCGTCACCATGGAGAAGATTGTCTCCCTCAGCCAGCGGCGGGGCTTCATCTTCCCGAGCAGCGAAATCTACGGCGGGCTATCAAGCTGCTGGGACTACGGGCCGCTGGGGGTGGAGTTGAAGCGTAATGTGAAGCAGGCCTGGTGGCGTGATATCGTTCAGGGGCGTGATGACATGGTGGGGCTGGACGCCAGCATCCTGATGCATCCCCAGACGTGGGCCGCCAGCGGCCACCTCGAGCAGTTCGCCGACCCGCTGGTGGAGTGCAAGCAGTGTCACCAGAGGTGGCGCAGCGATGAGGTCGCCGATAACAGCTGCCCCTCATGCGGCGGTGAACTGACCGAGCCTCACCTCTTTAACCTGATGTTCAAGACCTTCATGGGGCCGGTGGAGGAGGACGCCAATGTGGTCTACCTGCGGCCGGAGACCGCCCAGGGTATCTTCGTCAATTTTCAGAACGTGCTCACCACGACGCGGAAGCGGCTGCCTTTCGGCATCGCCCAGGTGGGCAAGGCGTTCCGCAACGAGATTACCACCGGCAACTTCATCTTCCGCAGCCGCGAGTTCGAGCAGATGGAAATCGAATATTTCGTCCGGCCGGAGACGGCTGATAAATGGTTCGATTACTGGCTTGAGGAGAGGCGAAAGTGGTACCTCAACCTCGGCATCAGAAAAGAAAATTTGCGCCTGCGTCCCCACCGCGATGAAGAGCTGGCCCACTACGCCAAAAAGTGCTACGACATCGACTACAATTTCCCCATGGGCTGGGCGGAGCTTGAGGGCATTGCCAATCGCGGCGACTATGACCTGGCGCAGCACGCCAAGCACAGCGGCAAAGAGATGACCTACTTCGACGAGGAGTCCGGTGAGCACATCGTCCCCTATATTATTGAGCCTTCGGCCGGCGTGGACCGCTCGGTGCTGGCCATTTTGTGCGATGCCTACGATGAGGAAATCGCCCAGGGCGAGCTGCGGGTGGTGCTTCATCTGCACCCCACTCTGGCGCCTTACAAGGTGGCGGTGCTGCCGCTGAGCAAGAAGGAGAACCTGGGCAAATTCGCCAGGGAGGTATATGATGACCTGCGCCAGTGCTGGATGGTCCATTACGATGATACCCAGAGCATCGGTAGAAGATACCGCCGCCAGGACGAGGTCGGCACTCCATACGGCGTCACCATCGACTTTCAGTCGCTGGAGGACAACCAGATTACCATCCGGGAGCGCGACAGCATGAACCAGATACGGGTGCCCATCGCCACCCTCAAGGAAACGCTCGCCGCCAAGCTGGCCGGCCAGGACCTCTTTGTGCTGCCAGAGGGCGGCCAGATATGGAAGGAAGAAGGAACATAGATGTTTAAGAGGAGCTTCGCCCCTCTTCTAATTATCTCCCCCTTCCCCGGGGAAGGGGGATAAAGGGGGATGGGGTTAAAATATAATGAAAATCCTCCACTTCGCCGACCTGCACCTCGGTGTTGAGACCTACGGACGCACTGACTCAGCCACCGGACTTTCCACGCGCTTCCTTGATTTCCTGTCTTCCCTGGATAAGGTCGTCGATTACGCCATAGAGAACAGGGTGGACCTGGTCATATTCTGCGGCGATGCCTACAAGACCCGCGAGCCCACTCAGACCCAGCAGCGCGAGTTTGCCAAACGCATCAACCGCCTCTCTTCAAATGATATCCCCATCTTTCTCCTCGTGGGCAACCACGACCTGCCCAACGCCGTCGGCCGGGCCACCAGCACCGAAATCTTTGATACCCTATCGGTGAAGAACGTCTATGTTTCCAACCGCCCCGATATTTATCACATCCCCACCCGCGGCGGCGCCGTACAGATAGCCTCCCTCCCCTGGCTGAGACGCAGCGTCCTGCTCAGCCGCGAGGAGACGAAGAACCTTGACTTCGAGCAGATGAGAGAAAAATTGCAGCAGGCGCTGACCGGGGCCATTGAGCTTCACGTCTCCAAACTCGACCCCGAGTTACCCGCTATTCTTGCCGCCCACGCATGGGTGGCCGGCTCGCAGCTTGGCACGGAGCGGCAGATGACCATCGGGCAGGAGCACGTCCTGCTGCTGAGCAACGTGGCCAACCCCGCCTTTGACTATGTCGCCCTGGGGCACATCCACCGGCATCAGGTCCTGTCCGAGAGCCCGCCGGTGGTCTACGCCGGCAGCCTGTCGCGACTCGACTTTGGCGACGAGGCCGATGAAAAGGGCTTTTATCTGGTTGATATTGCGCCTGACAAAGCCGGCGGGCAAAGGCAGGTGTCTTTCGAGTTCCACCCGGTGAGCGGGCGCCGCTTCCTGACCATTGAGGTGGCGCTGGAGGCGCAGGACTCAGACCCCACCGCCACCGTGCTTGATGCCATCGCCAGGCAGGCAGATAAAATCAAAGAGGCCATCGTGCGGCTGAACATCACCCTGCCGGCACCGCTCGAAGGCCAGCTCCGCGACGCTGACATAAGAGAGGCGCTGGAGGAAGCCCATTTTTACACCGTAGCGCGGGAGACACTGCGCGAGACGAGGCTACGGCTGGGACAGTTCACCGCCGAGGAAATCACCCCTTTAGACGCTTTGAAAAAATACCTGGAGACAAAAAGGACTCCCGCGGAACGGACAAAGGTTTTAATGGATTACGGGGAGAGGCTGATAAGGGGGGAACATGCAGGTGGAAGTTAAGAGATTTCTAAGATACACTCCAATTTATTTATCAGCCAACATGGCAATTGATTTGATGCGTAGTTATTGGGGGAAAAATAGATTTCCTCTGGCATCGTAAGGTCAATCTTCTCATCCTGAACTAATAATACACCACTTAATTTATGGAATGCCTCTTTATTATTTTCAATCTCTTCATTAATAGATTTAAAGGCTTGCTGCACTTCAG
>DAOUDY010000094.1:0-4607 GCA_034430755.1 Dehalococcoidales bacterium
GTCTCAATCATCACCTGCGCCATGAAAGCGAGCACCAGACATTGCTTGCTTATTATCAGGAGCTTATCCGCCTGCGTAAGCAGGTTCCTGCCCTGCGCAACCTGAACAAGAAAACGATGAAGGTCACCGGCGATGAGAAAGAAAAAATTCTTTTTCTGCACCGCTGGCAGCCGGGAAGCGAAGCGGTTATAATTTATAACTGCGGGGAGGAAGAGTCCGTGGTGAGCCTGCCGGTGCCGGGGGGAAGGTGGCAGAAGCGATTTGATTCGGCGGAGGCGGCGTGGGGAGGCGGCGGCAGCAGCACTCCTGGGGTATTGTCGTCCCGGGGAGAACTCATCATCCAGATTTTACCCGCGTCCGCGGTGCTATTTGTCAAGGAGAAATGAATGGAACGATACATCTGCATGCACGGTCACTTTTACCAGCCGCCACGGGAAAACGCCTGGCTGGAATACGTAGAGCTTCAGGACTCGGCCTACCCTTTCCACGACTGGAACGAGCGCATCACCGCCGAGTGCTACGCGCCCAACGGGGTTTCCCGCATCCTCGATAGCGAGAACTACATCACCAAGATTGTGAATAACTACACCAGAATCAGCTTCAATTTCGGGCCGACGTTGCTCTCCTGGCTGGAAGAGCACACGCCGGAGGTCTATCAGACCATCATCGACGCCGATAAAGAGAGCCAGCAGAACTTCTCCGGACACGGCTCGGCGCTGGCCCAGGCGTACAACCACATGATAATGCCGCTGGCCAACAGGCGGGATAAATACACCCAGGTCCTGTGGGGGCTGAGGGACTTCGAGCGACGCTTCGGCCGAAAGCCGGAGGGGATGTGGCTTCCAGAGACGGCTGTGGACCTGGAGACCCTCGACATCATGGCCGAGATGGGTCTGAAGTTCTCCATCCTCGCTCCCCATCAGGCCGGGCGGGTGCGCCAGCTGGGCAGCGAAGCCTGGGCCGATGTGGGAGGGGGCAAAATCGACCCGACCATGGCCTATCTCGTTAACCTGCCCTCAGGCAGAACTTTCAACCTTTTCTTTTATGATGGCCCCGCCTCCCGCAGCGTAGCCTTTGAAGACACTTTGAGCAATGGTGAGAATTTCGCCAATCTCCTGACGGCCGCTTTTTCCGACAAGCGTAGCTGGCCGCAGCTGGTCAACATCGCCAGCGACGGCGAGACTTACGGGCATCATCACCGCTTCGCCGACATGGCGCTGGCCTACGCCCTCAACTATATAGAAGAAAAAAATTTAGCCAAAATAACCAACTTCGGGGAATTCCTGGAAAAGCACCCCCCCACCCACGAGGTGGAGATAATCGAGAACACCTCCTGGAGCTGCGCCCATGGCGTCGAGCGCTGGCGGAACGACTGCGGTGATAATTCAGGTAGACATCCAAAGTGGAACCAGGCCTGGCGCGCCCCGCTGCGCGAGGCGATGGACTGGCTGCGCGATACCCTGATACCCCGGTACGAAAACAAGGCAAAGGAGCTATTTAAAGACCCTTGGGCGGCCAGAGATGCGTATATAGACGTCATCCTTGACCGCTCCCCGGAAAACGTGACGCAGTTTTTCAGCCAGCAGGCGAGTCGCGAAATGAACGAAGCGGAACGGGTGACGGCTCTCAAGTTGCTTGAGCTCCAGCGCCACGCCATGCTCATGTATACAAGCTGCGGCTGGTTTTTCGACGACCTTTCCAGCATCGAGACGGTGCAGGTCATCCAGTACGCCGGCCGTGTGGTGCAGCTGGCCCAGGAGCTTTTCGGCGATGATGCGGAAGAGAAATTCCTGTCCATTCTGGAGAAGGCGAAGAGCAATGTCCGCAAGATGGGCGACGGGCGCCATATCTACGAGATGTTCGTCAGGCCGGCCATAGTTGACCTCATCAAGGTCACCGCTCACTACGCCATAAGCTCGCTTTTTGAAAACTACGGTGAGCAGACGAAGACGTTTTGCTACTTTGTCAACACCGAGGACTACCAGACAGTTGATTGCGGTAAGACCAGGCTCGCCGCGGGGCGGGCCAGAGTAACCTCCGAGATAACGCAGGAACAGGCCACCCTCAGCTTCGGCGTGCTCCATTTCGGCGACCATAACCTCAATGCCGGCGTGCGGCAATACCAGGGCGAGGCAGCATATCAGGCAATGCTCCAGGAGACGACGCAGACCTGCCATGCCGCCGACTTTCCAGAGGTCATCCGTCTGCTGGACAAGCACTTCGGCAGTTCCACCTATTCGCTGCGCTCCCTTTTCCGTGACGAACAACGCAAGGTGCTGGGCTATATCCTGGAGTCAACTATTTCCGAGATTGAGTCCGCCTACCGCCAGCTCTATGAAAACCACTTCCCCGCCATGCGCTTTCTCACCGAGATGGGAGGTCCGGTGCCCAAGGCCTTCCACTCCGCTGCCGAGCTCATCCTGAATATTGACCTGCACCGGGCGCTGAAAAGCGACACTTTTGAAGCCGAAACCATCAAGAATCTGGTGAACACCGCCGATTCCTGGCGCGTGGACCTGGACATGGATGGCCTGGCCTACGATTTCAAGGCTTCGCTGGAAGGCATGATGGCAGCGTTCAACCAGGCGCCAGAGGAAGCTTCCAAGCTACAGGTTATCGTTGATGCCATCACCCTTGCCCGCGCCATGCCCTTTGCCGTCGACCTGTGGCAGACGCAAAACCAGTTCTATGAGATGCTCAACAGCACCCGTCCCGCCTACCAGCAGCGGGCTGACAGCGGTGATGAGGCCGCCAAGGGGTGGCTGGCCGCCTTCCACAACCTCGGGGAACAGCTTCAAATAAGAGGCGCGTAGATGACCAGTGTGCGCATACCGGCAGCAACCTACCGGCTGCAGCTTAATCATGCATTCCGTTTCAACGATGTCCTGAAACTAGTGCCCTACCTCAAACGCCTGGGCATCTCAGACCTTTACCTTTCCCCTGTCTTAAAGGCAAGAGCCGGAAGCCTCCACGGGTACGATGTGGTCGACCCACGCCGCCTCAACCCGGAGCTGGGCACAGAAGAGGACTTTGAAAACCTCGTCCGACACCTTAGACAGCAGGGAATGGGCCTGCTGCTGGACATTGTCCCCAATCACATGGCCGCCGGCTCTGAGAATCCGTGGTGGACGGACTTTCTGGAGAACGGCGCCGTTTCGCCCTGTGCCGATTTTTTTGACACCACTCCTGGCGAAAAGGTGGTCCTGCCGGTATTGGGCAGCCCGTACCCTCAGGCCATCAGGGACGGAAGCGTAACGCTTTCGCTGGAAAATTACGGGTTTGGCATCAGGAGTGGTGACACCAGGTTCCCGCTGGAGATAAAGTCCTGCCGCCTTATTTTTACCCACAGTCAAAAGTTGCTGGAGAAAAAATCCGGCGGCGATAGCTCTGAGGTGAAGGCGTTGCGCAAAATTATACAGAGTTTACAGAGCCTGCCATCGCTTGCCGGGTGGCGCACGGGGAAAGCCTCTCCACAGTACCGAAAGCGCCAGACGCTGAAGAGAGAAATTTCACATCTGCTCGGGGCATCCCGGTCGATTGCAACCATTGTCAAGGAGAGCGTGGTCTTCTTCAACAGCGATGAGGGCGAACCTCACCTTGATGAGCTGCTCGGCGAGCAGGCTTACCGCCTTGCTTTCTGGCGCACCGGCCTGAAAGAAATCAACTACCGGCGCTTTTTCGACATCAGCGACCTCGTCGGCATGAAAGTGGAAGACCCCGCCGTGTTCCGTAAGACGCATGCGCTGGTTATGAAAATGGCCTGCGCCGGCGGCGTGACCGGGCTGCGGGTTGACCATATCGATGGCCTGGCCCACCCCGCGCAGTACCTCGCCCGACTCCAGCATTATGCAGCGCCAGGAACAGCCACACCGTCAAAAAGCCCTTCCTTCTATGTTATTGCGGAGAAAATCCTGTCCGATGGTGAAGAGCTGCCCGATAACTGGCATATTTTCGGCACCACCGGCTACGATTTCCTGAATCAGGTCAACGCCCTCTTCATTGACCGGAATGGGGCAAACCAGCTGGATAAAATTTACCGCCGCTTCACCGGCATAGAGCAGGATTTCAGCCACACCGTCTATGAGAAAAAGAGGCAGATAATGAAAGAGCTGTTCTCTGCGGAGATGAAAGAATTGGGGGGCCGCCTTTATCAGATTGCCAGAAAAGATGAACCTGAAGCACACCATTCCGATATGGAGCTCACGGAGGCTTTGACCACCGTGACCGCGTGCCTGCCGGTCTACCGAACATATATCAGGGTTTCTCCCATAGCCCCGAATGACCGGCGCTATCTGGAGGACGCTCTCGAACAGGCACGCAGGCATAATCCTGCTTTATCTCAGGGCACGCCCTCCTTTCTGGAGAAGCTGCTTTTCCTGCGTTTCCCGCGCATCTTTCCTAAGGAACGCAAAAATACCTGGCTTGAATTCATCCGGCGCTGGCAGCAGCTCACCGGCGCCGTAATGGCCAAGGGCTTTGAAGATACGGCCCTCTACTGCTTCAATCGCCTTCTTTCGCTCAATGAGGTAGGAGGTAATCCGGCTTCGCCCGGGCTTTCTGTAGAGGAGTTTCATCAATGGAACAAAAAACGCCGCGCGCGCTGGCCG
>DAOUDY010000095.1:0-2940 GCA_034430755.1 Dehalococcoidales bacterium
GCTGTACGTTTAATATGGGACTGCTCAAAGGACGAAGAAAAGCATTCTCACTTCACAAAGGGCTTAAAACGCTGCCTCAGCCGATTTACGGGTTTGACAGTAGTTAATGCGCCATGGCGGTATAAAGCCATCACCTGCTGTTCCCCTGCCCCAAACTAGAAACATCTAATCATGGGAAAGATTAAATACCCCAGGAAATTTGTAAAAAACAAAAATAAGTACATCGGAGGAAAACACAATGGCTTATCCAAAATACGAATCAATTATCCTGGAGAAGGACAAGGAAGAACCCAAAATAACCTATCTCACCCTGAACAGGCCGGATAAGAACAACTCCATCAGTATCGGCGAAGAGTACATGACCGGCGACATCAAGAAAGCCATGTGGGAAATCAACCATGATGATGACTGTAATGTGGTCATCTTCAGGGGAGCCGGCAAGAACTACTGCGCCGGGTTTGACCTATCCATGGTCTACCGTGTCTACGGTGGCGAAAAAGGCTTCAAGCCCAGCCAGAGAATCAGGCTACAGACAGACCAGGACCAGCTTTACGGGTTCCCGCAGGCCATCCTCGACTGCAACAAGGTCGTCATGGTACAGGTTCACGGCTGGGCTATCGAAGCCGGTCTGTACATTACCAAGGCTGCCGACATCGTCATCTGCGCTGACAATGCCAAGTTCTCCCAGATGGGCCAGCGGCTGGCCTTCGGCGGTCTGCCCACCCTGCCTCTCGAGCTGGTTATGGGCCACACCAAGAAGGTCGAAGAAATCCTGCTTACCGGCCGCACCATCAGCGGCAAAGAAGCCGAGGAAGCCGGCTATGTCACCAAGTCCGTCCCCGAGGAAGACCTGGAGTCCGAGGTGCACAACCTGGCCTCCGCCATCGCCCTGCTCCCGCGCGACTGTGTGGTCATGGGTAAGTTTGCCCGCCGCCACATGCTGGACAGGCTGGGCCTGACCAACCTTAAGGAGGTCATCCTCTACCATACCTTCAGCACCAACCTCAAGTACAGCGAGGACGAGAAAGACCTCATGTTCATCCGTGACCGCGAAGGCATGGGCGAAAGACAGGCTTTCCACAAGATGCATGAGAAATACGAAGAGCGCCTGAACAAGACCAAGTTCTTCAAGAGCTACCGCCCGGACAAAGCGGAAAAGAAATAACCTTTTTTCAGCCTACCTACAAAAAGGAGTATAAGTAATGGCAAAACAGGAATTCGTCAAAGACGACTATTTTAAAATAGACGTCGAATGCCATCTTAGCGGCGACCAGAAAAAATACTTCGATTATTTCCCTTCCTATAAAAAGTGGGTGTACGGTACTGCGGAGACTGCCCGTGCTTTCGGCGCTGTCCCACACCATGACACCAAAAACTGGAAAGATAAAATCGAGACCAAACCTCCCAAGTCAGATATGACCGAAGATGAACAGCTAATAGTTTACCTGGACCGTTATGGTGTAGATATGGCCTGTGTCCTTCCTGAATCCATGATGGAAACTACCGGTTACTCCACCAAATGGTCCACCAACGGCTATCTGCTGGCCGCCGCCGAAAAGTACCCGGACAGATTTATCGTCCAGCCTAACCTGGGACCCTTTATCAAGAGGGGCATGAAAGAAGTCCTCTGGGAGCTGGATTACCTGGCACAGGAAAGAGGCTGCAAGATATTCAAGTTCTATCCTCCGGAAGATACCTACATCAACGACGAGAGGATATGGCCTTTCTACGAGAGATGCGAAGAACTGGGAGTCATTGTTACTATCCACACCGGGTGGAGCTGGTGCCCCCCGGGCAAGGCTAAATACTGCCTGCCGGTCCTGCTGGATGACGTCGTGAATGACTTCTATGACCTGAAAGTCATCGCTTTCCATGCCGGCTGGCCGCTTTGCCATGACCTGAACATGGTAGCTTTGTCTCATCCTAATGTATACATCAGCTTAAGCCTAATCATGCCCTGGTATAACAGGGCACCCCGGCGGTTAGCCGAAATCATCGGCGAGGCGATTCAATTTGCCGGTCCGGAACGCATTGTCTGGGGAACCGATTTCTACGGCCCCGGCGGACTGTTCAGGGAAGCGGCAATAGGCCTAAGAACATTCGAGATGCCGGAAGACCTTCAGAAAGGCTACGGCTATGCACCGGTTACCGACGAAGTGAAAAGGATGATTTTCGGTGAAAACCTGGGCAAACTAATCGGCGTTGATACCAGTAAACGACGCGTTAAATAAAGGAATATAGATAGGAAAGGAGAAAAATGACTGATTTTCCAATATTATTCTCACCCATAAAATTAGGCCCCCTGACTATCAAGAACAGGATTGGCGGCTCCTGCACCACCACCGGCGGCGCCGATATAAACGGCTATGTCCAGGAAGAGTGCCTCTACTCGTACGCCGGCCGGTCTGAAGGCGGTGCCGGCTTTATCACTATTGAATGTACCTTCGCCACCGACTGGGGCGCCAAGACCACCAGCTTCGGCAACCCGCGCATCAGCGGCCGTGCTTACTACGAAGGCCAATCTAACCTGGCCGAGGCCATCAAGCAGTGCGGTGCCAAAGCCTTCATCCAGATTACCCCCAGTTTCGGTCGCCAGGGCTCCGGCCGGCTGTCCGGTGAGACGCCGGCAGCACCGTCGGCCATACCCTCGGAGAGGCCGCAGGACTACGAAGACAGGATTATGCCCCGTGGCTACGAGACCAGGGCACAAACCATGGGCGGTACTACCGTTCCCAAGGTTCTCACCATCGAGGAAATCGAGTACATGGAGAGGACCTTCCCGGATGCGGTAGCGGCCGCCAGGATATGCGGCTATGACGCCGTCGAATTTCACAGTCCCCACGGCTATCTGATTCACCAGTTCCTGTCGCCGCGTTCCAACCAGCGCAATGACCTCTACGGAGGCTCGCTGGAGAACCGCTTTCGTTTCCTCAGGAATCT